>NZ_QTMM01000003.1:271825-385527 GCF_003635445.1 Parabacteroides sp. AF17-3 | reverse complement strand
TTAGTTCGTCTAGAACTACGTAAAAATGTAAGTATTAACATCCAATCTCAAACGATAGATCAAATTTTATCTGAAATTCTGAAAAACACCGGTCTTACCTACGTTCTCAATGACAGACAGGTAATGATTATGCGAAAAGGAGAAACAGAACAACAGCAAAAAAGTATCTCTATCAACGGAACAATCAGAGATGCACAGCAAGTTCCATTACCAGGTGTCAATGTTATTATTAAAGGTACAACAAAGGGTACAACTACCGATATTAACGGAAATTACTTCATTGAAGTTCCTCATAAAAACACGGTACTTGTTTTCAGCTATATCGGTTTCGAATCACAAGAAATTAAAGTCGGAGACCAGATCAATATAAACGTAAATATGTCTGAAGAATCGAACAATCTGGATGAAGTTGTAGTAGTTGGTTACGGTTCCCAGAAAAAAGTATCCGTAGTAGGCTCTATCACGACCATCGAACCTGCTCAATTGCAACAAGGAACAACCCGTGCCGTTTCCAATAATCTGGCAGGACAACTGGCCGGAGTGATCGCCGTTCAACGTAGTGGCGAACCTGGTTCTGACGGTTCCGACTTTTGGATTCGCGGTATATCTTCATTCAAAGGGACAGGTATCAAACCATTGGTTTTGGTAGATGGAATAGAACGTACGCTCGATGATCTTTCCGCTGCAGAAATCGAATCATTCTCTGTATTGAAAGATGCTGCTGCCAGTGCTGTCTATGGTGTACGAGGAGCAAATGGAGTTATCATCGTAAAGACCAAAAGAGGGCAACTGGGCAAACCCAAAGTAAATTTTCACTTCGAACAGGGTTTCACACAACCTACCCAGCTCCCGGAATATATCGGATCGGCTGATTATCTTTCATTAATGGATGAACTATATATGGACGCAGGGAATCCTAATCCTCTTTACGGAGAAGAAAAAATCAACAACTACCGTAATAATGTAGATCCGGAGCTTTATCCAAATGTAAACTGGTTGGATGCCGTTTCAAAAGACATGGCATCCAATACACGAGGTGATCTGACTATTACAGGTGGTAGCGATATTCTTCGTTATGCATTAGTTGCGTCCTACTATGGGGAACGTGGTATTTTTGTCACCGATAAAAGTAAAGACTGGGATTCGTCGACCCGCCTGAACAAATACAATATCCGTTCAAATGTTGATATTAACGTTACGAAAACAACCGTTGTCGGCATAAGTATAGGGGGATATTTACAGGAACAAAACGGAATGGCAGTCAGTGGACAGGACATTTGGAATTATGCATTTGATACACCTCCTTTCTACCATCCGATCCAGTATTCCGGTGGACGCGATGTCCGTGTAACAGAGCGCCATAACCCTTGGGCGGAAGCCACACAGCATGGTTATCAGACAACAACCAACTCAAAAGTCGAATCCTTATTTTCTATCGAACAGGACCTGAAATTTATTACTCCCGGTTTGAAAATAAAAGGACTCTTTTCTTTCGACCGTTACTCCAGTTCATGGGTGAAACGCTCCAAAACTCCGACTTACTATAATCCGGCAACAGGCAGAGATCCGGAAACAGGAGAACTGATCCTGACAGTCAGTACGGACGGACAAGAATTTCTGGATACAAAAAGCGAGTCTGCATGGGGAAATAAAGCCACTTATCTGGAAGGAAATATCGCTTACGACCGCACATTCAATAAGAAACACGCAGTCAGTGCCATGTTCCTCTATAATCAACGGGATTATCAGGATGGTAACATTGTGCCGTTCCGCCGCATGGGTATAGCAGGACGTGCCTCCTATACTTTTGACAACCGTTACATCGCCGAATTCAATTTCGGTTATAATGGTTCGGAGAATTTCACAAAAGGACATCGTTACGGATTCTTCCCTTCTGTCGCCGTCGGCTATATGCTTTCGGAAGAAAAATTCATGGAACAATTCAAAGAGACTTTCTCTAAAATCAAATTCCGCGCATCATGGGGGTTGACCGGTAACGACCAATTGGACGGACGCCGCTTCGCTTTCCTACCAACAATAGACACGGATGGATCATATAAATGGGGTGTAAACAACGATTACAACCGTTCCTCCCGCTTTGAGGGAGAATTTGGTGTGACAGATTTGAAATGGGAAACCGTAGAAAAACTAAATGTCGGTATAGAATTAGGTCTTTGGAACGCTCTGGAATTACAGGCAGACTGGTTCAAGGAACAGCGCCGTGATATTTTCATGCAACGTAATAATATCCCGACATCTGCAGGTTTCCGTAAAACACCATGGGCTAACTACGGTAAAGTGAACAACACAGGTATAGATCTTTCATTAACTTACAATAAACAGTTCAATAAAGACCTGCACGTGGGTTTTCGCGGAACTTTCACTTATGCACACAACGAAATTATTGAAATGGATGAAGCGATGGGAGTTATCGGAACAAATCGTCAACGCACCGGAAGAGCTGTCAATGAATTATTTGGCCTCGTTGCCGAAAGATTATTCACAGAAGATGATTTCACTACAAATGAAAAAGGAGACCTGGTTTTAAAAGAAGGTATACCGGCACAAACTTTCAGCGCTATCCGTCCGGGAGATATTAAATATATGGACATCGACGGTGATGGCGTTATCACTAATAAGGATGAGAAGGCAATGGGCGGAACCGTCAATCCAGAAATTGTCTATGGCTTCGGAGCAACAGCTCGTTATAAAAATGTAGACTTCAATATCTTCTTTCAGGGGAACGGGCAGACTTATCGTTTTATCGGAGGCGTTGTTTCCAATTTCTTACCAGGAGCTTCCCAAGGATCTATGGGTAACATCCTGACCAACTACAACGATCGTTGGACCCAGGAAAACCCGAAACAGGATGCCTTCTACCCGCGTTTAAGTTATGGAACAAACGCCAACAACAGCCAAAATTCGACCTGGTGGTTGCGTAACATGAGCATGCTCCGGATGAAAGATATAGAAATCGGTTACACATTTCCCAAACACTGGATTAATTCGGTCGGCCTTGCCAATATCCGCCTCTATGCCAAAGGTTCCAACCTCTTCACTTTCTCCTCCTTCGATCTTTGGGACCCGGAGTTGGACACGGCAAACGGAGCTAAATACCCGATCATGAAATCCTTCTCTTTCGGACTGGATATTAATTTCTAACAGAGTAATAAATATAAAACATATAGAAAATGAAACTACTCAAATATATTGGCTTATCATTTTTAGGCTTATCCCTCAATAGTTGTACGGATTATCTGGATAATGCACCGGATGATACACTAACAATGGAAATGGTATTTAACGATAAAACCAGAACCGAGGACTGGCTCTCCGGGGTTTATAACAGGGTTCCTGACCCTTACTGGAGTCTGTTGAGAGATTATGGTTATGACAGTATGGGAGATGACCTCGATCCTTCCCAACGTTGGTATCAGTGGTGGGGTAATACACTGAATTTCGTAATTGGACAATGGTTTACAAGTTCCTCCTGGGACGGAGCGGTATGGAGTCAATGCCCTGTACGTATCCGTTCTGCCTACCAGTTTATTGAAAATGCTCATGCACTTCCGGATCAGGGAGTTACAGAAGAAAAGATAGAAAGAATGAAAGATGAATGCCGCTTTCTGATTGCCTATTATTACTGGATGATGATTGAAGCATACGGCAGTGTTCCTTTCTTCGACGGATTGGCAGATGTCAATGATCCCAATTTAATGCGTGGGCAGATACCTTTCGACGAAATGGTTGACTGGATTGACGGACAATTAGTCAGCCTATCAAAAAAACTGCCGACTTCCTGGCTAAGCGAATCGACACAGTTCTATGGACGTGCCACATCCATTATGTGCCTCGCAGTCCGTGCCCGTATGTTATTGTTTGCAGCCAGCCCGCTGGTCAACGGCAATGAATGGTATAATGGATTTAAAAACTATGACGGTAAAGATCGTTTTAGCCAGACTTATGACGCCAGCAAATGGAACCGCGCGGCAGATGCCTGCAAGGAATTGATAGAGGCAGCCCATGCTGCCGGTCACGACTTGGTACGCGAATATAATGCAGACGGGAGCATCGATCCTTTCATGTCCTGCTATAACGTGCTATTCCTGCGTGGAGATGTGAATCCGGAAGCATTATTCGTTCGTTCAGACAGTAACTTCAGTGAATTTGAAAAACATGCTACTCCACGCGGAGCATCCGGTAACGGAGGATTAGGTATTTATCAGACATTAGTCGATGCCTTCTCCATGAAAGATGGTTCATTACCCATTACCGGTTATAAAAGTAACTATGGTTCGCCGGTTATCAATGAAAAGTCAGGTTATACAGAGCGTGGTTTCTCCGACCAGCCAGATATCCGCAAAACCAAATACAACCTGTATCGCAATTGCCCGGGAGCAACAGTCGATTCTGTCGGTACAGACGGCAATACTTACAATCAGGTTGCAGCTACTGGTACATATAATATGTATATCAACCGGGAACCTCGTTTCTATCTGACCGTTATGTGGAACCGGCAATGGTACCATCAAGCCAACCGCGAAGTACAAATGATGTCTAACGAACAAGACGGTGGCCCCACACACGATGCTCCTCAAAATGGTTATCTGAATCGTAAAAAAGTTTCTTTGGAACAAAACCAGCGTGATAATATACATCCATATCGCCCGGGAATACTTTATCGTTTAGGGGAAGCTTACCTGAATTATGCCGAAGCATTAAATGAATGTGATCCGGGTAACGCGGACATTTTAAAATACCTGAACCTGATTCGTGAACGTGCAGGCGTTCCGCAATATGGAACCGGAATTGACAGCAATGGTTTCAACAAGATTCCTTTAAACGGCCAGGAAGAAGTCAGACGGGCTATTTATCATGAACGCCGTGTAGAATTATGTTGTGAAAATGGTATCCGCTATTTTGATCTGCGCCGATGGAAAAAAGCGGAAGAAGTCTTGGACCAGCCAATGTATGGCATGAATTTCAGCGGAACAGAATTGTCTGATGATCCGAATAACCCCAAAGCTTTCTTCGTCCGTACACAATACATCAAACGGGTCTATGAACGTAAATTCTATTGGTATCCAATTTATCAGGAAGAGATAGATAAGGACCCGACGCTTGTTCAAGCACCATTCTGGGACAAATAAAGACCAATAAATAGATTAATACTACAGATGAGTTTTTAATTCGGGAGGGTAATTCCATATGGGGTTACCCTTTTCCTTTTTTACGATTCAGCCAGAAAAATAAAGACTAACCATAAAGGAACTACTCCTCCTTGCATACGTTCCAACGCACGATAAATAATTTTACGTACACTTTTAGGCGTTATATGAAGAATTTCCGCTACTTCCTGATAACTCAGTTCCTGCATAAAATGCAAGTAAACAACCTCACGCTGTTTATTGGTCAATAAACGGAATAAATTATCCAGTTGTTCTTCATAAGCCAACCGTTCCTCCTCATCTTCCAGTAATGCAAGTGCATCAACCTTAATCTGGAACTCATATTCCATATTGTCATCAAGACTTAATAAATTGAAATTCTTTTGTTTAGAGGATATAATTTTGTTTTTAAGAGAACGGAGTAAATAAAACTTGGGATTATCAGGCATTTCTATTTTATTTACCGATTCGTATAAATGTAAAAAAACATCATGTATGACATCCAGCACATATTCTTTCTCCATACCGAATGCCATTCCATACGAAAACAATTCATCAACATATTGTTCATACCACTTATCGAACTCTCTTATTTTCTGCTCCATTTATACTTTGCCAGTTATCATGAGAAAGCTTAAAATTCAATTACAAACTTACAAATAATAAAATATTTAATTTTATATTTATACAATAAAAAAGGAGAAAAAACAAAAAGCCACCCCGCAAACACGGGATGGCTTCCTAATATATTTAATCCGTTATCTGATTAAAGTTTGTTGTCTGAACCAAGTACATTAAGAATTTTGTGCTTGTACAGTTTTTCCATGTTATCGCGAGCCGGGCCCAGATATTTACGTGGGTCGAATTCAGCCGGTTTTTCAGCGAAAGTCTTACGGATTGCAGCAGTCATAGCCAGACGAGAGTCTGAGTCGATATTGATCTTGCAAACAGCAGATTTAGCAGCCTTACGCAATTCTTCTTCAGGAATACCGATAGCAGCCTTCAAAGCACCACCGAATTTGTTGATTGTTTCAACTTCTTCTTCAGGAACAGAAGAAGAACCGTGAAGAACGATAGGGAATCCCGGAAGTTTTTCCATTACTGCATCCAATACTTCGAATGCCAATGGAGGAGGAACCATTTTGCCAGTCTTCGGGTCGATGTGGCACTGTTCCGGAGTAAATTTGTAAGCACCGTGAGAAGTACCGATTGAGATAGCCAAAGAATCGCAACCTGTGCGAGTAGCGAAATCGATTACTTCTTCAGGGTCAGTATATGTGTGATGATCTGAAGAAACTTCGTCTTCAACACCAGCCAATACACCAAGTTCACCTTCAACTGTTACATCGAACTGGTGAGCATAGTCAACAACTTTCTTAGTCAAAGCTACGTTTTCTTCATAAGGCAGGTGAGAACCGTCAATCATTACAGAAGAGAAACCTGAGTCGATACAGCTCTTGCAAGTTTCAAATGTATCACCGTGATCCAGGTGCAGAACAATCTGAGGATTCGGACAGCCTAATTCTTTTGCATATTCAACTGCACCCTGAGCCATGTAACGCAACAGTGTTGCATTAGCATACTGACGAGCACCTTTAGAAACCTGAAGGATAACCGGAGATTTTGTTTCAACAGCAGCCTTGATGATAGCCTGCATCTGTTCCATGTTATTGAAGTTGAAAGCCGGAATTGCATATCCGCCTTTGATGGCTTTAGCGAACATTTCTTTTGTGTTCACCAAACCTAAATCTTTGTAATTTACCATTGTAGTATATATTATTACGTTAATGATTGAAAATTCTGCACAAAGATAAGAACTCTCTGAAAACTTTATGCTTTTAAGCATATAAAATAATACAAAAGTAACGCCTTCGGAAAAAATAGTTCGATTTTCTTTGTTAGTTTGAAGCAAATCCATACCTTTGCAAGCCAATTTACCGGTTACCAAACTAATAAGAGTATAAATTAAATTAGATAAAGAAGCAATGAAAAAAGGAATTCATCCTGAAAACTATCGTCCTGTAGTATTCAAGGACATGTCAAACGAAGATGTATTTATCACTCGTTCAACTATCAATGCAAAAGAAACTATCGAAATCGACGGTGTTACTTATCCGTTGGTAAAAGTCGAAATTTCTAATACTTCTCACCCGTTCTACACTGGTAAATCTAAACTGGTGGATACAGCAGGACGTGTTGATAAGTTCATGAGCCGTTACGGTAACCGCAACAAAAAATAATTGTAGATTGACAAAGTTCAATTAACAATTCAAAATGAATTTATAAAAAAGGCAGCGAACAGACTCGTTGCCTTTTTTATTTTGTCAAAGATTATTTTTACATTTGCAAGCATGATTGAAAAGAGTACAACAACAACTTGTTTTCAATAGTCAATTATCAATTGTCAATTAATAAATACCATGGCAAAAACAAAAGAAGAATTACTGAACATTCTCGACCAGTTCACACTGGCAGAAAAAGTTGTTTCCGCTGAACCTTTCGGAAACGGACACATTAACGACACGCTGAAAGTAACAAACGAAAAAGGCGAGATCAAATACGTATTACAACGTATCAACCATCTAATTTTTACCAATGTAGATATGTTACAGAACAATATCAATATTGTAACGACTCATATCCGCAAAAAACTGGAAGCTAAAGGCGAAAGCGATATCGATCGCAAAGTGCTGACTTTCCTTCCGACCAAAGAAGGTAAACCATATTATTTCGATGGTGACAGCTATTGGCGTGTATGCTTGTTCATCCCCAACAGCAAAAGCTACGAAGAAGTAACTCCGGAACTCTCATACGAAGCCGGTAAGGCTTTCGGTGATTTCCAGTCTATGCTGGCAGACCTGCCCGAAGGTTCACTGGGAGAAACAATTCCTAACTTCCACAATATGGAATTCCGTCTGGAACAATTCCATGATGCAGTAAAGGCTAACGCTGCCGGACGCCTGGAAGAAGTAAAAGACTTGATAGAAGAAATCGAAAAACGTGCCGAAGCAATGTGCATTCAGGAACGTCTGTACCGTGAAGGCAAGTTGCAGAAACGTACCAACCATTGCGACACGAAGGTTAATAACATGATGTTCGATGCCGATACCGACAAGGTACTTTGCGTAATCGACCTGGATACGGTAATGCCGGGATTCGTATTGTCCGATATCGGTGACTTTATCCGTACAGGTGCCAATACAGGTGCCGAAGATGATGAAAACCTGGACAATGTAAATGTAAACATGGATATCTTTAAGGCTTATACCCGTGGTTACATGGAAACAGCCAAGGCATTCCTTTCTCCGCTCGAAATCAGCCTACTTCCTTATGGTGGGCGCCTGCTGACTTACATGCAGACCGTACGCTTCCTGACAGACTATATCAACGGTGATACATATTATAAGATCCACAGCCCGAAACATAATCTGATCCGTACAAAAGCCCAGTTCAAACTGCTGCAAAGCCTGGAAGAACATGCGGAAGAAATGGATAACTTCATGAAGGAATGGCTGTAAACAGTCGTATATTCAAATAATTTATAAATTAAGAGGTACTTCTTAATCGGTTTATACCAAGTGTAAATCAAGATTGGATGTACCTCTTTACTATTTAGACCAACCTCTATATTTTTAATGTATAAACAACCATTTACCCGAGCAACCAATAAAAGAGAAAAATAAAGAAATAAAATCACCAAATCAGAATATAATCCATCTATAAGAGTATATTATCTATTGATTTTTTATCGAGAACACGATTCCTTTGCATCATAATTTCACATATTATTAAATACTCATGAAAAAGTACTTATCAGTCCTATTTATCTTTTTAACCCTAATGGCCTGCCGTCAGGTTGATGACAAACAATCCCTGCAAGGGAAATGGCGCTTTGCCCTCGATCCCAATGACCTCGGATTAACTGAACAATGGTATAACAAATCTTTAAACGACACAATTCATCTGCCCGGTTCATTACAGGAACAAGGTTATGGCGACAATGTCGGAATAGAAACACCCTGGACCGGACAGATCGTCGACAGATCATGGTACGATGCTCCCCAATATGAGAAATTCCGTCAGCCAGGAAATATCAAAGTTCCTTTCTGGCTGAACCCGGACAAGCATTATGTAGGAGTTGCATGGTATCAGAAGGAAGTAGAGATACCCGCTTCATGGAACGGCCGGCCGGTAGAACTCGAACTGGAACGCACGCACTGGGAAACGACGCTCTTTCTGGATGGCATGGAAATGGGGAAACACGAATCACTGTCCACTCCGTACAGACAAACTTTTAATGAATTGTCCCCCGGAAAACACACGTTAACTCTCCGCGTAGATAACCGGGTAAATATAGAAGTGGGCACAAACGCACACAGTGTATCCGACCATACCCAATCGAACTGGAATGGTGTCATCGGGACAATCAGCCTGACAGCCAAACCGTCCCTCTACATAGACGATATACAGATTTACCCGAATATCACAAACAAAACGATCAAAGCTATAGTTTCGTTGGACGGAACAATCGGAACGAACGGTTCTTCCCTACTTCTTCAGATAGAGAAGAAAAATGGAAGTATCGTTGGCAAACCTTACAAAATAGAGATCACTTCTGGTTCCGGTATAATACAGGAGGCCACTCTAGCAATGGGTGATGACGCTCAGCTCTGGTCTGAACACACTCCGAACCTTTACACCTTACGTGCAGTTATCAAAAACGGCGAAAATAAAGAAGAACAATGCCGCACATTCGGTCTCCGGGAGTTTAAGGCGAACGGTACGCGTTTCGAAATAAACGGACAACCAGTATTCCTTCGCGGGACTCTGGAATGTTGTATATTCCCACTAACAGGCTATCCGGCAATGGACAATACTTACTGGGCAAAAATATATAACCAATGCAAAGCACACGGTCTAAATCATGTCCGTTTCCATTCCTGGTGTCCACCGGAAGCAGCTTTCGCAGTAGCAGACAGCATGGGTATTTACCTACAAGTCGAATGCGCAGGCTGGGCAACAGTTGGTGACGGAGGTTACTCCGACCAATGGTTCCGTGACGAAAGCGACCGCATCCTGAAAGAGTACGGTAATCATCCTTCTTTCTGTATGATGGCTTACGGTAACGAGCCGGGAGGAGCCAATCAGGCTACATATTTGTCAGGCCTGATAGATTATTGGAAATCAAAAGACCTCCGCCGCGTCTATACAAGTGCCGGTGGCTGGCCTTATGTTGAAAACGCCGACTATTGGGATCCTATGGAACCACGCATCCAACGTTGGGGAGAAGGTATGAACAGTATCATCAACGCACAACAACCCCGTACTGACTTTGACTTTGCCGACATTATCCGGAAAAATATGCCGACTGTCAGCCACGAAGTCGGACAGTGGTGTGTCTATCCGAATTTCAAAGAAATAGAAAAATACACAGGAGTACTGAAAGCTAAAAACTTCGAGATATTTCAGGAAACCTTGAAAGAACATCACATGGCTGACTTAGCAGACGATTTCCTGTTTGCATCAGGACGCCTGCAAACACTTTGCTACAAAGCAGACATTGAAGGGGCTCTCCGTACGCCCGGTTTTGCCGGCTTCCAATTACTCGACCTGCATGATTTTCCGGGACAAGGAACAGCCCTTGTCGGCGTTCTTGATCCCTTCTGGGAAGAAAAAGGTTATGTAACACCGGAAGAGTATAGTACTTTCTGTAACAAAACAGTTCCTCTTGTCCGTTTCCCGAAAATGGTCTGGCTGAACAACGAGACATTGAACGTTCCCCTCGAAGTGGCACATTTCGGAGAAAAACCGTTACAAGCAGCCAATATCACCTGGGAGATCAGCAACCAGGCAGGAGAAAAGATTGCACAGGGCAACTTCGTGAAAGACCTGCCCGTAACCAATTGCATTCCTGCCGGAAATATCGAATATCCATTCTCCGGCATAGAAAAACCGACACAATTGGTTGTCAGTGCGGAAGTGAAAGAAACCGGCAGTAAAAACCAATGGAATATCTGGGTATATCCGGCAAAACAAGAAACGGTAGATAAACAACCTTATATAACTTCGACATTGGATAACCAAGCCATGGCACAACTGGAAAAAGAAGAAAACGTCCTGCTCCTGTTGTCACCCGGAAGCATCCTGCCGGAAAAGGGAGGAAATATCAGTGTCGGCTTCTCCTCTATTTTCTGGAACACGGCTTGGACCAACAAACAACCGCCTCATACGCTCGGTATCCTCTGTGATCCCAAACACCCGGCACTGGCAGCTTTCCCCACAGAGAAATATAGCGATTATCAATGGTGGGACCTGGTAAGCCATTGCAATGCGATGGTACTGGACGACTTCCCAGCAGATTACCGCCCGGTTGTACATCTGATCGACGACTGGTTCACAAACCGGAAGTTGGGAATCCTGTTGGAAGGTAAAGTCGGTAACGGCAAACTGATGGTATGCAGTGCCGATCTGCAAACGGAACTGGATAAACGTCCGGCTGCCCGCCAGTTCAGGCAAAGCATCTTGCAATATATGGCATCCGACCGCTTCAATCCGTCTGTATCACTTGATCCGACACTAATCAAATCATTATACAAATAATTTAAAACAAACATGAAACGACTCTCTGTAATTGGCAGACTAGTGCTGCTTTTTGCCTTCGCGCTGGTTTTTCAGGCCAGGGCCCAGCATGTAAATCTGAAAACCCGTTCCACCCAGATAGGGATAAACAATGAAGGTTACTTTTCTTCTATCCAGGTAGAAGGCAAGGATATTCTCCATACGGGTAAATATCCGCTCGTAACGGCCTGCACGGACAACAAACTCATAACACCGTCCAAAATGAGTGCCAACGGAAACCAACTTAAACTAACGATGTCCGACGGCGGCACAATCACACTGAAACATAAGGAAAGCGATGTCTGCATCACATTGGAGGTAGCAAATATCCCGGAAAAATACGACGTATTACTGTTCGGCCCGTTAGCTGTTACGATCAATGAAGTTGTTGGAGACGTGGTCGGTGTCGCACAGGGTAACGGCGTTGCTTTCGGTATACAAGCGCTGAACATTAAAACGAATGCCGGTATCCCTGAGGAATACGGGCAATTGATTACCAGCACATACGGTTATAAAGGAAAATCTGCTGAACTGTCGGTAGCCAGCATCCCGGACTTCAAACTGGCAGCCGCCGATATTTCTGACGGGACGGTATTCCATTTCTCCGCCCGCAGAAGAAACAAACAGGAATATCGCAAAGTACAGCAAATACAGAAATCACTGGTCCTTCCGGTCGAAGGGGAAGACGGACTGATAAAAGGTTCAAAAATCGCTCTCTTCGGCTGTAAGAATACAGATGCTTTAGCCCGTATCGGCGAGATTGAAATCGAGCAGGGACTTCCCCACCCGATGTTCGACGGCGAATGGGGGAAAACAGCTCGCGCAGCCATGAAATCTTATCTGATCTCTGATTTCTCGGAAGACAATTTTGATATGATCCTGGACAAGGCTAAGATTGCCGGTTTCGAATACGTTTACCATAGTGGCCCGTTCCTGGACTGGGGACATTTCAACTGGGACCCCAAATTCACCAAAGGCGGGGATGAAGGCGTAAAGAAGATGGTAGACAAGGCAAAGGCACAGGGTATCGCTGTCGGTGTCCATACCCTCAGTAACTTCACGACTACAAACGACGCCTATGTAACACCGGTTCCTTCCGACCACTTGCTGAAACAAGGCATACTCACCCTGACAGCCGATCTGAACAAAGACCAGACCGACATTACAATCAAAAAGTCAGACCTGTTCTCCATGCCGATGACGCTCAACACCCTTCAGATCGACAAAGAGCTGATTACTTACGGCACAACAGAAGAACAGGGAGAAAACATCCTGCTGAAAAACTGTAAAAGAGGTGCCTGGGGAACAACAGCCGCCAGCCATTCACAGAAAACACCGCTGTACAAACTCTGGGACTACCCTTACAAAACCCTCTTCCCTGATCTGGTCCTGCAAGATAAATACGCTGACCGCCTGGCTGAGATAATGAATAAAACAGGTATCCGCCAGATATCCTTCGACGGTCTGGAAGGATGTTCCTACACCGGTCAGGACGAATATGCAAACAACCGCTTCGTCTATCGCTTCTACAATCAGCTCGACCAGAATGTGCTTAACGATGCCAGCCGCCTCAGCCATAACTTATGGCACATCCACACTCGTATGAACTGGGGTGAACCCTGGGGCGAAGCGATGCGCACCGGTCAGGTTGAAAATCGTATCAAAAACCAATCATTCTTCCACCGCAACCTGTTCCCGCGTATGCTAGGTTGGTTCCTGATCCGTCTGGCCGACCGTAATTTCGAATGTTCTTCCCTCGAAGACCTGGAATGGGCATTATCCGAATCAGCCGGTTTCGATGCCGGTTATGCGATGACAATCAACAGTAACACACTGCGCCGTCACGGACAAATCGATAAATTACTGGAAGCGATCAAAAACTGGGATAAGCTGCGCGAAGCAGAAGCATTCACGGACGAGCAGAAAGTCCGTCTGAGAGACCCGCAGACAGAATGGCACCTGGAAAAAACAGACGAACAGAACTACAACCTGTATCCGCTCTATATATCCAAACATTTCCGTTGCAACCTGTCCGAAATGCAACCGGGACAACCGGGCGGTGCCGACTGGTCATGGAGCAGTCCCTACGAAAGCACATATGCCATCCGCCTGAAAGTAGATGGAGACGGAACCATCAAAGACCCGTCATTCACCACGCCTCAGGGGGTGATTAAGTTCCCCTGCGAGATTTCAGATCGCCAGTATCTGCTTTACACATTCGACGGTAAGGCCGTAGTAACCGATAAGAACTATAATGTAATCAGCGAAGTGCAGCCCCAGGGAAAAGCCGTACTTCCCGTAGGCTCATCAGCCGTAGCCTTCTCCTGTGAGCAGACCAGTGAAGACGCTCCCGAAGTAATCATCCGTTACATTACCAAAGGGACTCCGGAAGTGATAAAACTGAAGAAGTAACAAATCCTCGGCCTGCCGGATAGCATCACAGGTATCTCCTTATTGAAGCATTTGTTTCAGTAGGGAGATATTTTTATTATATAGAATGATTATCCGACTTCAATTCATTAAATTGTTTCACACGATACTCTCTCGGGGAACAACGGACCATCTTTGAGAACAGGCGGGAAAACTGGGAAAGGTTGGTGATGCCTACTTTTTCCGCAATTTCGATAATCGACATATGGGAAGTAAGCAGTAAAGTCTGTGCCCGTTCGATTCGTTTCATCTGGATATATTCGCAGGGAGGCATGCCGATAATCCGTTTAAAGACTTTGGAAAAATGGTCGGGAGTAATACACATTAAATCAGCCAGAACCGAGACAGAGATACGCTTGTCCAGATGCTTATTTATATATTGTATAGCCACATCCAGTTTTTCATACAAGCTGTTCGCCTCCGGTGAAAGCAAACACTCTTCCGTTATAAAACGGGAAAACAGTTGCAGCAGGATACCGCTACTCTCTACCAGATTGGAGAATGTCGAAACCGAAACCTCATCCTCCCGGGTATAAATATTCCTGTCGTTATCATAATGCTTCGGGTCGGACGTTGGCAACGACTTATACGGGTTCAGCGCCAAAAAACGTTCCATCAGGGAATAATCCATCGGAGTAGCCTCTATCTGCAAATCCATTTTCATCGGATTGCTGATACCTTTCCCTCCTTTCGTCTCATCGAAAAAACAGATATAATAATGCTCCATAAAATCATCACATTCATAACTATGGAAAGCAAACTTGGGTATAAGGAAAAGTTGTCCGGGCAATAGTTCGTATCCCTTCTGATTAATATAGACTTTTCCTTTCCCTTTCGTAATCAGGTAAAGCCGGTAAAACGGACTGATGACATCCTGATAATTCCACCAGGTTTCAACCCGGGAATAGTCAGCATAAAGTAAGGGTAACGACAGGTCGTAAGGAGAATAAGAGACAAGCATATCAGACATTTATTAGTTAACCGGTGTAAATGTAGGAATAATATTTAAATGTACAATATCGGATTATGCAAAGTATTCATCTTATTTTGTCAAAGATTATAGCCGGATAGCCTTTACTTTTGTAATTACTAAACTTCATCTTATCACATAATTCTAATTACGCTATGAAACGGCTTATAACAGCATTACTTATCGTGTCCGGACTATGTAGTCCGTTCCTCCTTTCGGCGCAGGACTCCTGGCAAAGCCTGATTAACAGGCTTACCTATTACTCACCGGAAAAATACAAATCGGCAATAGATAACCTGAAAAAGAAATATCCTGACAGTTACCACCCCGATAAAGATTGGGAGAAAGCGCTCAGCGAACTGAAAACCGATAAGGAAACACTTATCAGCGGTTTGAAAGCCAAGGACCCCAAAGCGGAAAAACAGGCAAAGAAACTGTTGAAACAACTGGATGCCGCCCTGCTGGCCAATCCTTTGCTGGCGGACAAACAGGTGGTAGCTATCCGCCGGACGCTGGGCGATAAGGCCCGTACAGCCATGAGCGGGCAACTGGGCATCGCCCCTTCCAATTTCCAGAATAATTCGGAGATTGGAAATCCGAAAGCAGGCTGGACCAACGAGTTTGTTTCATTAACCGTCAACCCTGATAAAATAAAACAATCTCTCCTGTACAAACCGGAAGACGGAAAAATCATCACCGATCCGGAACCGCACTTCGACGGGAAAAGACTAATGTTTTCTTCCATCGGTACCTCCGACCGCTGGCATCTGTTCGAACTCGACCTGACCACAGGTAAAGCCCATCAACTAACCCCGGATACATATAAAGATTTCGACAGCTTCGACGGATGTTATACACCGGACGGACGATACATCTTCTGTTCGACAGGTACCTTCTTCGGACTGCCTTGTACAGATGGAGGAAATAAAATGTGCGGATTATTCCTGTATGATCCAAAAACAAAACAAACCCGTCAGTTGACATACGACCAGGACAGCAATTGGGGACCGGTCATGATGGACAACGGTACTGTGCTCTACCAGCGTTGGGAGTATGCCGACCTGCCCCATTCCAATTCGCGCCTGCTGTTTACCATGAATCCGGACGGCACCACACAATCGGCTTTCTATGGTTCCAACTCCTACTTCCCGACTTCATTCTTCAATGCTCGCCCCATACCGGGACGACCATCAGCCGTGGTTGGCATAGCCTCCGGTCATCACAGCGTTTCGCGCAGCGGACGCATGCTGATCATCGATACCAATAAAGGCCGCCACGAAGCGGACGGAGTTGTTGCCGAAATCCCGTATGCCGGTAGAAAAGTGGAAGCTGTCGTTCGCGACCGCCTGCCCGACGGTATATGGCCGCAGTTCCTGCAACCGTATCCATTGAACGATACATACTATTTGGTTTCCATGAAGGAAAACCCGGAAAGCTTGTGGGGACTTTATCTGGTCGACACGTTCGATAACCGTACTCTGATTGCCGAAGAGGAAAACGTTGCCTACCTTGAACCGGTACTAATGGACAGTCGTAAATCACCGAATGTAATCCCCGACCGTATCAATCTGGCATCTTCAACTTCCACTGTTTTTCTGCAAGATATTTATGAAGGTGAAGGACTAAAAGGTATTCCACGTGGCACAGTAAAGAAACTACGCATCGGCTCTTTCAGCTTCAGCCCGTGGGGTCAAGGCGGATTGCTGGGCACCATCGGTATGGACGGACCGTGGGACATCAAGCGAATCCTGGGCGAAGTGGATGTCGAAGAAGACGGCTCGGCCATGTTCACAATCCCTGCCAATACGGCCGTATTCGTACAACCGCTGGATGCAGAGGGAAAAGCATTACAGGTTATGAGAAGCTGGTTTACCGGAATGCCGGGCGAAACGGTCTCTTGTATAGGTTGCCATGAAGAAAAATCAACAATAGCCATTCCGAAGCGGACAAAAGCATCCCTGCAAAAACCGCAAGCCATCAAAGAATGGTACGGGAAAGAGAGAGGATTCAGCTACCGTCACGAAGTACAACCCGTTTTGGATAAATATTGTATCTCCTGCCACAATCAGGACAAACTTGGAAAACCGTACCTGAAAGGGGACAAATGGATTAATGACTGGACTTCAAACATATCGGGAAGAGCCTGGAAAAACGGCGGACATTTTACACTTTCGTATGCCAACCTGCACCGTTACGTGCGTAGGCCGGGTATCGAAAGCGATATGCACATGCTGGTTCCGATGGACGTACATGCCGATCAAACCGAACTGATGCAGATTCTCCAGAAAGGGCATTACGGCGTTAAACTGGATAAAGAGTCTATGGAGAAGCTAGCCTGCTGGATAGACTTCAATGCACCTTTCCACGGACGCCGTTCTGACATTCCGAAGTTTGAAGATGCAGAAAAGAGTAATGAACTTCGTGAGCTATACCGCGAAATGTTCGGTGCCCCGGAATCGACAGCCGAATGGTTACCGGAAATCCCGCAGAATATAGAACCCGTCAGATTTGAAAAGGAACAGAAACCGTTAGGCGATACCCTGCTGGCTAAATGGCCTCTTTATGACCCGACCGAAAAATCATACGCACAATGGGACAACACGCAATGGAAACAATTGGCATTAGGCAACTTCCAGAAAAGCATCCCGCTGGGTAACGGTATTACTCTGGAATTGGTGAAAATCCCGGCAGGTTCCTTCATCATGGGTAGCGATCGGCATCCGGACGAATTGCCCCAAACAATCGTACAGGTAGACAAACCTTTCTGGATGGGGCGTTTCGAAATCACTAACGCACAGTTCAGGGCCTACAACCCGGCACACGATAGTCGCGACGAACACCGCCACGGCTACCAGTTCGGACGCAAAGGCTATTCCATGAACCATCCCGACCAGCCGGCCGTACGCATCTCCTGGCAGGAAGCGATGGATTACTGTAAATGGTTATCCGAAAAGACAGGCATGAAGTTCTCGCTTCCTACCGAAGCGCAATGGGAATGGGCTTGCCGTGCCGGAAGCGATACGCCTTTCTGGTATGGTGACATGTCGGCCGATTTCTCACGCTATGCCAACCTGGGAGACATCAAGCTGAAAGAATTTGCCGCCTGTACCGCTTATAAATTCTACGAAAGCGCCATGGTGATAGAGAATCCCAATAAATACGACGACTGGATTCCGCGCGACACGACTTACAACGACGGAGGTTTCATCTCCGAACCGGTAGGACGTTACGTCCGCAATCCATGGGACTTGTTCGATATGCACGGAAATGTATGGGAATGGACCTTGTCTTCCTATCTGCCTTACCCGTACAACGAAAATGACGGACGAAACGAATTGTCTTCGGAAAACGGCAAACGGGTTGTACGCGGAGGTTCCTGGTACGACCGTCCTTACCGTTCGACATCTTCTTTCCGCCTGCCGTACCGTGAATATCAGAAAGTATATAATGTTGGATTCCGTGTAGTAATGACTGAAGAATGATAGAACGCTATTTTAAATATCTGTTTTGCATTGTAGTAGTAATTAGCACTTGTTGCTCGTGCAGCAATACCAGAGAAAAGTTGCTTGTTTCCGGCTGTGGCTGGAAACAGGTAGCAATTCTCGACAAAAAAACAGGAGAGATAGAATGGAGTCACCCGCTTAACAAAGGGGAAGACTGCAACGATGTTGAAATAACCAGGGAAGGAAATATCCTGTATGCCTACACTTCCGGTGCCCGGATGATTACCCGTGACCAACAGACGGTGTGGGACTTCAAAGCAAAGAAAGGGGAAGAATTATTCACCGCAACCCAGCTACCTTCCGGCCATTACATGCTGGCAATCTGCGGCACCCCTTCCCGCATCATCGAACTCGACCCGCAAGGCCATCCTGTCGAAGAGATTAAGTTTGACACCAGCATCACAGGTGTGCACGACCAGTTCCGCCAGATTGTAAAGACACCGCAAAACACTTACCTGATACCACTGATGGGAAAAGGGGAAGTAGTTGAAATGACTAAAGAAAAGGAAATTATCAACAGGGTCGAATGCGGTGGCAACCCCTTCGCCATCCAGATACTGAAAAACGGAAACTGGCTGGTATCCTGCGGCGATGCGCATAATTTCGTGGAGATAGCCCCCGCCGGCAAACAGATTGTCAGAAAAGTCGGAAGCGACGACTTACAGAACATCTCTTTGTTGTTTGTTGCCGAACTGGTCCGGTATGACAACGGAAACACGCTGATAAGTAACTGGAACGGACATAGTAAAGATAAATCGCAACCACTACTGGTAGAAATAACTCCGGATAATACAGTTGTCTGGGCGCTTCCGCTACATCAGGACATTATCAATATCTCAGCCGTCTATTCATTCAGGGAATAAGACGGCTATTCCTTTTTTATTCTTCAATAAGCCATTGTCCGATATTACGTTCGGAGGCGTCGAACATAACGCCGACTTTTATCTGTTTACGGTTATCAGCCATATAGGGTATCAGGTATCCTTTATCATTGATTTGTTTTAAAGCCGCTTCAGCAGAACCATTCAGTTTAAATTCAAAAATATAGATAGAATCTTGTGTTTTAACTACAGCATCCGCACGCCCCCGGGCACTCCGTACTTCCGCATCACAAAACTGCCCCATCAGTTTAAATACCAGATAAAAAACAACTTGATAATGACGTTCAGTCTTATCATTCAACTCATACGGAAAATCAGCAAAGAATGCTTTCAAACGTGTCAGGAAAGAGTCCACATCGCCACTTTCCAACTCACGAACAAATTTACCGATATAAAAACCATTGTCTTCATCGCCGACAGATGTGTAAAACGGAGTTATGAAATCAAGAAAACCATATTTTACCTCATCATTGGGAAATCGCAAAGTATAAAGATGGAAACGCTCATCATAATCCTTTATCGTCAGATAACCGCTTTGATAAATCAATGGGATCGGATTATTTTCGGCTACCCTATATTCAGAGAAAGCAGACTCTTTCATCTCCACACCATCGATTAACGTCCGCAAATCGTATTCGCTCTGCTTTAATAATTCCACCAAAAATGTCGGTGTACCTGTTTGAAACCAATAACTTCCAAACCGGCTAAAACTCAACGTATTTAATAAACTAAACGGATTAAAAACAAACCGCAAATAACGGTCCGCACTTTTCAATACGCCATAAAACGCTTTCAGAGTCTTTAGGTATTCCGTTTGCAGTTTTTCATCATTAAATACCTGTAACAAAGGCTTATCATATTCATCTATCAAAACAACAACCTGACGTCCTGTCTTTTCGTAAGCACGTGTTATCACACCTATAAAACGGTCAGACAAACTATTCTCTCGCGTATCTTTACCCCAAGTATCTTCCCATCCGTTGATATGACGTTCCAGTATATATGTTAATGCTTCAATAGAAGTATATTTTTCTGCATTTAGATCCAGATGCAACACAGGATATTCCAGCCAATCCGTTTCCAGTTTCTCGATAGCCAGTCCTTTAAACAACTCTCTTTTCCCCTGAAAATAGGCTTCAATGGTAGACAACAACAGACTTTTACCAAAACGGCGGGGACGGCTCAGGAAATAAGGCTTTCCCATAGTTGCCATTTTATAAATCAAGGCTGTTTTATCAACATATAAAAAACCCTGGTTCCTTATATCTTCAAAACTTTGTATGCCTATCGGTAATTTTCTTACGGCTGCATTCATAACTTTATTTTTTCTCATATAAATATAGGATATTATATCACGTAATAGATTAATTAGAGATGTAAAATTACCGTCTCCCTTAAACGCCGTGCGGCGTCTTGATGAGACGTAACGTTGCGTTTAGGGGAGACGATGGGTTGCGTCGCGGGGAGACGTAAGGCGGCGCCTCGATGCGACGCGGGGAGGTTATTCGATTTCGGGGCGGTCACCATCGCCACTTCCACCCGTGCCTACGGTGAGAGGGCGTTCGTACTCGATGGTACGGGGCTCTTTCAACAGGGTGGTTGTGTTGGAGAACTGGGTGACGATACGTAAGGTGTACTGACCGTCTGCCAAGTCTGATGGGACACGGGCCAGGAGGCATTTCGGATCGTTCGTTGTCAGGCGGCGAGTGACGGGATGCTCCGTACCGTCGCTGGCGATGAAGAAGACACCGACACCTGCGGCTTCACCGGATACACGGATCTTTTCGCCTTCAATACGGATATCGTCGCCGGGAGTGATGGTATCATTGGAGAGGCCGGTGACCGTATCGATAACCAGGCCAATATTAGCACCGCTATCCTTCACCGTCAGAACTTCCACTCCGACATGGCTCAAGGCTTCACGCATTTCAGAAGAGAGCGTGATATCGAGCGTCACCTTATGTTTCTCAGGATCAAATTTGGCACTCGAGCCGATCCATGGACCTAGCACACGCGGGGTGTACTGGCAGGTTTTCGTTAATACACTGTAACCGTCCATAACCGCTTCACGGATGATGCGGTCATGCTGGTTGATGATCGATAACAAGGTATCGTACTTATATTCCGAACCTTCATTTACTATCCGCTGCGCGATATCTTCGTTACGCAGGGAGTTTTTCATGGTGGAAACTTCGGCTGTGTAGTCGTTATCCACATCTTTTGTCAGGAGGTTCAGGCGGAGCCAGACCTTCCAGAATTTAATGTAATTTGCCATGATTAATAATTTTATATTACTAAGTTTCTTCTATTTTCGAAGAAATTTTCTATTTTCTTTTTACACAACGGAGATTACAGATATTTTTTTCTCCTAAAGTCCATGTTGAGAACCATCCATTAAAAAATCTAAGTCCCCAACCTATTGGATCATTATTCGAAGCCCAATAATAAACATCTCCAGGATTATTTCCATAAGCCTTCTTTACTTGAGGATACGAGTTCAAATTATAGGCAAGAGTGTTACCTTCAGAAATACCCATAATTGTCAGATTTTCTCCATGAGAAGGAATCCACCAACCCGAAGGACAAGCTGTTCCGTTTGTAACTCTATTACGCATATCATAATATGAAATCGAATTTGCAGAATTAACAGGAGCTACCCAATAACTATTTACAGGATTTGCAGGATACTTACTTCCCGGATAAACAATACCTGCTTGATATTGCGAAATACCAAAACTTTTAGAACTTTGTGAAGGATAATTATTAGAAACAGTTATCGTAAACCTAGATTTAAAGCTTGCAAAATAATTGTCTGCATATACTCTTTGAACCCTAATCACACTTTGTATGGCTCCAGAAGACAATATTGTTTTGGAATATTCTATTGCTTTAGCCCAGGAAGAGCCACCAACGGTAATTCCTTTTGGCGAAACGACTGTAAATTCACAATAAGAATCTGCACATGGGAAATAAGTGATTTCAGGCGTTGCATTGCTTATATTATTAATGGACGAATAATCGGAGTTATCTGTATAGTTGCTAAAGACTAATTCCTTTTTTATAGAATAGACCGTATATACTTTAGTTATTGAATTATCAGCTTTACTACGGAATGTCAGTTTCTGACTTACTCCTGTAGAAGCACCAGCACCTACGGAAAAAACATATGTGTTCGTATTTTTATCTGTAATTGTTTTATCCACTGTTAACCAATCAACAGTTGCATCCAACTCAACACCTCCGACGGCATTTACATTCAACGTTATTTCATCATTCGGGTTATTATATAAGCGCAAAATATCTTTACTTGCATCGAACTCCGCATTTCCAGCAATAGCAGAAGTGGCTGTTATATCCGATTTCAACTTCAATTTAAAAGTCGTCTTTTTCGTTTCATCCCCTTTGTTTACTATATGTATTGTTTTTCCATCAAGAGGATACGGATCAGGGAAATCTGCAGCAGATGAGTTTAAAGTCAAAGTATAATTGCTTTGCGACTGGTCTTGTTCTGTTGCCGGAGATATGGTTAGCCAATTACCGGGAGTATCACCGTCCGGGAATTCCAGTTTACTTCCGCCGGAAGAAAAAACGCTAAACTCTACAGCAGGAGAAGTCACTGATGAGGATTGATAAAGCACTATTTCTCCGGCATCAACATCAATCGTACTACCACTGGATATAGTCTTTTCCTTGACCACCGGATTGGCTATCGGCTGCACTATGACAACCGTTTCTTTGGCTGAAATCTTATCAGTGAAACGGATGAAGGCTACAGGGAATTTTGTACCTATATATTCATTTTTCTTGCTTACAGTATATATTGTTGGCACAGCTTCCGCTTTCGTTGGCATATAGTCAGCCTCCGGATTGATGGTTAGCCATTGATGATCGACATCTCCATTTTCATAGTATAACGTAGTAAAGTAACCGGACGTTGAGTTTCCTTCTATCGTAAACTGAACATCATTGGTAATTGCCATTGTTACCGTACGGGTATCTGTATCATACGTCCCATTTGCATCTGTGATATTTACAACCATACCATTCTCATCCGCTTCCCCACCCGGTTCATAATCATCTATATTACCTTCGTCCGTCCAGTCTTCCACATTGATCGTGAAGTCAAGATGATATTCGTCGGCTTTAGTAATATTGACCGTGTAGCGGTGATTCTGGGATACTTCTATATAGTTGCCATCTCCTTCGGGTTTGAAAGGCACTTTATAGGTGACAGGGACATTTTCGGTCTGGTTAGTGGCATAAGTCCCCGATAAGATCAGGTAACCACCATCTCCCATTGGACTGGGCCAGGTATAGAAAGCGCCGAGACAGTTACCTGTATTTGCTTTCTCTCCATCGAACGGACGAGCGGGATAGGTGATCAGATCGCCGCTAGCGGCTGTCGGCAAAGTACCCGTAACTTTTAAAGGAAAGAAACTTACTCCCCGACGGCCATTCGCCATGCTGACCGATTGGATCGTAAACTTAGAGGTGGCAGCATCATTCACGATATCGAAACGAGCCACCGAACGGGTCAGGCGGAAACCCAGTTGCAAACGTGCCGAAACTGAGAAATCGGTCAGGTCGAGCGGCGTAGCATAGGCCCCGATCATGGGCAGCGGGGTTTTTAGTATGTCGGTTGCCGATGCGGGGTCGAGTTGGATACTTTTGAAGAGCAGGAAATCGGACTCGGTCGGAGTTCCTTCCGTGACAGTGTTACCCGGTTGTCCCGGATTCGATTGCACGAGCGGAATAAAGCCATTAAACACGGTATCAGTGGCCGGATCGATCAGCTTGCTTTGGTTGGCGATGCAGTAGAGTTTGACAAACAAGCCTTTTTTCAGGGATAAAAGGGCATTCGTCTGTTTGCCGTCGCTACCGACTGCCGTCAGATCGAGAGGCGTCACATCATTGCCCGACGGCATCTCCGCACTGCTTTCACGATAGCTGAAACGTTCCTGATAGGTGTAGGTTCCATTCTCGGTCGTACTGCCGAAGACGTAGATGTCGAGCGACGAGATTTTGTTCTCATCGGTTGTGGCGATCGCATCACCGGCCTTGGTCTTTACGACCGACAATTTGTTTTTAAGCGTTAGCATCACTTCACGGCGGGCCTCGCTTCCGGAGGGGTCCGGGGCAGACGTCCGGTGCTGTTCCTCCGTCTCGCTGGTGCAGGACGCCACAGAGAGAAGCAGGGTAAACAGGCTGATTCCATATAACTTATTAAATAGTCTCATCTTTATTTTCATTTGTTGATTGACAATCATTCTTTTTCTCGTTCAATGCGGCCAGCAGGAATTTGCCGGGCTTGAACTTCACACTGACACGCGCCTCGATGCGGCAGGTCTCACCCGTTCGGGGATTACGGCCTGTCCGTTCGGTCTGGCTCCAGGCAAAGAAGGTGCCGAAGCCTTGCAGCGTGAGCCGTTTACCGGACTGCAATGCGTCCGTGAGAACGCCCTCCCAGGCGTTCACAATCTCAACAGATTGGGATTGGGTCAGGGAGAGGCGTTCGGATAGGCATACTACTAAATCGTGCTTATTCATCAGATGGATGGGGAGGCTTCTTTTAGTTTCACATTCACTGTTGTTTTCGCACCTGTTGCCGCAGAGGTAAACGTCAGCGTAGTCGTGTACGTCGCATTATCCTTTGCCGTCGGCAACGTTATCGTATAGATACCTTCGGCTTCCGCAGAGCTGGCAGGAGATACCTGAATCCAGTTGTCCGCCGAAACAGTACTGCTTCCGGTCTCGGGCGATTCGCCCGGTATGGCAACGGCAGTCGCTTTCAGCTGGATGGCCTGCCCGTCTTCATTCAGGAGCGTCACCGTCCGGGTGGCCGCATTGTAGGTATTGTTGTTACTTTCTTCTTCCACCAGGCTGATATCCGGACCTGTCTGGTCTTTCGGTACAACGATTACATCCAATGTCTTGCCGCTGGCTACATTGGTAAGCTGAATGGTTACCGGGCGGAAATTGCTCATATCGGCAATACCGTCCGCCGTTTTATATGTAAATTTGGTAAGCATGGAGGCTTTCGTCGTGTTCGTCCTCTCACCATCTACGACCAGCCATTCGTCACCACCGGCATAATCCAGTTTTTCGGTGATGCCCTCCACCTTCACATTGTTCGATGCGATGGTAAAAGCCAGTGTTTTCGCAGCTTCGGTAGTCATCATCACCCTGCCGTCTGCGAGCAGTTTCACTTCCGGGCTATTGCCTGCATCGGCCAGAGCCAACGCATCTTTGGAAAAGTCGTTATCCGGCTTGTAATTGTCGACTGTGCCCTCGTCCGCCCAGTCAGCCACATTCAGCGTGAAGTCCAGATGGTATTCGTCGGCATCGGTGATCTTGACCATGTAACGGTGGTTATGCGCCACTTCGATATAGTTACCCGTCTCGTTGCCTGCGGGTTTGAAGGGGACCCTGTAGGTGACCGGGATATTGTCGGTCTTGTTGGCTGCATAAGTACCGCTCAGAATCAGGTAACCGCCGTCGCCCACCGGACTCGGATAGGAATAGAAAACACCTGTTCCTTTGGGACTCGCGGTTGTTTGGTCGGCTACATAGTCGCGGACCGGATAGGTGATCAGGTCACCGTCGGCAGCCGGCTCGGTTCCCAGGACCTTCACCGGGAAATAGGTGGCGCCGGTACGTCCGTTGCCCATACTCACCGATTCGATGGTGAACTTCGATTTCGACGCATCGTTCTCCACATCGAAACGGGCGACCATACGGGTCAGCTTGAAGCCCAGTTGCGTACGGGCGGAGACGGAGAAGTCGGTCAGGTCGAGCGGCGTGGTGTAGGCGCCGGTCATAGGCAGCGGGGTTTTCAGGATATCGGTCGGCTCGTCGGCTTTCAGGACTGCGGTATGGAGCGCCTTGAAGGCTGTCTCGGTCGGCACACCGGGAGTGACAACGTTATCCGGCTGGCCGGATTTCGTCTGCACCAATGGCTGGAAGCCGGCGAACTCTGCACCGGCAGCGTCGATCAGTTTGGTGCTGTTGGCAATACAGTAGACTTTGACGAAGAGACCTTTCTGCATTTTCAGCAGGGCGGTCGAGTTATCGGCTCCCGTATTCAGGGTGAAGCTGGTGGCATATTCGCCGTCGACAATCTGGCGGGCGTCTTCACGGTAATAAAACTGTTGCAGGAAGGTGTAGTCGCCTCCCTCCGTCTTGGAACCGAAAACGTAGACGTCGAGACTGTAGATATGGTTTTCCTCCACCGTGGCGATCACATCGCCGGCTTTCGTTCCGACAGGGCTGACTTTCAGTTTGTTTTTAAGGGATAACAGGACTTCACGGGTGTTGTTTGCCGATGCCGTGCCTTCGTCGGGAGGCGTCGGGGGTTCCAGTGTGTTTTCACTGGTGCAGGCGGCCAGCAGGAAGCTGGCGGCGATGCTGGATAGTTTATATTTTATGTTCATGATTCTTTTTTTTGTTATTTACAGTTTATTGTTTCTTCAACGTAATCGTTTTATCACCTCCGCCGGTAATCGCATTCGTTACAGTGATTGTTATATCATTTGTAGCATCTGCATTTACAGCCGTTGCTGCAGAAATCGTAATTTCTGCCGTACCATCTTCCGCTATAACAGAAGGAGGATTCGCAATGCCGGCCCAAGCACTGCTGACATCCGAGACAGCAATAACGGAACCTTTATAACCTTTGATTTTTACTTTGATTGTTCCGTATGAATCTTTAAAGGTTATCCCATTTACATTAATATCATCACCCACTATCGTTCCTGCACTGGCTGTATCCAACGTTTTCTCAAATGTTATCGCCGGATCCAACCAGGTTATAGTCAGTGTTGCCGTACGGGTTTCATCACTGCTGTTTTTAGCGGTGATAACCGTTGTGGCTCCGGCTGTAAACTGGGTGGCATCCGTTACTTTGACCTCGTAATTATCGTCAGATTCTTTAGTCATACTCAGACCGGTGACACTGGCAAAGGCGGCTACTTCATCACAGGTCATTTTTACATACACCTTACTGCCGTTAGCTTTATACATGTCGACTGTTGCTGTGCTTGCGTCAGGGAATGAGACCGTTCCGTTGAAGTCGCTGGCTGTTCCTGCTGTGGCGGCTTCCAGTTTGGGTTTGCTGGCGGCCTTGTTCAGCGTGACGGTCAGGTTGGCTGCTCCCGCCAGGGCATTGGTAAAGAGGAGGTCGAAGTCATCGAAGTTGGCTGGAGTACCTCCTTTGGCTGCAACCGTATATTCGGCATAACGGTTACCGTCGGTATCCGCCCAGGCATGGCTTTCGGTGATTGTCAGCCACGGACACTCCAGGCTTCCCGCTGTAAGGCCTTGCGGGGCATTTACCTTGAAGGTGAAGTTTCCGGTGGCCAGAACGTCCAGGTCGACCTTGATCGTATTGCCGATCACATCAGCGGCATTGTTCGTATCGGTTCCTTCTTCCATGGTCATGCCCGGTTCGGCCAGGGTTACGGTCAATTCGGTTTTAACGTCACCCGCTTCCTTGTTCTTGAACGTGATTTTCTGTTCGTTACCTACCAGTTCTGATACTTTATTGATCTTTACCGTATAAACAGTCGTATAACCATTCGTTTCACCTGCTTCTGCAACAAATCCGGCAGGGACTTCCACCGTTACCCCTTCGATACACATGGCTTCCACTTTGATAAGGCTGTTATTGAGCTTATACATCGTGGCGGTAGACGCTGCGATATCCACCGCGTTTCCGGTACTGTGTCCGTTTGCCACCTCTTTCAGGGACGGGGCGGCCAGCGGGCCGTAGAATGTCAACGTGGTCCACAGGTCGGGATCGTAAGAGGCGGCGTCGTTGATGAAAGTAACGTTTACAGGTTGTTTTCCCGTTGCGTCGGTAGATTTGAATACGAATGTCGTATACCATATGCCGTCCTTCTCTTCGTAAGTCGGGGCATCGAAGGTCAGCCAGGCATCGGGTGCCACATCGGCTTTGGTTGCCGGGGCTTTCTCTGCACGGATTTTACCGGTGGCTGCGAGGGTTGTCTTAAAGGATTTTCCATCCACTACCTTAAATTCAGTGGTGGAAGTTGTTCCCCCGGCATAGGTTACTGCGACCGGGATATCCGCGATATTGCCTCCGTCGGCAGCGGTAAATCCGGTGGCGACATCGAATACAGGTGCATCGTTACCCGGTTTGACTATCACACCACCGCCCGAAGTCCAGTCTTCCACTTCGAAGGTGGAGAAGATGTTTGATTCGGTCACGTCCGTGATGTGCAGCTTGTAACGGCTGTTGGCGTTGATGGCGATGTAATTGGCAGGCTCTGTAGGGGTGGCGTCTTCAGGGGTTTTGACGATAGGGATGTTATAGGTCACATCTATCGGCTGGCCTGTAGACGGGCTGCTGTAGGTACCCTTAATGATCAAAAAGCTCTTATCCGTGGCCAGGTTCGGATAAACATAAAGGGCACTTTCAAGGGTTCCCTGGTTGGCGTTCTCTCCTTTGTATTCGACGTCGGCATAGGTCATCACACCCGCAGGAGGCGTTACCTCCGCCAGTGCCGCACCAAACAGGGAGGCGTTCGGACGGCCCTGTCCCAAAGCGATATGCGTGATGGTCAAACGGGAGGTCGCCGTCGTATTGTCGATGTCGAAACGGGCCACGACACGTTTCAGCGTAATGGCGACTTTAGAGACGCTCCCGCTGATCTTCGTTTTCTCCATTCCCGTCATGACCAGGGGAGTTTTGATGATACCGTCCGCTGCCAGATTGGCCGTATAGGTGGCTTTGAAATCGGCCAGGTCGGTTGCCGCAGCGACATTCTGGGGCGCACCGTTGGCATCGACCGTTACGGCGGTCAGGCCGCCAAAAGCATTGCCGTCACCTTTAAAAAGGTCGTCCTGGTTCGCCACACAGACCAGTGTCAGATACGGAAGGCCTTTCAACTCTCCGGGTTTGATAGAGGCCTTATACGAAGAGCCCGACGATTGAAGGAGGAACTGGTTTCCGGTAGGGGTTGCCTCCGTCTTCGACCAGGTTTCCATGTAATAATACTCGTCATCACCCGCTTCTGCCGACGACGAGGCAAAAAGATAAACCTTCAGGTTCTTTATCTCATTCTCACTGTTGGAAGCGATGGTCTTCGTATATTCCTCGCTCTCATCGCTCCCGCTGAACACCAGCTGGATCTCACCGCCGGCACCGGACGGACTCTCCGTCGTGCCGTCATCGTTTGTACAACCGCTTCCCAGGCCGGACAGGGCCAGAAGCAACATTAAATACGTCTTTTTCATAACTACTCTTTTAAAGTGAATACTATATGTTTAAAAATCTCTTTCCTTAGCCAATCGCACCGCCTTCGTCCCAATCCGATTCCGTTACTTCCGTGACGATGATCTTATCGGCATAGACCGTGACCAGGATTTCGAACTCCTGCTCGATATTACGGTCCATATCCATCGGTTTTTTAGCAAAAAAGCGATACAGGTCCAGATCGCCGACGATACGTTCGTCGTTACGCCACAGGCTCCATAACTGGTGCGTGCCCGAGGTATAGCGGAAAGTGACGAACTCGCCCGTCACTTCGCCGTCGTAATTCATCGAGGCACGTGTCTCGTGATTGGTACGTGAGGTGCCGATGTATGGAACCGCATACGAACCGCCCCCCGGCTGTTCCTCACTCTCCCAGCCTTTCACAAAGCCGTATTCCGAGGCGATCCCCTTCATCCGCATCCGGTAGGTACCGCCTTCCGCCGGCGCATCCGCCATCCATTGCACCGTGACATGCAGCGAGGCATGGGCATGCGAGAGGTAAACACGGCGCCGGAAGTTCCGGCCTTCCTCCACGCGGAACGTCAGGTTGCCATAATACAACCGACCGGTGTTCGTCCGGTATCCCGGAGGGGCACCGGATGTGACGGCGCTCAGTTCCATATCGGCCAGCCTCTGTCCGGATTCCGGCTCTATAGCCAGGCCGTCACTGCCGTCGTCCGCCAGGTTGCCCCAGAGGACGACCGTATATTCACCCGCCGCCAGGTTGCCCTGCCAGCCGCGGATACTGTCGCCACGGAGGGGTTCGACGCCCAGCAGTTCACCCTCGCTATCGAACAGGTACTGCCGGAGGTTGTCGACGTAGACCGGCAGCTGGTTCTCGCTACCGCTGCCTGCATACCAATAGTCCAGGCGGGTATTGTAGGGACAAACGCCGGGTTCATCTCCGAAAGTGCAGCTTGATTGCAGTACTGTCAGTATCATAAAAATCAAATGCTTGAAATATGTCCGGGACCGTTTCCTATTCATCGCTTTCCAAATAACTTTCAGCTATCTCCAGATTCTTCCGCGCCTTGCGGGGCTCCACACCCACCGCCTTACGGAACCACACCGCCGCACCGGACGGGTCGCCTTCCATCAGCGTCAGCACGCCCAGGTTGTTCCAGGCACGCGGGTCCGCCTCCACCTTGCGCAGATAATCCCAGGCCGATGTAAGGTCGCCCGTCAACATAACAGCCGAGGCCGCATTCACATTCGCCACCACATCATCCGGAAAATGAAAGGCGGCTATCTCGTAGACTTCACGGTATTGTTCCGTCCCGGGACGGTAATAGCGTGCCACGGCATATATCTCCTTCAGGCTCAGCAGGTCGGGATGCGTATAGATCAGTTCGGCCGCTTCGTCGCCCTCCACTTTGCGGACATCGTATTGAACGACAACCTCTATACGCCGCAGTTTCGGAAAGTAACGGCGCATCATCTCCCTGTAGGGCGTCCCGCCCTCTAAATCCATCAATTGCTTTTCACGCCCGTTGAAAATCCCGTAACGGCGGATCACCCGGAGCACGGCATCCTGCCACGAAGGTTTTTCCTGCCTCATAAGATCGGACAGTCCTTCCCAGTCCTCTGCCACCGAAGAAACTTCCACCAGGTTGCGGGGAATGCCGTATGCATTCCGCAGGTAATAGGCAAAAAGCCCCGAACGCGCTTTTGCCAGCCGTTCATTGTCGCCGTAAGGACCGTCGGGGGAAGAATAGCCGCAGATACGGATACGCTCCACCGAGGTAAAGCGGTTATCCTGCAAAGGCACCATGATACGGTCGATCTTATCGATCTCTTCACATCGGTTGCGGCACATGGTTTAAGCTGAGTTTACGTACCAGCGTATCCACTCCCAGCAGTTGAAGGTCACAGCAATCTTTCACCTCCTGGCAGAGTAATAAAGAAGCCTGCTGCATCCACGAGGTGTAAGGGACGGACATCCGGTAAGTTATTTTCTTTGATCCCGTATGCCGGGTATCGCGGATGCGGAGATATGGGACGGAAGATTCTTTGCCGGCAGACAGGTACCGTTCGCGGCGGTCCTGACGCTCACGGATACGGCCGCTGATAATGACAGGGGGCAAAGAAAGAAGTTGTTTGGATGGTCCCAGCAATTGAGGGGTAAAAATAACGGCTGTGCTTGCGGACACATTCACTGCCTCCAGGTCCATATCGAGCAGCAGTTGCAGGCTGTCGTTACGCACAGAGACCTGCTGCGGCACGACACGGATATGCTGCGCGCCGGCAGGCAACGCAAAAAACACCAGGCAAACGGCCCATACATATATATTATAGAAGATGATATGTTTCATCGGACAAGTTATTTTAGCGTAGAAAATAGATGACTGAAAAACCGATACGCGTCGGGCCGAAATAGCTACGGCTGTAAGAACCGGATGCCTCCGCACATTCGGTACATTTATATTTGGTATATTTCATCGAAACATAACCGCCGCCGATCATCGCCTCTAATCCCCAGCGGTTGCCGACCGCCCAGTGGTAGCCATAGGTTACGCCGCCGCCATAAAGGTCACCTCTCAACACATGGTCTTTCAGGCCGGAAATAAACGGAATCATGCCGATATTGAAATGACCGTAATGACCGTGTACCCCGAAGAAATGCCCTTCAAACTTGCGGCACGGCCAGAAACGGACTTCCGGCTGTATCAGGTACAGATTCAGACGCATATCATCCGGATACTTCCAGGCGTTATAGGCACCCCAGATATCCATGGTGAATTGACGTCCCATCCCGAACTCCACTCCGGCATTCGGGATCGTGGTCGCCCAGAACAGGAGATTCGTTTTCAGTGCGGTTTGTTGTCCATACATATTTGTCGTTAGCAACAAACAACCGGTATACAGCAGCGATAAATAAAGAACCCTATACATTATATTAATACTAGATTTGGTAACTATCAGTGGGGTTCTGTCTCTTGGGAAGAGACGGAACAAGGATAAACAAAAGGCACAAGAATCAGGGATTCCAGCGGCTTTTATGACATCACTCCGTAAGCCGGAAATGGGCCGGGGCAACATCCGGAAAACAAAACGGGAAGACGGAAAACGGGAACAGTGGAAAAGTGTTTGTTTTTCAGGTTATATCATTAAGCATCCTTGCCCCGAAAGAGAGAAACTGCTGGAAAACAAACAGTAAACAACAGATAATCAACAATTAACGAACAGAAAAAGAAGCAGAAAGACAGACATAGAGAGACCCGAGAGAGGCATGAACAACAGGCCTTCTTTCTTAAAAGATGTAACAATATTCAGTAAATACATGAATATTAAGGCTAGCCATGTGAAAAAACACCGTACTAAATGGTGCAAGTATAAAAAAGAGTTAGTACATTTGCAAAGTTTTAACACTGACTGTCACCGACGGACCGTCTCTTCCCAAGAGACAGAACACACCTCACAATACGGCTTTACAAACAGGCTTTGATTTACAATCCTTCTTATGTATCACGATTTCATTGGCACGATCCACCCGCGAGGTATCCAGGAGCGCCATATAGATACGGGTCGTTTTAACAGACTCATGTCCCATACCCTGTGAGATAAGTTCTTCCGGTATCCCTTTCTGTGCGGCAACGCTGGCCCAGGTATGACGGGCAATATAAGTCGAAAGGTCGGCCCCGACCAGCTTTCCCAGTTTCTTCAAACGCTTGTTCTGAACACGCAGCGCACTCTGATAACCGATATAGTCCGGGCGGGAACCCGTAAGGACTGGGAACAGGAAAGGGCCGGATACATATTGGTAACGGGCAATCAGTTTCCTCATTTCAGGAAGCAGGCGTATCTGCAACTCCTGCCCGGTCTTGCGCCGGATATAGACAATCTTATCCCCCACGATATTCTTCCGCGTCAGATGGGCAAGATCAACAAAGGCCATTCCACGGGCATAATAAGAGAACAGGAACAGGTCGCGTGCCAGCTGCAACGCAGGCGACAGAAGCTGCAAAGCGACAAGACCCAGGATCACATTCTCCTGAACCGCACGTTTGCGCGTCTTTTCAATACCGGTATGGACATTACTGAAAAGCTGCGGGATGGCTTCGACAAGGTTATCCCTTACCGCCCGGTTACGGATAGCCCGGAGCACGCGAAGATAGAAAGAAACGGTATTGGCACAAACTCCGGAACTGAACAGGTAGGTCTCAAACTCTTTCAAAAGCGGCGCGTCGATCTCGTCCAGCCTGAGTTCGCAGCCACCCCGGAAATGCATAAAGACATTCAGCGTACTCTGGTAATGCCTGGCCGTTTCATCCTTGCCCTCCCCTTGCAGCACACAGATCTGTTTCTCCACATATTTTGTCAGGTTGGCAACGGCAAAACGTTCCTTACACGCCTCCACTATTTCATCCGGAGTAAAGGAACCCTTTTTCTCCTTCAAATAGATTACGGACCGGACTGTCCGGCAATCGCGGGAAAACTGCTCACGAATGGCATACAATTCTTTTGACCGTTCGGAAGTGCTTTCACCCGGGATATTGATTTCCTCCCTGCCTCCGTCCCACTCTTCTTCGGATAACTGGTACGGCAAAGCCATCTTCCGGACCTCGCGGCGATAAATAATCTGCACATAGAGCGGCATCCGCTTCCCAGCCTCTATCGACTTACGCCTTTTTACTTTTACTGATACGTTATACATACTGGTTTCATTTTGTTACCTAATATAACAAAATGAAAACAACTATAGCCTACTGTATTTCAGACTTATTCAAACAATATACGGAACCTTGTCAAACCGTCCGTATAAGTACGCAGGGAAAAAGAGCAGTTCTGTTTCTGCAATACTTCGCGTATAAAGATCAGTCCGATCCCCTGCCCGTTCGGTTTGGTGGAGAAAAAAGGACTGAATAATTTCTTTTCAGTTTCTTTGTCTATTCCTTTACCGGTATCTGCTATTTCCAGGCAGACAGGGTTACGTGAAGTACGTATATAAATCTTGCCGTCGCGCTCGATCGACTCGGCGGCGTTCTTTATAATATTGACAAGCACCTGTTCAAAAAGCGAACTATCCAGCCGCACAACAGGAGACACTTCATCCAGCTCCATAATGATTTGAATGTTGCGGTTCTGGCAAACCGTCTCCATAAACCGCTTGCAGGAAGTCACCACCATATTCAATTCATGGTTACGTATTTGCGGTTCCGGGATGCGCACCACATCGGCAAAGTTTGTAATGAAATGACTCATGCTGTAACAGCGTTCGATGGAAACACGCAACACGTCGCATATATCTTCCGTATTTTCCATCTCGCTGAAAGTGGATTCCAACGTATCCAATGTAGATGTAATACCGGCAGTTGTATTATTTACCTCATGGGCAATCATGCGGATCACCTTTTCATAGGCTTTCTTTTCAGCCTTAAAGACTTCCTGCGTCAGTATTTCCACCAGATAGAACGAGTGATGGAATCCCCGGTCGACAAAAGAGGAATGCGTACATTTATATATATTGGCATCGTTCAGGCGAACAGTCTGCGATTCATACAAGGGAATACGCGCCAACTCCACCGCCAACGGGGAATCTATCTCTGTAAAGGATTTTCCGGCGAAATCGACCGACAAAGGTTGTCCGAACATCTTGCGGGCAGCGGGATTCAGCGATATGATCTCGTTATCCAGATTCAGCATAATCACTCCCATAGGAGAAGCATTGATCAGCAAATCCAGGAAATGATTCTGTTCCCGCAGGTGCAAACGTTCGTTTTTCAACTGTTCCATCATCTTATTGAAAATGTCCACGATGCGGTCGGCCTCCTTCTGCCCGACACGGCTCAGGCGGGAACTGAAGTCCTGCTCTTTCAGCAGTTCCATACCATTGCCGATAATATCCAACGGCTTGATGATACGACGGTAAAAAAGGAAAAGGTACAAGATCGTAACCAGGACAACACCTTCCACAATAAAGAACATGAAGGAAGAATAATTATAGAAGACATGGTAAGTGATAACTGCCAGAATAGTCAGCAGCAACCCGGTCAAGATCCAGAACAATCCTTTTATCCTCATTCGAATATCATTTATTTATCGGTAGGTATTCCGTATTTCTCTAACCGGCGGTATAAGGCTGCCCGGCTGATTCCCAATGCGGATGCGACATGCGAGAGATTTCCCTCATGTGTATCCAAAGCCTGAAGGATAGTCCGCCTTTCAATCTCGTCCAGCGTCATACCCTCGAAACTGACGGCTCCGCCTTTTCTCACGGATTGTTTGTTCCCCAGATTCAGGCATTGCCCTTCAAAATCGGACACATCCAACAAGGATTTACCGGATACCAGCATCGTTCTTTCCACAAGGTTCTTCAATTCACGGATATTTCCGGGATACGGAAGACGTTGCAGGAAACTGACGGCATCCGAAGAGAAAGTGACTTTAGGCAAACCGTTGACTTCCGACTGCTTATCGGCAAAATAACGGGCCAACAAAGGAATATCGTCTTTCCGCTCGCGAAGGGCGGGCAGATGGATCGTGATCAAATTGATACGGTAGAACAGGTCTTCACGGAACGTACGTGCGGCAACCATTTCCGGAAGGTTGCAGTTGGTAGCACTCACCACCCGGATATCCACTTTCCGGGGACGGCTGTCGCCCAGCACTTCAAATGTTTGGTCCTGCAATACACGCAATAGTTTTACCTGGCAGGATAACTCCAGGTCACCTATCTCATCCAGGAAGATAGTTCCTTTGTTTGCCATTTCAAAACGTCCGGTACGGTCTATATAAGCATCCGTAAACGCACCTTTCTTATGACCGAACATCTCGCTCTCAAAAAGGCTCTGAGACAATCCTCCCAGGTTGACCTTGACGAAAGCCTCTTTCATACGGGGACTATTGGCGTGGATCGCTTCCGCAATCAGTTCCTTGCCTGTCCCGCTTTCACCGGTAATCAGCACCGAAGCATTGGTCGGTGCTATGCGGGAAACGGTTCCCAACACATCCATCAGCGCATCACTCTGTCCGACAATCTTCTCGAAATGGAATTTACTGTCCGCATCGTTCCGGTTCAACGGCGATTTCTGCATCTTCTTCTGCTCATTCAGTTCCAGAGCCGTACGGATCGACTTCAGCAACACCAGGTTGTTCCAGGGCTTGGTCACAAAATCGAAAGCGCCGGCCTGCATACCCTGCACAGCCAGCGAAATGGAGCCCCAGGCGGTCATTAAGATCACTGGGACATCCGGCTGAAATATCTTTACTTGTTTTAATAGCTGTATCCCTTCTTCTCCCGTCGTAGTCAAGGTAAAGTTCATATCCATCAGAATCAGTTGGGGCGCTTCCCGGCGCACAATAACCAACGCTTCTTCAGGCCCCGGAACAGCTTCCGGTTCAAAGCCTGCCCGCTTCAACAAAAAAGTAAGCGAAGAACGGACAGCTGCGTCATCATCAATAATTAATATCATATAGGTTTCTTTAATTGGGTTTGTAAAGATACGAATAAGTTACCTACTTTCTGACAATTTCCTCAAAATCGGCATCCAGATTACGGTCGTTCAGAAAATCGTAAAGCGTCACGCTGCGGACATTATAGAAATAACTCCAGAAACCGTATAATTCCTGTATGTGCTTCTGTTTGGCATCATCTTTCGATTGCTGGGCATCATTCAGGTCGAGAATATTGATCTTGCCGATCATAAATGTTTCGATAGATGTCTGGTAGCGTTTCTGGGCGATCTCATCGGCTTCTTCCGCAATTTCCAACTGGGCAGCCTGGTTGTTGAAGTTCTCCACCAGCAAGAAGATATTCTGGTTGAATGTCATCTGGTCCTGACGGTTTTTGGAGAGAACCACTTCGCGGTTGGATTCGGCAACCTTAACCTTTCCCTTCCGTTTTCCCCAGTCCAGCAAAGGGATGCTGAAACCGACTTCCACCACCTGGTTATCTTTCAGCGGATTGTAAGCGCCACTGAAATCACGGTCTTTCCCTGTATATCCCACGGAAGCAAACAGGTTGATATCGCGGCGTTTCCCTTTGGCCGTCGCTACTGCATAATCGGCTTCGAGTTGTTCGCGTAGTATGCGTTTGGCAAACGAGTTGTTTTCCTGGGCTTTCTCCAATACTTCTTGATAGACCAGCCGCATGTCGGGGACAGATTCGGGGATGACCGGTTCTATCACATCTTCCTCGCTCAATCCCAAGAAAGAACGCAGCTGGAACATTTTGGCGTTCAGGTTCGACTGCGCTTCCGTCAACTTACCTTTCGCCTGTAAAGCAGATAATTTCAATTGCATCAGTTCACTTTCAGAGATATGACCGATCTTGCGTTTCGCGATAGCGATATCATACAGTTTATTTGCGTTATCCAGATTCTGCACAGACGTTGCCAGGTTTTCTTTCGCCAACAGAAGATTGAAGAAGTAAGCGATTGTCGAGATGGTTACCCCCTCTACGCTTTCAATATAAGCGGCTTTTGCTTCCTGGTAACGAACAGGTTCGATCCGGCGGTTCCATTTCTGGTCGTTCACGCCGAAGATAGGTTGCGTCAGGGTCAGACCGACCGGGACACTCATATATTCATTGAAGGCACCATGCCCCAACTGGCGGGAGAAATTAAGAGAAGAGTTCAATGAGATCTTACCGCCTGTCAGAGCGATATTCTGGTCGATAGAGATCGCTCCGTCCATCGACAGGTTATTGTCCTGCACAAAAGCATAGGTTCCGTCCGATTGTTGGTAACGTGAATATTGCTTGCTGTAACTGGGGAGCGTTCCTTTAAAATTAACCTCCGGCAATTGGTCGGCGACATGGGTACGGTATTCCCAGTAAGACGTCTTTAATTCGTTCAGAGCCACAGCCGCATCGACAGACTGGTGTTGTGCCAGCGTAATGGCATCTTTCAAAGTCAGACGGACTACATTATCTTGTTCTTCGGCCTGTAAACCAAAGCATGTCAGCAATAAATAAGTAATGGCTATATAGATCTTTTTCATCGTAATATATGTTTTGCCATGCTACAGGCAAAAGGTATGCCAAAAACATATATCATTGATTTTCTGAGTATAACACAAAAGAATAGTGTCCGATAATGAACAGTATGTCCGATAATGGAGTTATGAAGGGAAAATGGACAGAGTTCGTTAAGAACTTTGTTATTAATGGAGACAAAGATAATAAATACAGAGGATAAGCAATCAAACATGCGATAAAATTCATCTTTTCTCTTCTTTTTCTCCTCTTCCACCAAGGATAATGCGATAAAGCCGGGTTCTGTAAAAGTACCACAAGGGAATTGGCAGGGGAGGAAACAAGGAGAAATCTTGCCGGAAATAAGCAGTTTTTAATCAAGTGGCTTGGCTGTTACAGGTTTATTTGCAACAATTAAATCTTTCTGTTTATGGATAACTCCATTATTTCTATAGCGCCCCCCTAATTTCCTGAGTTCTTAACGAACTCCATTAAATAAGAGAAAATGGCCTACTACAAATTATCGAATACGCTGTATTTCCGGTAATACGGTAGTTAATCCACTGATTGAGGGCGAAGAACAGAAAGTGAACAATTTATATTAACTAATATCAGAGAACAAAAAGAAGTAAACCATACTCCTGAAAACGGAGTATTTATACCGATTTAAAGGATATTATGCTGAAAAGTTATACCCTGCTTCTACCGCAGAACTACGTCTCCGGCCAAGTATCCCGAACACTTGTTCTAAAAACGATTTAAACCTGTAGTATATGAATAAAAGTAAATTGATCGGACAAATAGCCGCAGACACCGGCATGACGAGAGCAGCGATAAAGGCGGTACTCAACTCCTTCATTGACAATACCACCGAAGCCCTGCAAGAGGGAGATACGGTCGTATTCCAGGGATTCGGCACCTTCCTGCCCTGGGAGCAGACCGAACGCCCCGCCCGGAATCCACAGACCGGAGAGCCGGTGATGATCAAGCCGCGTACCTCCGTCAAGTTCCGCGCCGGCTCAGACCTGATAAAGGCGCTGAACAAATAATTTTGCACATTCCGGTAGTTACAGCGTTCCGGGACTGAATTTCCATAAACTGGAAGAAGCCGGTCCCGTCCCCTGCGAACAGAATATCTCCGACCGTCTGGTGTTAGACGATATACGTCATAATGCAGTGATCGTAGCCTGGTCTGCCTATAATGCTGCAATGAGGGATGAGAGAATGCCAAGAAAATAAAAGAGAAACATTTTTCAGTTGACAAAAAAAGACATTATCCGTTTATTCCTGATGTTACATTAATTTAACGGGGCCCAGCATACCTGTCGGTGCCCATTTCTGATGATGGGTCCATGCCTGCCCTATTTTGTTTTCAGGCGTACCCTTCAGATAATTACCGACAGTTGTCGTGATCTTTATCTGCAATGATTTGACCGGTGCCTTAGCTAAATGTTCCGGCAGTTGATACACACGGTTTCCATACCATTTGCATCCCAGTTTTTCCCCATTCAGGGTTACTTCCGAAACGCCATATACTTTCCCTAAATCCAGGTAATTGAATCCGGCTGCATTATCGACCGTCTTTTCATAATACAGGTCGCCGGAAAACGATTGTGTTTCCGGGTTTGCAGAGAAATCCACCAACGTATCCAGCTCACGTTTGGCCGACTCGCCATTGACATGCGCCATTCTGACCGTCCATCCGTTCAGTTCGAGCGGAGACGAACTCTGAAGCGGCAAAGCCGGAATGGAGATCTTCGCGCCTTTCGTTTCCTCAAAAACAATCAGTTTGGATGCGGCCGGCCCCAGGTCGATCTGTAAAGTGGAACCGGAAGAGACCGGATAAGGTGTCCGTTCGCCTGTTTCCGGATTCCATAACCAAGGTGTTCTGCCATTCGCCTCAAATGTTGCCTGTATCCGTATTTCATCCTCCGGATTACAATTCGTAATAAAATGGTTCTTTACCGACAAAGATCAGTTTACCTCCGGCTTTAACGAATTCAACCAGTGTTTCTGCTGTCGTCGGCATCATCGACTCAACTTCCAGCAGCATCAATGTATTATATTTCCTGTTATTGAAAACAAGATTGCCTTTCTTGAAACTACTTTGCTGAATGATATTCTCACTTATGTAGTCACAACTATTTCCGTTCTGATGAATTGCTTCCCACACATGATATTGATAAGACGGATAATGCAGGCTGGGGAACGGATCACGCTGTGGTCCGTGTATCGTCCACATATCAGCCAGCGGATGCATCACGGCAATATCAGCAAAGAAATCGGATTCCTGAAGGACAGTCGATACCCGGCTTTTATAGGTCGCCCATAAATTGAAATAAGGCCACCAGCTATTCCGTTCGTTCAGAAATGCGCCGTACATGATCCAACCGGGGAACGGCACTTCCAGCGGACTATAATTAAAACCGTGCAGGATCGAATGGGTCACACCGGAAAGGTTACTCTGGTCGCCCGTCATCTTTATTTTCTCCACTGTCAATAAACCGGCATCCTTGCATAAAAGGAATTCCCAACACGAAAAAGATAAAATAATTCAACCCTTACCATTGTGTCATTTTTGTAACATTTAATATCAATAATACAACATACATCCACCCGGTAAATAGTAATTTTATCAACTATTTATAAGAAAGAATACTTTTGATAAAACACTTATTCATATTTTATAGAAACATGAAAACGACCTTAAAAACACTTATATTAAACTGTTTACTTGCCAGTTGTTTTATAACAGTCTACGGACAAGATTTTTATGCCAGCCAGCGGGCATCCTGGTTACAAAAAGCAAAAGAAAGCATTCCTCAACTGACCGTTACAGAAAAAAAGCCGGTCGGTTTAGTACATATAATAAAAGATGAAAATGCTTTCCAGCAATACAAAGCAGAGCAAACAGCACCTATAAATACACTCTACGATAACTCTTTTAAGGAGACAAAAGCCGTCATTGTCGATTTCGGAGAGCACATAACAGGTAGTTTCAGTTTCAGCACGGAGTTACTAAAAGCCGAGGCAGACGCACCGGCACGCTTCAAACTGACATTCGGAGAAGTTCCTTCTGAACTGGTAACACCTTTCGATCCTTATCAGGGAGGACTCAGCCGTGCGTGGTTACAAGATGAAATAGTCACCATGATGACAATGCCGTCAACGATCACCATTCCACGCCGTGTATCCTTCAGATATGTAAAAATAGAACTTATCGCGACTCCTCCCGGATATGACTTCTGTATTTCCGGAATGAAATGCGACGCTGTTACTTCTGCCGTCAATACGCCCGGAGAATTATCGGCTGCCACGCCACAGATATTTAAAGACATAGACCGGGTTAGTTTAAATACCCTGAAAGAATGTATGCAAACCGTTTACGAAGACGGTCCCAAAAGGGATCAGCGTCTGTGGTTGGGCGACTTATATCTGGAAGCATTGGCTAACAACTATTCCTTCAAACAATACAATCTGACCAAACGCTGCCTCTACCTGCTGGCCGGACTAAGCGAGCATAACGGAAAACTAAACGCAACTGTTTTTGAAACCCGGGAGCCCAAGCCCCAGGCAAAACAACATTTATATGATTATTCTTTCCTGTTTGGCGTTACCCTCAAAGACTATTTGCAGGAAACGGGAGACAGAGAGACGGCTGAGGACCTTTGGCCCGTTGTAAAAAAACAATTGGAATCAGCTTACCAATACCTGCAGGATGACGGAACAATGGATTACGAACGGGCATCCCGTGAATGGTGGATATTCTTCGACTGGAAAGACGGATTACATAGAGAAGTAGCTTTTCATGGCGTTACTGTTTTTGCTTTCAAAGAGACCTATGAACTGGCAAAATTACTGAACAAAGAAAATGAGGTCGCCCAACTTCCGGGACTCATCAAAAAGATGAAAAAAGCTGCCCGAAAGCATTTCTACAATCCAAAAACGGGTTTATTCACAGGCAAATTGAATGATCAGGTTTCTTATGCTTCCCAGATATGGATGATACTGGGAGAAATACCTACACAAAAAGAAGCCCAACGATCTTTAAAAGCCTTGAAAACAACAGAGAATGTCTGCACTCCGGGAGCCCCTTACCTGTTCCATTATTACATTGAAGCCCTGATCAAAAGCGGAATGCCGCAAGAAGCCCGAAATGAAGTAGCAGAATACTGGGGAGGAATGATCCACAAAGGTGCTGATACATTCTGGGAAGTTTATGATCCTAAAAATGAGTTTTTATCTCCATACAACTTTTTCCCGGTCAATAGCTATTGCCATGCCTGGAGTTGTACACCGACGTATTTCATCCGGAAATATCCGGAAATATTTCAGGAATAAGTTCAAATACACGTTGAAAAAGTTCATCTAGATTTATTCCGGCATATAAAAGCCTCATACAATCAGGCTACTAAATATCAACACCTTACAACAACACAAATCATTCACTGACCGAATATTGAAAGCTTTTGACCGATAGATGAAACTCTTTCAGGGCAGAATTATATTTCTTTGCCAATGAAAAATCTATATATCATGAAGAACGTGTTTTTAATATCAGTTTTATTATCTGCATTCCTGGGAGCTTGTACACCGGCAATGCAAAAAAGTGAACTATTCATGGAATTGCCGGATGATTGTCCGACACCCGACGGAATGGCAATTGCCCCAAATGGCGACCTGATCCTAGCTTGTCCGAACTTTGCCGATTTGTCGAAACCAGCCTGCCTGATGCGGATTACTAAAGACGGGAAAATCAGCAAATGGATGAATGTACCCATATTAGAAGAAACAGGTTGGGCTGCTCCCATGGGAATCACCTTCGATGATGAAGGAAACTTATTTATTTGTGACAACCAGGGATGGAGCGGAGCTGAAAAGGCCAGGAACAAAGGCCGAATCTTATGCTTAAAATTAGATGGCTACGAACTGAAAGAAGTTATCGAAGTAGCCACCGGTATGGAACACCCCAACGGCATCCGCTTCAGAAATGGGAAATTATATGTAACACAAAGCTCCCTCTCCTCCATCCAGGATCCGTCCGGACTACTGGTAAGCGGAGTCTATTGCTTCGACAAGAACGATAAGAATATAAAAGTAACCAATACAAAAGCAGATAAGAACCTGCTCACAACCGTCATTACGAAAAACAAAGCAGTTCAGTACGGACTGGACGGAATCGTATTCGATAAAAAAGACAATTTATATGTAGGAAATTTTGGAGACGGCACCATTCACCGAATAACCATGGATCCCAAAGGCAACGTTATCGGAAATGAGATATGGGCACAAGACCCGTCACAACTACGCACCACCGACGGAATGTGCATGGATGACGACGGAAATATCTGGGTAGCCGACTTTTCTGAAAATGCAGTGGCCCGTATAGACAAGAACGGCCGCATTCAGCGTATCGCCCAAAGTCCGGATTGCGACGGTAGCGACGGTGGTCTGGACCAGCCGGGAGAACCGATCGTCTGGAACGGCCAGGTGATTGTATCCTGCTTCGACATCGTGACAGGTCCCGACAAAGTAAATACCAAACACGACAAGCCTTTTACACTAGCTAAATTACAATTGAACTAACAGATCATAAACCTAAATATCATGAAACACTACTTATCTACATTTGCCGGTTCGGCAATATGCGGAGGATTTGCTTTCGGCATCTGGCCGGAACTTTGGAAAACATACGGTTTAATGGGAGGATGGCTGGCTGCTACCCTTATTATCGGGATCATGTGGTACATGAACCATTATAACGGAGCCATATTAAATCCGGAAGGAAAAATATGGCTGGACCAGGGATGGTGTATCGGCTCTGCCGGCATAGCCTGGGGAATCGTCCGTTTCCAGGGTGATTTCACTCAGTTTTTCCTGGCTGCCCCCACTTTGCTTTGTTGTCTGATCGGAGGTGCTTTAGCCGGAATAACCATCTGGATAATGCGTTCATGCGGTAATCGCCTGTCAAAAGAGGAGGATGCAGTATGAGCGAATGGTTACAAACTTACAATGAATTGTTCGGCATGTACAATGCCGGTATCATAACCAGTATATTCGGTTCTTTCGCCGTCACTTTTACAGTTATATTCTGCTGGCCCAAACTGGTGAAAGATTTTGGAGCAAAAGGAGGATTTATTGCGGCCGCCTTAATTATAGGAACATTCTGGCTGGTGAATCACAAATTGCCCGGTTTCGGTTTCTCCACCGGTTTAGCTACCGATGTAAACGGATTACCCATGCAATTCAGCCTCATCCATCAGGGAGCCCGCGGAAGTGCTCCCTGGGTGGATATGGGCTGGGCCATCGCTATGGGATTTGTCGTATGTGATACACTCTGTGCTCCCAGAGGGACACGTTTGGGATTATTGAAAGAGGCATTTCCACGTTGGGCCGTCATTATTGCCGGGGGGATAGCAGGAGGCATCCTGGTCGGACTGACCGGATATACGAATGCTGCATTATAAATAAAATTCAAAGACCATGGCAAAATACGTCATTGCACACGATTTAGGAACAAGTGGCAACAAAGCCACTTTATTCAATGAAGAAGGCATGCTGGTTGCATCCCGTGTCGCCTCCTACCAGACTGTTTATGCCGCCGGTAACCGCGCGGAACAGGATCCGTCCGACTGGTGGAAAGCCATAACAGAAACAACAAATGCATTACTTCAACTCGTATCACCCGAAGAGATCGCCGGAGTTGCCCTGAGCGGCCAGATGATGGGATGCTTATGTATCGATAAAAAAGGGAATCCGCTTTCTCCACACCTGCTGTACTGCGACCAGCGTTCACAGGAGGAAGAAGCTTTCCTGTATGAAAAAATGGACCCGCTTCATTTCTATGAAATAACAGGACACCGTATCAGTGCTTCCTATTCAATAGAAAAATTAATGTGGATACGAAAACATATGCCGGAAGTTTTTGCAAAAACGTACAAAATGCTTAATGCAAAAGACTACATCAATTTCCGCCTTTGCGGTACGATCGCCACCGACCCGTCAGATGCTTCCGGAACAAACGCCTACGACCTGAACAGATGGTCATGGAGCGAAGAGATCATAGAAGCAGCAGGACTGGATATCTCCCTCTTCCCGGAAGTCCGTTCTTCTATTGATGTTATAGGAGAAGTAACGGAGGAAGCAGCCAAAGCCACCGGACTCCGTAAAGGTACACCGGTTATCTGCGGAGGAGGCGACGGCAGTTGTGCCGGAGTCGGCGTAGGTTGTGTAGCCCCGGGAACATCCTACAATTATCTGGGCTCCTCCTCATGGGTTGCCCTGACAGTAGAAAAGCCGGTTGTAGACGAACAACGCCGTACCATGAACTGGGCGCATGTCGTACCGGGCATGCTGCATCCGTCGGGAACTATGCAGACGGCAGGCGCTTCCTATAACTGGATGGTGCAGCAACTCTGCCTGTTTGAACAGGAAGAAGCCAGAATCAGGAAAGGGAATGTGTACGAACTGATTGACGAACAGATACGGAAATCTCCGGTAGGCTCCAACAAACTATTGTTCCTGCCTTACCTGATGGGCGAACGTTCTCCCCGCTGGAACGTAAATGCCAAAGGCGCTTTTATCGGACTGACGGTAGGACACACGCATGGCGATATGCTTCGTTCCGTCATGGAAGGCATCACCCTGAACCTGGGACTTATCGTCAATATATTCCGCAACCACGTCCCCGTAGAAAATATGACGGTAATAGGAGGCTGTGCTAAAAATCCGATCTGGCAGCAGATGATGGCCGATATTTATCAGACTGAAATAAAAATCCCGAACTATCTGGAAGAAGCGACCTCCATGGGCGCCGCCATCCTGGCAGGAATCGGAGCCGGCTTATTCAAAGATTTCAGTGTAACCGACCGGTTTATCCATATCGACAAAAAGATCAGCCCTATCCCCGCCAATGTAGAGAAATACAAAGAATTAATAGCTGTTTTCGACCGGACGTACGAGCATTTGAAAGATGTTTATACAGACCTGTCGGATTTAAATCTATAAGAATGAATATGAAAGGAAAAATGAAAAGCGTAATCGCAACAGCTCCCGGCGTAGTAGAAATCCGGGAAATAGATATGCCTGTTATCACTCCGTACCAGGCCCTCGTAAAAACAGAAATGGTCGCTTTGTGCAATGCCACCGACAGCAAACTGATAGCCGGACATTTTCCGGGGGCAGATCAGTTCCCGATGGCTTTAGGCCATGAAAATGTCGGCATTGTAATAGAAGTCGGAAGTAAAGTTCGAAATTTCAAGGTAGGCGACAGGGTAATCGGCGGATTGAATGCCTCCTTTACGACACCGGGGCTGAACAGTGCCTGGGGCGGTTTCTGTGAATATGTCGTAGTAAACGATTTCGAAGTTTTGCAGGAAGAAGGCCTTGCCACTCAGGAACAAGGCTGCTGGGACAGCTTCGAAATACAGAATGCAATACCGGCCGATATACAGCCGGAAGAAGCAGTCATTGCCTGTACCTGGCGTGAAATAGTGGGTGCATTCAAAGACTTCCGCCTGGAACCGGGAAAGAAAGTGATGGTATTCGGTGCCGGTCCTGTCGGATTGAGTTTTGTGAAACTCGGCAAACTATTCGGTCTCGGACAAGTGGATATTGTCGACATGCTACCTGCCAAACTGGAACTAGCCAGACAAATGGGTGCTGATAATGGCTATACGCCGGCTGAGATTGCGACACCCGAATTTATCGCTGCCGCAAATCGTTCATACGATACGGTCATCGACGCTGTCGGCCTGCCTTCCATCGTTCATTCGGCCCTACCCCTTATAAAAATGGCCGGAGATATTTGTGTATATGGCGTAATGACAAAGAATCCGACGATCGACCTGGACCAGGCTCCTTACAATTTCAACCTGTTCATCCACCGCTGGCCGACCCGTTCGGAAGAGAAACGGGCAATGATAGCGCTGACCGAATGGATACGCGAAGGCCGGCTGTCCGCATCCGACTTCATCTCCCACCGCTTTAAAATAGAACAAATCAACGAGGCCCTGGAAGCCGTAAAACGTAACGAAGTTATAAAAACAGTTTTAACATTCTAAACATCATTTATCATGAACGAAATAATAGCGAACTTATCAGTAAAACAATTGGCAGGAATGATCGACCATACTTTCCTGAAACCTTTCGGCACAGCAGAAAACATTGAGAAACTATGTGCCGAAGCACGCAAATACGAATTCGCCATGGTTGCCATCAATCCGGCGGAAGTAGAAACCTGCGTCAAACTGCTGGAAGGTTCGCCCGTCCGTGTCGGTGCAGCCATCGGCTTTCCGTTAGGACAGACCACGACCGAATGCAAGGCTTTCGAAACACGCGACGCCATCGCTAAAGGCGCGACGGAAATAGATACAGTAATAAATGTACGCGCGTTACAAAAAGGCCGCCTGGATATTGTAAAGAAAGAAATCGAAGAGATGGTTGCTATCTGTAGACCGGCAGGCGTTATCTGCAAAGTGATTCTGGAAACCTGCTATCTGTCGGATGCCGAAAAGGAAACAGTCTGCCGGATAGCCAAAGAGGCTGGAGTTGACTTTGTTAAGACCTCGACTGGTTTTGGAACAGCCGGTGCGACTGTAGAAGATGTAGCCCTGATGCGCCGTGTTGTTGGTCCGGAAATCGGAGTAAAAGCGGCTGGCGGTATCCGCGACCTCGATACTGCTTTAGCCATGATCAAGGCAGGAGCAACCCGCATCGGCACATCCAGTGGAGTTACTATTGTGGAGGCTTATAAAAGTGCTATTAAGTAAAAATCCCCACTAGTATGGGGATAATTCCCCATTGCAAAGGGGATTATTCCCCACACTAGTGGGACTTTTTCCCCACAAAGAAAAAATAAGTGGGGAAAAATGACTTCCGTTTGCCAATTCCGGCAAACCAATAATAACAAAGAAGGGAGTAATATATATGAATAACTTACACAAAATAGGATTAGGACTTATGCTCCTCATTCTGGCAGCTTGCCAGAACAAGGAAAAAGTATATAAGGACCACTATCCCGCCGACAAACAGGAATTTATAACAGACATACAAGACCGGTTTAATAAAATAAAGGCAACCGAAGGTCTTGTTTCAAAAGACAGTACTGCCACCCTGATCCGGGAGGCACATCTGCATTTCTATCACCACTATCCGGTTTACTACGACTGGTGGCTACAGGATGGAAGCGATGTAAAATGGTTTGACATAACATTGCCCGAACAAATTTCAGAGCGTTTGCAAAAATTACAGCAGGAAACCAAAGTAACCAACACGCCGGAAAGCATAACACAGGCTTTATCCGCCTATCTGGATGCCTGTAAAGCAAGAAGGGAACAGCGGCTGGCATCCTTTATAAAAAACACTCCCGAAGTCGTGTTTACCAAATTCCGCACACTTCGCCCTTCCTTTTTCGCTTATACGGAAGGTCTGTCGGATGCCCGCGCAGAATGCAACTTCTTTGCTGGTGGCGAGCTGGCTTATTTCAAAATGGACGGGATCTGGGCAAAGGAAGAAACTTTATTAAAAGATACAGCCGGTGTCTTCCGGGATCCGGATGTTCATTTCGACGGTAAACATATTCTCTTTGCCTGGAAGAAATCACAAAAGGAGGATGATTTTCATCTCTATGAAATGGAGATGCCGTCGCGGAAACTGAAACAAATCACTTCAGGTCTGGGATTTGCCGACATAGAGCCGATCTATCTGCCCGACGAAAACATTCTGTTCAATTCGACCCGCAACGGAAGTGCAGTGGATTGCTGGACTGTCGAAGTCAGCAACCTCTATCTCTGCGACCGTGAAGGACGTTATATGCGCCAGGTTGGTTTCGACCAGGTACATACATCAAACCCGACACTGCTCGATGACGGACGGGTTGTCTATACCCGCTGGGAATACAATGACCGTGGCCAGGTATTCATGCAACCGCTTTGCCAGATGAATCCGGACGGTACCGGACAAGCGGAATACTATGGCGGGAACAGTTTTTTCCCAACCACACTCACCCACACCCGGCAAATCCCCGGAACCCGGAAAGTGATGGCGACAATCCTGGGACATCACACTCCCCAGCATGGCAAACTATGTATCATCGACCCGGAAGCCGGACGTGACGAGAATGAAGGCGTCATGCTGGTTGCCCCGCTCCGGAAACCGGAAGCCGTAAAAATCGACGCCTACGGGCAGTTCGCCGACCAGTTCCAGCATCCTTACCCATTGAATGAAAAGGAGTTTTTAATATCCTATACCCCATTAGGTTACCATGTAGGTCATCCGATGGAATTCGGTATTTACTGGATGACACCGTCCGGTGAACGGGAACTGCTGGTTTCAGACGCCAGCATATCTTGCAACCAACCGGTCTTGTTGTCCGAACGTGAACGTCCTTTCCAGCGCGTAGACAATGTGGATTACACAAAAGAGGAAGGTGTCTACTATATGCAAAATATCTATGAAGGCAACGGCTTGAAAGGTGTTCAGCCCGGAACGATCAAAAAACTGAGAATTGTAGAACCCATCTACCGGGTAGCCAGTATCGGTGCTGCTTTCGGTTTTGATGCGGGTGGTGCCGGACATGCTTTCTCTCCGGTAGGTGTCGGCAACGCCAGCTGGGATGTAAAACGGATATTGGGAACTGTCGATGTTAATCCCGACGGTTCGGCTTTCTTTAAAGTTCCTTGCCGTACTCCGCTTTATTTTCAGGCATTAGACGAAAACAACCGGGTTGTGCAAACCATGCGCAGCTGGTCGACACTGCAACCGGGAGAAACGCAGAGTTGCGTGGGCTGTCATGAACATAAAAACACCGTTCCGATAGCCTCGCATCCGGTATCTATGGCGATGAACACCGGTATCCAAAAGATCGAGCCGGAAGGTATCGGCGACCGTTGTTTCAGTTATATCAAAGAAGTGCAGCCCATCTGGGACGCTCATTGCATTTCCTGCCACGACGGGGTAAAAAGCAAGCTAAGCCTGAAAGGCGAATTAAAAGTAGTAGACCAGCAGACGAAGCGTAAATTCTCAGACTCTTACCTGAACCTGACTCATGCCCGTCAAATGACCAGAGATAACGACTCCTGGCAGGGAGACGCCCATCATCCGGAAGTGAACTGGATCAGCAATTTATCCGAGCCGACTTTACTTGCCCCTTATTTTGCAGGTTCCAATACAAGTAATCTGATCAAGCGACTTGAAAACGGGCATGGCGGCTGCAAACTGAGCAAGGAGGAAATAGAAACGATCGCTTTATGGATCGACCTGTGTGTACCGTTCATCGGCGATTACCGGGAAGCGAATAACTGGACACAGGAAGAAAAAGAGTATTATACTTATTATGAGAAGAAACGGGAGACATCCCGTGCTGCGGAAAAAGAAAATATCCGCCAGTATCTTCAATCATTAAAAGCTAAGAAGTAATGATCATGAAAATAAACTGGACCTACATAGCCTGTCTCTCCCTGACCATCCTGACCGGATGCAGCGGAGATGATATTTTTGCTCCGGACCATATATGGAGTGCCGGAAAGCAAGGCGGACTCCTGGTGACAAACCGGGATAAAAAAGAAATATACCTCATCGACGCCAATTTCAATAAAACCGGGACAAAAGCGGTACTGCCCGCCCCAGCAAACGATCTGGCGGAAACACCTGACCAGCATATCTGGGTAGTGTGTGACGGTGTAGACGGCTCTCTGTGCGAATTGAACGGAAAAGATTTGTCCGTCATATCGGATACCCGATTGGGACATACGCCCTCCGCCCTGTTATTCAATAAACAAACCGCATCCTTGTGGACTACGCAACGTTTCAATAATGAACTTTGGGAAGTCTCTCCGAAAACAAAAGAAGTACTGAACCGAATTCCCGTTGGACGTGAACCGGTAGACCTCGTCTCATTTGCAAACGACAGCATGCTGCTGGTAGCCAATAACCTGCCGGAAATGTCGTCGCTTGCTTATCCGGTTGCCTGTCAGTTGGATATTGTGGATGTGAACCACAAAAAGGTAGTGAAACGATTACAACTCCCGAACGGTTCGACTGATGTAAAAACCCTGGCTACAGACAGTAAAGGCGACTATGCATATGCCGTCCATTTGCTGGCACGCTACCAACTCCCGACCAATCAGGTGGACCGGGGATGGATGAGTACCAACGTTTTATCTATCATCAACCTGCATTCACAGGAAGTGGAAAACACTGTTCTGCTGGATACTCCCCAGAAAGGAGCCTCAAATCCCTGGAATGTCGTTGTTTCACCGGACGACAGCAAAATATGGGTGGCAATTTCCGGTACCCACGAACTGGCCTGTATAGACAGAGCGATGCTGCATAACCGTCTGGCACAGGTAAAAGAAGGGGGAAAAGCAACTCCCTCGACAAAAGATTATGCACATATCCGGGATGACGCCGGCTTCTTATACGGTATCCGCGATTTTTACAAAACACAGGGGAAAGGTCCCCGGGCCTTACACGTCACTTCGGATAAAGTATATACGGCAAATTACTACACCGGTGAACTTGTAGCCTTCAATCAGAGTGGAAAAGAGATGACTTCTTCTTCATTGGGTACTCCTCTCGCTTCCACTCAAACAGGCAAAGGCGACATGTATTTCCATGACGCATCGATCGGTTTCCAGGGATGGCAGAGTTGCGCCAGTTGTCATCCGAATGATGCCCGGATGGACGGACTGAACTGGGACTTGCTGAATGATGGAATGGGGAATCCTAAGAACACCAAGACGTTAGTCCTCTCCCATCAGACACCGCCCTGTATGGTCACCGGAATCCGTAAAGATGCAGAGACCGCAGTTGTTTCGGGAATCAAATATATTTTATTCTCAGCTTCAACCGAAGAAGTAGCTCCGGCTATCGATGCCTATCTGAAATCGTTATCCCCGGTTCCCAGTCCCCGACTGGTGAACGGCAACCTGTCGGAAGCGGCAAAGAGAGGCAAAGCTCATTTTGAGAAAGATTGTTCTTCCTGCCATTCCGGAACTTACTACACAGATATGAAACAATATAAAGTGAGCTGGACCAACGGACCGGACGAGCATGTCAAAATGGATGTTCCCGCCCTGAACGAAGTATGGAGAACAGCCCCCTATTTATACGACGGACGTGCTTACACAATGCAGGAAATGCTGAAAATACATGCTCCGGCAGAAGTATTATCTGAAAACGAACTGAATGACCTGGCAGAATACGTATTATCTTTATAATCAATAAAAGATCATGAGAACCATTATTTATACACTCATTCTTTCTTGTATCTGTTGCCTGGCAACCGTGGCCCAGTGCGGGAATTTTGTTGGAGCAGACTATTCGCAAGGGATAGTGTTCATTATGGAAAACAACCGGATCGTCTGGCAGCATAAAGCTCCGGAATCGAATGACATCTGGGTATTACCCAACGGCAACCTGTTATTTTCAACCGGCAAAGGGGTACTGGAAATCACCCGTCAGAACGATACCATTTTTCATTATACTTCCGAAAGTCCGATCTTTGCCTGCCAGCGGTTGAAGAACGGAAATACGTTTATCGGAGAATGTAATGCCGGACGTCTGCTGGAAGTATCTCCCGATGGGAATATCGTCAGTGATATATGCATTTTACCGGAAGGCGTTTCAGACGGGACATTTGCTTTTATGCGCAATGCCCGGAAACTGGATAACGGACATTATCTGGTCGCTCATTACGGCGATGAATGTGTTAAAGAATATGACCAGGCAGGTAAAGTTGTCTGGCAGGTACAGATACCCGGTGGCCCTCATTCCGTAATCCGGCTGCCGGATGGACACACATTGGTCGCTGTTGCTGATAAGACACAAAACCCCCGCATCGTGGAGCTAGACAAACAAGGTAAAACCGTTTGGGAAATATCCAACAAGGATATTCCCGGTAAACCGTTGAAGTTTCTGGGAGGCATGCAATATTTCCTGGACGGGCGTCTGTTGTTTACCAACTGGGTAGGACATGTCAACCCAGAACAACGGAACCATCTGTTTCTGGTAGACAGGGAGAAAAATATTCTTTGTACAGTAGAGAACCGGGAAGGAATACAAACCATGTCATCTGTATTCAGCCTCGATGAGAACGGGAAATCGTACCATTAACACCAAAACAGGCGGTCATCAATCACTGATAACCGCCTGTTTTTATGTGATCGGGCTGGGATTCGAACCCAGGACCCACAGCTTAGAAGGCTGTTGCTCTATCCAGCTGAGCTACCTGACCATCCTTATTTGCGGTGCAAAGGTAGCATTAATATTTATATTTGCAAACAGGAAAGTCTTTTTTTTCATCAGAAGGGATATCCTACTGCAAAATGCCAGGCAAAATTATTCTTTAAATTGGGATTCAGAATAGCCCACCGATCTTTTCCACGTACCTGTGGATTATAGGCTTTCATACCTGTATCGAAACGAATCAGGAAGAAATCGAAATCCAGACGCAATCCCAAACCATAAGATACGGCTATTTCTTTATAGAAACGGGAGAAATCGAAGTTTCCATCTTTATGATCCTTATCCGGCTTCATCATCCAGACATTTCCTGCATCGACATAAGCCGCCAGTTCAAATTTCCAGAACATCTTGGTCCGGTATTCCAGATTCAAGTCCAAACGGATATCCCCGACCTGGTCGGCAAACGATGTAACAGAGTCTGCCAGCATTCCTCCCGGTCCCAATGACCGGACAGACCATCCGCGGACGCTGTTCGCCCCACCGGAAAAATAACGCCGCTCAAAAGGCAGCATCTTCGCATTTCCATAAGGATAACCGACACCTACTCCCACATGAAATGCGATCTTATTACGGCTATCCAATACATAACTTTTACTGAAATCAACATCCCCCTTTACAAACTGTGAGTAGTTAATTCCAAACAGATTATACAATCCGTCTTTATCTTTCTTTGCATTCGTTATCTTGGAAAACGCATACAACAGATTTCCGGCCATCTCAAAGGATACACGCAAAGAATGTGTATTCCTCAAACGGTTCTGAGGATTATAATTCGTAAATGAATAGGTATAACCGGAACCAACGACAAACTGGTCCGTAAAATTATATATCCGGGTAGAGTTTGGCAAACTCTCTTCAAAATCATGATCGATCTTCGGCAAATGCACATAATCGATATCCAGCAATTTAAATACATGCCGTGCTTGTGTATTCGAGCGTTCCTGCCAGATATAACTCCATCCGCCGGAAAGGATCGCACGTCTGTACTCCGGACGTGTCTGAATACCGTAACTGACCTTCAACTCCGTAGAAGCACGCACCCTTCGTTTGAAACTTTCATTGACAAAGGGAAACAGAAAACGGGGAAACAAAACAGACGCTTCCGCTCCAACTTCCCAATAACTGCCGCCCGCCGAACTCTTGGATAAAGCCTCATAGGCTCCACGCACTTTCGTTGATAAAATCTCCGAGCCTCTGAACAGATTCCTGTGTTGGTAACTCACACTGGAAGCAAAACCGAAATCACCAGCCGAGTTCGTTCCTTCCAGGTCAACACCAAAACCTTGTAGCTTTGCCGGAGAAGTCAGGATGGTACAATTCAACATCATCGTGTCGCGTTCTTCCACTTCCGTAAAACGTATATTTACATTCCTCAATGCGCGGAGAGCGGCAAACGAAGAGTAAGTTTGTTCAACAGCCCGTTCGTTAAATAACCTGCCGGGAGTTATATAAGTACTTCTACGTAAAACATTTGGGCGGATAGTTCTACCATTCTCTCCGTAGAGAATCTGTAAATCTCCTGCTTTCACCGTATCGGCAGAAGCAAACGACAAGTCACTCTGCGTCTGATTCAGCGGATCATAATCTGTCACAATCGTTACATCTTTGATGTAATATTGGCGATGCAGAGTATCGACAACAGAACCGTCCGGCTTTAATTTACGGTAAGGTTTAAGAACCATATCCAAATCCACAATATTCCTATTGTAGGAACTATCTGCCAGATAAGCCAGGTAATCACGGTTAAATGCATAATATCCTCTTCTACGGAGCAATGTCGTGATGCGTTGCCGCTCCTTATCCAGTATATCCCTGTCAAACAGGGAACTGTCTTTCACCAAAGAGGTATAGTCTTCCGGATATACCCGAAAAGCCGAAGAGGCAGCCGAACGCTTAGGAGCTTTCAAATGGGCAATACTGTCAATCTTCGAATCATCCAGTTCCATCGTATAATTATGTATCCGGTAAGGCTCATTCGAATTAATCTTATAAATGACAACCGCCTTCTTCTGCCGCGAAGTATCTATCTCGGCCGAGACCTCCGCATTCACGTATCCTTTATTGATAAAGAACCGCCTCAACTCATCCGTCGATTGCTCCACCAATGTAGTATCCAGAATGACAGGCGGCTCCCCGATCCGGCGAAGCTGCTTGCTGAGCCAACGTTTTTCATTCCGGCCCGACCAGTCATAAACAAAAAGCTGCCATTTCATCAACCCGAACACTTTAAAGTTCGGTTGCTGTCTGAGATATGGCTTCAGCTCATTTGTTTTATATGATTTATTATCGGAGACAATCTCTACTTTATCCAGCAGATATTCACCGTCACCGACATATTTCGTCGTACTACAGGCGGCCAGTATCCAAACAAGGCATATGAAATATAGTATATGGAGGATTCCCTTCATTATTCGAGCTTTTACGCACGCAAATGTAGCTGAAATTATTCAGAAAGCCAACTAGTCGATACAAGATACAATAAAGGGAATGCCTTTTTGAATAAAAAAATGGCGGCCATTAATAATATGACCGCCATTCAGTTACAAATATCTATGAAGATTTATATTGTATCCACAATTACTTAACCTCCATTTTTTCCGAACATACCTGTGTTACACTTTCGGCTTTGACGATATAAATTCCGGGAGCCAAGTCTTTGACATAGACCGTCTGCATATTCAGATTATCCAAATAGCGCAAACGTTGTCCGGAGACGCTATAGACGGAGATCCGGGTAAGCGGATCAACCGATGAGACCACAATCTGACCGTTTCCATTGGCATAACATACGATCTCGTTGCGAGCGATCACCTCGTTCGACGTAGCGATCGAGCCATTCAGGAAATAGCGTCCGGAAGTATTGCCGGAGACAGTCAGGGTCAAACCGTCAGTCACCGGATAGACCTTGCCACTCTGCTTGTCTACTAATGTGACATTCTGCATATCTCCCGACAACTTGAAACTCAGCTCTACCGGAGAAGCATCTTTACCATAGATACCGACCGGAATATCTTTCAGTTCCGGCGTCACGTTGATAGCCGTCATCTGATTACCGGCAAGCGTATACACTTGCGGAGCGGCGACTTCCTCATTGATCAGCAAGGCTGCATCTTCACCTTCTATATAGCTGTCTGATGCTGTAACAAGACCTGCCACAAGCGCTGTGTTATGTACACCACCACGGCTGGCAGTGATATGCAATTGAGGCAATGTCTTTTCTGATGCCGCAGCAGTAGCAGAACGCAAGCCGACTTTCTTTCCTGGTGTAGCAGGAGCTTTTGCTATCATAGCTGTAGTAAATACAGCATTTTTCAAATCATTTTTAATAAATGATTGAAGAGGAGCTACATAGTTTGGATCGTAATCGCTATCCGTAGATAAGTTATACTCGACACCTGCAATATTAGTTATCGTAGTATTGCCATTTAAAATATAATATGTACTACCCGATCCGTTCTCTGCTATGAATTTTGACATATCCAAATGTGACATAAATGGATTTCCGAACATACCTGTTGTTTGAACAGTCAAAGATTCTTTCTCATCCGGACTAAAATAGAAACGACCCTTCCCTGTCCGATTTTTAGAGATATCTATATAGTAGTCTTTAATATTACCATCATTACTATAATAATAATACTTTGAATCTTCTTTCGGCAAACGGAATAACACTTTTTCCTGTCTATTCAGGAAATCAGTCGAAACTTTTGTCCCAATAGAGAAACCGTGCCCTGGAGCAAACGAGACATTCACATCGTTATACAGATTCGACCAATTGCCCAAAACTGCATATTCAACCGGTTTATCTTTAGGATAAACAACTGTTACAGAAGAATTATTCCAACCGCGCATATAGACAGCAGGATTCCAACGAGTATAATCCGTATTGTTATAATAAATCTCTCCAAACGCCGGAGTTTCTTGCCGTGCATATTCACCGATATTGTTCTTTCCTGCCGGCAAATACATATCTCCCGAAACAACCCCTTTCAAAGGTGAAGCAAGCATATACCAACGGTTCGGATCCATTTCGTAGTCTACATGAGCTTTGTTGTAGGTCAGGTATTCCGTATGCAGGATTTCCGATTCGGGTTTAATATAGATTTCGTCGCAAGCGTTGCCGTAGAAGCGGACACAGGCGAAAGAATGTTCGGATAGGGTATTAACCGGTTTTCGGTTTAGTTCCACTTCAAAAGCCGGATCGGCCAACAAGTCATATTCGATGTTTTTAGTGGCGGCACCGATTTCATCCGATACATTTATACCAGGCTTCATATTCAACAAGACGTTTTCAGGATCTTTTTCCTGGTCACCGGTATTCTTCTCCAGCTTGTATAGATGAGGATAAGCGGCATAAGCAGCCCCCTTATCGCCATAAGAATAAGAACCATCTTTTTCTTCTACTGTAGCTTTGCCATGAATTGTCACTTTCGTGAAACGCATCGGAGTGTAAGCTTCGGGATGTGTGCCATTAGCCTCGGCTGCTACTTTATCACCTAATATATAAAGTTCTGCATTTGTAGAACGTCTCCAATGATTCTGGTCGTCATTATTCCAGTTGTGCTTTGTCTTTTCACTACCTACCCAAGTCACGTATTCCGGTACGATTTTGAGGGTAAGTTTAAAAGAATTTTCGTAAGCTATTTTGTCTACATTATCCTTATAAACTACAGCGTATGGTATATCAACCATATACCAGAAGCCTTCACGGAAATTACCGATAGCCTTGTCTGTAAATCTAATCTCGAAATAATTCTCCTTCCAATTAGCAGTAGTATTTTTATCTACAAGCTTATCCAATGTCGCAATTACAAGATCTTGATTGTTTACAAACTCCTTATCAGCAGTCAGGACTACTTTTATATCCGCATTATTTTTATTCTTAGAGAATATTCTATTTGCCTTTCCCGAATTCCGGAAATGAATAGGAATACGCAACGTTCCATTATTCTTCACCATCTCCTGAATCTGAACCAAGCCAACACGAACCGAACGAACATACGAACCGGTCTCCGGATCTTTATCCGGTTGAGGGTTATCGGGATCATCAGGATCTTCCGGATCGAGTTCTGGTACATCCGGATCACCCGGCGTAATTGTCGGAGGTGTTCCACCTAATTTGATCACTACAGGCTCCGTGCAATACAAATCACTTTCAATTTCCTCACCGGTTGTGGGATCTTTTTGTTTAGCTCGTGCCAGACCAACTACAGATTGGTATCCTCCAACCATCTCATAATCAAATGAAGGAACTTCTAAGACAAACAAACCGGTAGGATTACTTTTACTATAGAAACCATATTCTTTTTGTAAAGCATCTTTCAAAAGATCTCTATTATTGTTTGCATTAGTTGAAATCTCATTTAAGGCTCCCCATATCGAATAAGATTTTCCCTCTACCTCTACTGTTAATTTTTTAGCTTCTTCAAGAGTTCCAATAAACCAGTCGAAGTTGGCATTTTCCAATATATTCCATTTATCGTCTTTGAAATATTGAAAATTACCGACAATACGATACGTATTTTCTTGTTCTACATCTTCTTCCGATATTTCAGTTTGCGTATCATCCGAACCATATATTTTAAAGCGATCTTCCGCAACTGATATCTCAAACGGATCTCCAATCAAAGCACAAGCATCACATACAGGCGATATCTCCCCTGCTCCATTACCTATCGGTTGTGTTGAAATTCTAGCTATATACTTCTTACTCTTAAAATATTGACCGATTTCCAGAGACATAGAATAGATTTTATCCGTATTGTCTTTTTGTTCAGAACCAAAAGATGAATAATCAACCCATCCCATGTCTTCCTTACGTGTGGAAAGATAAGAGACACGACAATACTCAGGTTCTCCATCACCGTTATAATCTATTTTGAGAGGCTCATTCGTATTTTCAGAGTCATAAATAGAATAATAAATCTTTGTGAAGTAATTTTCTACAGCACCTTTCGGATCATCTTTGTAGTGTGCTTTTATATATTCAACTAACGCCTTCGGCAATGATTCTTCATTCCATACGACATCTTGATTCACACCCGATACCGGTTCACCTTTCGTCAGTCCCATTACATCTATTATATTGCTATAACTTGTCACAAACCGGACCTCTTTTAACTCCGCATCACACAAATCCCCAGCTTGAACAATTCCCACTTCCGGTTTTCTTTTGAAGATACGGATATCGTCGATAGCATAGTCGGCCCCATCAGTATGAGGCTCGTTGTTCTGAACTTCCAAACGAAAATCAGAGCATCCAGCGATCTTTTCTTCTGAAACAACGAACTTATAATGAAATTGCTGCCATTGCATCAGGTATTCATTAACCTCAGTTTCTTTGTTATTAGAACCTGTGCTTGAGACATAGTGATCTAATGCATCACCTGTTGTAAATCGATGAAGTACAACTTCTTCCCCATCTTTAGTTGCCTTAAAAAGCAAATTCAAATTAGGACGTAAAGGTCTATTCCCATCTGCATTACAAGGACGCGTCATATCCGCAAGCCACCCCGTCACTGTCAACTCCGTATTTCCACAAATAGTGCCATCTATCGGTACAGCCACCAATGTTCCCGGTTCATCCGTTGCATCAATATAATAAAAAAAGCCATATTTTTCATCATTTGTGCCTTTCGTTATTTCATATGTTCGATCATACAAAGGCTTTTCTTGATACATCTGAACAGTATGATTATGCGCTTTTTCGATATAAGGAGTTATCCACTTATAAACTCTATTCACACCGTTTTCTGTCGAACAGTTGTCTCCATTTTGGGAATGCCCAAAAGCATTTGCACTTCTGAACAAGCCATATATACCCGGAGCTGAAGTAAAACACTTCCCGTCTTTATCCAATAAAGACTTACCATTTTTTGCTAAAAATCCGTAAGTCGTATAAGAGTCACCAAATGAACCTAATGGTTCATTTGACATATTATCTCCCTTTTGAATCCCTTTTGTTGTATTGTTTTGGTCAAAATCAACCAATCCAATCAGTTCATATTTTTTTGTATTACCTCTAGGCCACCTTACACTTTGTTCTGTTTTATCTATATCTTTTTCTAGCAAAAAATTTGCATTTTCAATCGGACGAAAAGTAAATCGGGCGATAATAGGACTTTCACCCGTATGCCCCGGCGTTTCACATACAGCCCGAACCTCCACTGTGAAATCTTCAGTTACATTTTTCACATCTAGTTTCTGATTTTGCTGCAAAGTAAGAGAAGCTGTTTTCGTTATCAGTTTAAAATCTTCAAACACATCACTTTCTCCTACTATCCTGTACTGAAATTTCGCACCTTGATGTACGAGGTTTCCCTCTTTCCAAAAATAATTATCCGGAGCATAAGGCATCGAGAAATTTATATACTCAGAACCTTTTGGAAAATATATTGAATCTGGATCCGGATTACCATTAATTTGAGAAATACATTCTTCTGCCGTTTTGATTTTATAAATATATCGCTTCAACAATGTAGGTTCCTGATAATTATTATTTGATATTTTTTTTCCATCTTTATAAATACTCACATCACAATAGACTATATCATTCCCAGTATAAACACTGGGTAATTCATAAGTTATAGTAGAAGCATCAATACCCAATCCGCCAGTCACTACATTATCTTCTTTTAATCTATTTGACCAAATCAAACCATCTGTTTCTTTTACTTTTGCAAAGAAATCCTTTGTAACATATGAGTTATTACCATCAGTTTTTATACCCAGATATCCTCCACGTGCTTGAGCCTGATCACTGGTAACAGTTATTACCTCATGTCGAATAGTTCCTTTGCCTTTTACATACCAATGAACAAACCAGTTATAAGAGACATCACTACCAGATCTGGTGTTGATATTCAATTCAGGAAGAGATAACTTACGAGGTTTTAGAGGATCGACATAAATTGTCTTTACTTCATAATGAACATTGTCATGATTTTCTGAAGGAAGCAAACTAATTTCAGGTCGCTGCTGCCCCCATGCAGTCATTCCCCCCGCCATCAGCAAGGTGAATGACAAAGCCAGCGTTCGCAGCCACCTGTCATATTTTATTTTATTTCGTTTCATCGTATTCTAATTTTGTTATTACATCTGTTGTTTTTTATATTTTAATCTACTTATCAAGTAAACCTTTGCTTACTCGGTAAGCAAGCGAACGATTACTCGATAAGCAGACGGACAGCTACTCGATAAGCAGACGTCCGCCTGTTCGATAACCAGCAAATTACCGGTTTTATAACTACAACTATTGCTTGTTGAATATTTCCTCAAATTTCAGCGTAACAGGAAAAACGGATATCGTCTGACCGTTGCTTGTTGCTTTCAACTTAAATCCAAGGCTCTTTCCATTATCAGCATATCCAACCATACAACCCTTTATCGTCTTACCTGTTAATTCTAACTGTTCTATTAACAAATCAGAATTTTCAACATCTATGATTGACCATTGGATATCATTCGGTACAGTCAATTGATTTTCCGGCGATTTCAACATTCCGATTTCAAGAGTAAACGGACCACCACCATACAGCGTACCGTTCAAACCTTCCATCACCTCCGACGTCATCACAGGATAACCACCGATCGGCGGATTTTCTCCTTTCAACTTCAAAGTCAACGTGTAACCACAAACCCACAAGTTCAGACTCCAAATATGATTGCGTTCGACTTCCGTGTTTTTAGTATATCTTATTCCACTATGCATCTTGGCATCATGAAATATCTCCCCCTCACTTGTCGTATTAAAATCAAGCCGAAAACCTTTTGCCTGAGCTGTCTCAAAAACATACATCCACTCGGAGGTATATTCTTCCGGCTTATTCCCCATCGGTTGCAGCGTTGTCTTCGCAGGTAAAAAACTCACATCACCTTTTTCATACCAATCCTTAATAGCCCCACCAAACAAAAGCGTTCTATTATTAAAAGAACCAAATGTAAGGTCATCCAACTGCAACTTATGACTTGTGGCATTAGCCACCTTCACCTGCAAACGACTCACTAAACGGGTAAGTTCGATTCTTTTCTTTACCGAAAAGGCCTCCCACGTCTCAACGTAACTCATCGGAAGATAAACTCCATTCTTTGGGTCAAAACCACCTTCAGGCCAGGAGACCTCTTCCGGTAGCATCGGCATCTCATCACCTTCTTCTGCCTCGATAGCAGCTTTCAGCGTCTCATTCTTCAGCGACTCCCAATTGGCAAAGGCATAAATTCGTTTCGTTCCTTTGGGCAACCGGAACTCTTCGGAACTCCAACTTGTCAGTTCACCCTTCAAAGCCTTCTCATCATTCGTTAAATCGGGCAAAAACTTCTTCTCAATCTTTTGGGTAGAATTATTGACAATCAGCACGGCCAGTGAATGAATCTGTTCACCCGGCAAAGCATTCTCGTCTTTCTTTTCCACCTCCTCACCTTCGTCAGCTTTCGTTTGCAACGAGGGCGCAACATCCGCTATGCCCACTTGCAAATCCACCTCCACTATTTCGGGAAGGTCCAGGTCGCCGGAGCCACCCTTCTCGCCACTCACACAACCGAAGGCGAGAAAAGCAAGCAGGCAGACAACCGCTGACAGGTTCCTATATGGATTCAATCGACCTTTCATAATGTCATCTCCTCATTTCCAAGTGTCAAGTCTTCCAAACGAACAATCCAGTCATCAACGATCACTTCAAGACAGTGTGCCCGTCCGCCGACAATGTCGACGTATGCGGTGATCACATATTCGTCTTGCCGATCCAAATACTCCTGTCCCGGTAGTTTATGAGATGCTATCTGTGTCAATTTCAGGAGCTCCGTGAGACTGACGTTGATAAACGGCGTCTTCTCACTCGCATAACGGATACGAAGCGTACCGGTAGTGTTGTCGATCAGACGAAGTGTATTCAATTCCGTACAAACAGCTTCATACTTAATCGTTTCGTTACCGGAGGCTTTCACTTCCTCTACTTGTTGCAAATAAGGCAACCAGGTGATTCGTGTAGGAGAAACCGGTTCATTGTGTGCATCAAGATCGCCGTTTGTGGTAGTAACAGCAAAGTCGAATGCATCCGACGTCAGTTTCGTTCCCCGGTTGGCATCGATCAATATGAAACGTATCTTATTGGTATTCTTTACCAATGGGAACTCGGTATCGGTAGTACCTCCGACAGGTATCGTATATTCCAGTTCTCCTTGAAAAAGACCGGACAATTCGCGGTCGACACGATTTTCCACCATTTGTACCGACATACGGAAGTCATCGATAGAAGAACCGGGGGCCGGTTCCGTCCACGTATAATCCTGAGCGTTCAAACCGGCCCAAGCCAACAGGCGGTAATCGCCCGGGGCAAGTTCGCTCAGATCCACTTCGTTCTTTTTTAACTCTTCCCCCTCGATCAGGCGAGATGAAAGAAACTTGCCATCAGCACTATAAATATACAAACAAACATTTTTTGCTGCCTCCTGATTCTCCATTTCATAGGCAAATGCATCGGCATGTTTGATATTATGCCGGTAAACAAAACGGAGTGTATGCCGACAAAGAGGTAGTTCGTCATGGATATAATCGCATGAAGCCAACCCGGCCAGGCACAACAGTACCAGTACCGGGAAAAAGATATATTTTGTTGTTATTGATTTCATCGTTTTCTTATTTTAACGGTTAGAAATAAAACGTTTCAGGGTCGATTATCAACCAAGGTTTCACAACCACCTCGATCTGGATAAGCGGATCGGTATCCGGGTCATCAGGATCATCCGGTCCGGGTGGCGTTGGTGGATTATCCGGATCATCAGGCCCTGGTGGCGTCGGTGGGTTATCCGGATCGTCCGGGCCGGGAGGTGTAGGAGGATTGTCCGGGTCATCCGGACCGGGAGGTGTCGGATCGACAGGTTCCGGATCGAACGGCGGTTCGTATGGGATATCATGTCCCAGGCCATAAATGTCACTAAGACGCAATTTGTAAACATTATTACGCACAATCGCATATTCCATAATCCCTTTTGATGGATCATTGTTGTTAGAATGACGAATCCAGTGAGTATAATAGCAAACTCCATCAGCATACGTATGTAGTCTGTAACGCGCCAACAATCGGCGAGTGTCCTTGCCATTCAGATTAATAATGGATGTACCGTTCGTACCCAACGAGTACCCAAAGGTGACATACATATAATTATTCCAGGACAACTGGTAGGCTTCTGCTTCGGTCAAACGGTCGGTTGCCGTCTTGCCTTTTGCCTTCTGAGTAAGAAAACGACGGTAACCCACCGGATCGTTTTCCTTTAACTCCTTCGTCAACTTCTCGACATCGCCCCAAGTCTTACCGGCAAAATCATAGCCGACCACATTCGTGCCGTTACCTGTAAATGCGGCCATAACAGCTTCCGCCGAGTTGTATATAACGCCTTTGTATGCAAAGAACGTGAACGGTGTTCCATCCAAGCCCGTCCGTTCGATCGCTTTACCGGAAACCGGATCATAAACAATGCATTTCTTAGGTCCATAAGAAGCTTTAAATACGACTCCCGTATTGATGTAAGGCGATTGTTCCGCCTTTGCCACCGTATTTTCTTTCGTGTAACCCACACGGTACCAGTCACCCACACGTTCACCCAAACCGGGAGCAAACTTCCAGTTGGATACCGATGTACCGTAGCTCGTAAAATAGTTTTCATAAAGTGAAGCAAGCGGTTGTCCGGAACCGGAAGGCTGTTCCGGATTAAAAACGCGACGATCCACATTGGCCAGCGTCTTCTTGCGACTCCACGGATCCAGCACGTAGTTGGTCTGGTGATCGCCCCATTCAGGTAATTCCAAGCCGAGGTATTTAAGCGTACTTTCCGCACCGTACGAACCGTCCGATGCTGCACCTATCACTCGTTTGAGCATATAGGAACCGGCATCCAGTTTGTTCACGATCAAAGCCCCGGTAATGGAAACCTGGGCCTCGCCGGCTGTCTTGTCCGTCACATCATAATATTTGTGTACCAATTGATAATCGATGCGTGCCGCATGACGTTCCACCTCAACTGTGGCAGAAGCCGGATTATCGATCGTATTCTCACCACAGATATACACTTGTGTGTCCAAATGACCATCCGAAGCCATCACAAAACGAGAATATTTTCCTCCATTCTCCGTCCAGGCGCGCTTTTGCAAATAGTCACGCACACCGCCGAGCGTCATTCCCTGAAGCTGCGAACGTATGTTGCCGGTGTTGGTAATGACCAACAAGTCATACCAACCACCCGGAAGCCCCACTAATACTGGTTCGGTGCGATTATCACCCTCCATGGCGTCACGATCCAGATACATAATTTTATCTATCGGGGTCGAGGCAGGAGAATTCACACCGTCTGTCCCTTGATAAAAGAGTAGCATCAGATCGTCGATGCGCGTCTCGTAGTCCTGTCCCGGCTCATAGCCGTCACCATTCTCGCCACCGGTGGGGTTTGAACGGGTTAAGTGTTTGGCTTCCGGACTACTGATAGTCAGACGAAGGTAGTTTTCCACCACCACATCCTCCTCTCCGTCATCACGGTTCAAATGAACTTCGTCAGTACAGCCAACCTGCATAAAACAGGTTGCCATACAGACGTATAAAAGATATTTATAGGCTATGTTCATAATCAATCATTTTTTGACGTTTTTCATTCTTCACGTTTTGCTTTGATCTGTTCGAGGTTTGCCTGGGCTGCTTTTCCTGTCACCGGACTATTCTGCAACGTATTCAAGATCTTTTCCGCACCGTCCAGATCGCCGCGAAGCATCAGAATAGATGCACGTGCCAACTGTTTCTCATCTCCTTCGGCTGCTTTCTGAAGGTAACGTTCGGCTTGATCCAACTGGCCTCTTTGAATAGCAGTGTTGGCAGCATTCAGGTTCGATACCGGATCTTCCGGGAACATGCGGACAGCAATTTCGAACACTTCGTTATATTTCTCACTTCCAGCCTCATAACTTTGAGCCACCATAAACATTTCATTCAGACTCAACTGCTTCGGATCAGTATAGATAAGCGACCGGGCTTCTTCGGCTGTGAAATTGCGGATGTTATACTTCACCACATAGTCCGAATGGCGTAACGCCGGATAAACATCCCTGAGCAAAATTTTATAAGAGTTACCACCATTCAAGACTTTCAACTTCTGTTCCTTCTTATCGAGGTCGCGTGGTTCCTGATCACGAATAATAGCCAGCAACTCAGCTTTGTCCGGTAAATTCATTTCTTCCAGACGCTTTTCCAATCCTTCCCAGTCTTCCGGTTCGAAATCTACGCTGAATGTAGCATGTTCGAAACGATAAAGACTTTTCACGTAGTCGCGCAAGGCCTTGGCACGGTTTTCCGCTAAATATGTGTTATTGGCGTATGAGCCTTCGGGAGAAGCAAAACCTTTGATCCACACCTCCGTGATGGTAGCATACGGATCGTCTTTCACGGACTCGACCGTCGCACGGATAGCTGCCAGCTCACGCGGATTGTTTCGGTAGTCGGGATAAATCGTTATTTTGTTAACCGGGAAATCCAGAAACGCTTTTCCTTCGATCGAACGCGCCTTGACCGCCTCGGCTTCAGGCGTACGATAGGCAAGCAACGGTCTCAAAACAACCGGCTCTGACAAATTGATCGGAAAGAGTGGAGAACGGTCGTTCTGCAACGCTTCCCAACCACAACCGCAGAGGTCGGTTACGAGAGCCACTTCCGACTTCTTCATCCAAGGCGCCATTGGTGTGCGAGTGGTGTATTCAAAGAATTGTTCCTCACCATTATTACGACGCAGTTCATATTCCCCGTGTGTCGAATAAGTACGCCCTGTGCGGTCGTACAAAATATGACGATCGCGACCATTGAGAATAACCGGTGTCAAAGGGCGGATACTATCCCCCGAAACAACCACCGGTGTGCATACCAGACTACGGTCAGCAGGAACCTTCACTTTACCAAAATCGAACGTCATACCAATAATCAACGCATTGTCCGATTTCTCTACAATCTTATCCTTTACTTTAATCTCCTGTGCCTGCAAAGCAGTTGCCGCCAGCAGACTCGTTACTATAAGTATATGTTTGTTCATTTTCATAAGGCGGCGAAAATTAAAATTGATAAATCAGGTTAATTGCAGCCTGTGTTGGACCGAAATAATGTTTCTTGACGTATTCCTGACGACGACCGCAGTTTGTACAGGGGTATTTCTCCGATTCGAGATAGAGATATCCCACACCGACCGTCGCTTCCAGATTCCAATGCTTGGAAAGCAACCATGAATAACCGTAGCTAACTCCTACTCCTGCCCCCCAACCTTGATGGCGTTCATTCTCGGTACCCAGTATTTTGATGTCCGATATATTATATAATATGTAAGGGACATGCAGACCGATAAAATGTTTGTAGGAAGTTTCACAAAACCAATAACGCAACTCCGGATGAAGTCGCCAATGCTTAAGAGATTTACCATAGCTACCATCCTCTTTCTTTCCGTCGAACGGGTTCAGACCGGTCTCTATATCTAATGACCAATGACGTGCCAGACGGAATTCAACTCCGGCATTGAAAGTCGCCATCGCTCCCCAATACGGAATATTCGTTTTCAGACCGACGACTGATCCTTTCTGGCCACTCAATCTATCCTGTGCATAAAACGACAATGGAATCACAAACAGGAAGATCATGATAACAAGTTTTCTCATCATACTTTTTGTTTTTAGTTATTTTGTTTTATTCGTTTATTATCTTCTTCACATCGCTATCAATCTATTCATTTCATTCATATCCAAACTACATGCATTAGGGTTACATGTAAATTAAGTAAATAAAATATATATAATTTTTTGCTGTGCATACAGCAAAAAACCCTCATGAGGGTTACTGGATTTATCCATCAATACTAATTTTTCGAAAACTTCGCCTTAAAATTATAAATTATAAAAAGAGATTATTCCAAATACCATCAATTTCAAGACATATGGTATCATAATAGAGAAATTTGTTCCTTCATTAGTTCACAAAGACAATAGGCACAATCCTCCTAAAAGAAGAACTGTAATGTATTTACCTTATATCCACTTTTCAATGAAATGTAACTGAAATTAAATAAATTCCTGTACTTTTGCTTTGTAAAAAGAGTAAAGATGCTGAGTAAGTCTAAAGTAAAACAGATCCGTTCACTGGAATTAAAGAAGTTTCGTAACGAGTTAAATGCATTTGTTGCCGAAGGAAATAAGTTGGTGGCAGACATGTTACATGCATTCGAATGCGACCTGCTGATAGCCAAACCGTCATGGATGGCAACACAAGGCGACATTCCCGCTAAGGAATTATTGGAAGCTGACGACGATGATATACGGAAAGCCAGTTTCCTGAAAAACCCGCAGGACGTACTGGCCGTCTTCAAACGTCCGGCTTGGTCATTGGAAGATGCCGACCCGAAAACCCAGTTAATCCTTGCCCTCGACGGGATACAAGATCCCGGTAATCTCGGTACGATCATACGGCTGGCAGACTGGTTCGGCATCGAACATATTGTTTGTAGCCAGGACACCGCTGACGTATTCAGTCCCAAAACAGTACAAGCCACTATGGGAGCTCTCGTCCATGTAAAAGTACATTATACGGATTTGCATGGCTACCTGAAAAAACAGGCAGAACAACAAATCCCGTTATACGGAACGTTTCTTGACGGAGAGAACATGTACACGAAAGAATTATCGGAAACAGGTATCATCATCATGGGAAATGAAGGAAACGGTATCCGTCCCGAAATAGAAACACTTGTCAATGAAAAGTTGTATATACCTAATTACCCTCAGGACAGGGAAACATCAGAGTCGCTGAACGTAGCAATCGCCACTGCTGTAGTCTGCGCCGAGTTCAGGCGTCGCCGGGGAAATGCGGGGTAAATGGCAGACTTGTACCAGAGAGTCTACGGTTACTGAATCCGTAACAGCCAGCCATTCCGCTAAAGAAGAAACTCCAACCGGAGGAAAAGTAATGTCTGACGGTACCGGCAATAAAGTACCGTCATAAAATTCTGTATTCGCAATCTCCTGTTCCAAAGGATACACACCGGTCAAACGTCCCTCCGCATCCAATTCGAGATAATGCATACGGTACCATTTACGCCAGTATATATAATGCGAAGCAATCCTGCGCATATTTTGATCTAATTCTTTATGGAATCCTTACGTGCTACTTGTATGGAGTCGTTTTCCGGTAACCGACCGTAGTTATACCTCATCAGATTCAAACTATCCACATAAACTTTGAAATAAGAGGTGGAATCATCTTTTCCGTTCAGGCGGATAAAACCATACACGCTCTTTACCTGTTTGGTAGGCAAAGTCCTTAACGTTGTTTCATGATAACCGTCGCGAAGAATTTTGTCGTTTACGGTAATAATCGTATCGCCCTGATTTGCGCTCAGACGGATCTCCGGACGATTCTTCATCGCATCGTTCAATCCCCAGACGCGCATTCCCAATACAAACGTACTGCCGGACGGATAGTTGGTTTCCGGTTTAATATCGACCGCTATCCCGTTAAACAAGGCATTCGGTTCTAAGGTAAGATAAGTAAGACGCGGCCAGATATCTACCGAATCCTGTTTAGATACAGGGGCGGCATTTGCCTGCACATCTCCCAGCGCCTTTTGCCGTTCATTCAGTTCGGCCAATACCAGATCGTACACCTGCATGTACACATCCAGGTTACGCCCATACCAGACCAGCGAACTGTCATAAACAGCCTGTTCTATTTTATGCTTGCGGAATACAGACTGGTAAAGCGCATCTTTCTCAGCATCGTCGCTATACTTTTTATAATCCGTGCTGATCATAGCTTCAGCCAGTTGCATATCGATCAGGACAGCCTTCATTTCCTTTTCCGACAAAATACCATCAGGCACTTTACTACAGGAAACCAACAAAGCTGCCGTCAACAATGCGACACCATATCTGCGCAATTTATTCCGCATTTATTTATTACTTTCTTTTTCTTTAGAGAGACTGGCCGACAAGGTATGCCGGTAAAATATCAATAATAAGAAAACACCTACGCAGATTGCTGAATCCGCCAGGTTGAAGATAGGACGGAAAAAGACAAACTCCTCCCCTCCCCAGATAGGAAGCCAGTCAGGCAATACCGTCTGAATCAACGGGAAGTAAAACATATCCACTACTTTCCCGTGCAGCCATCCCGCATACCCTCCGCCCGCAGGCATAAAAGATGCGATCTGACCGAAACTATGATCAAATACCACTCCATAAAATATAGAGTCGATAATATTACCGATTGCTCCTGCAAATATCAACGAGACACAAGCAATAAAACCGAAGTTATATTTGTCTTTTACAAGCTTATACAGATAATAACCGATAAAGCCGACCGCCACAATACGGAATATCGACAAAAACAACTTACCTATTACTTCTATACCGAAAGCCATTCCCGGATTCTCGGTAAAATAGAGATAAAACCACGGGGTAATCTCTATACTCTCATGCAACTGCATGTGTGTCTTGATCCAAATTTTGAGAGCCTGGTCAAGAATAAGGAGCAGCATTATAATCAACACTGCTCCCCAACCTTTAGAAAATTTCATTTATCTCTTACCTCCTTGTTTTGCTTCGATACTCAAAGTAGCATGAGGAACGGCACGCAGTCTTTCCTTCGGGATCAGTTTACCCGTTTCACGACAAATGCCATACGTTTTATTTTCTATACGGATCAAAGCAGCCTGTAAGTTCTGTATGAACTTCATCTGGCGTTGTGCCAAACGTCCGGCCTCTTCCTTCGACAAAGTTGCGGCACCTTCTTCCAACACCTTAAATGTTGGTGATGTATCAGCCACATCGTTACCATCAGAATTGGTTACACCCGATCTCAACAACTCGTAATCCTTCTTGGCTACCTCCAACTTCTCTAAAATAATGGCGCGGAACTCCTCGAGTTCAGCATCCGAATATCTAGTCTTTTCTGCCATGGTTCATTTAATTTTAGGTTCCACAATTCATAATATATATCAGGCGACCAAGTCGCAGTCCAAATATACGATAATATTTATATGCGGCAAGGGACGCCTTTCTTTTTTATAGAAAAAATCACTCTTTTTCGATTCGTACCGACAGATTGAAATCTTCGAAATCAAGGACAGTCGCATCGCTTATGGCATGTTCCGTTATTTCAACAGATACAGCCAGCACTTGGTTCGCAATGTACTCATTAAATTCCTTAATTGCATCATCCATTTCATCGGTCGAAAGAATAGTCACATTGATTTTATCCGTTATATCGTAACCGTTGCTCTTACGCAAGTTCTGGATACGGTTTACCAATTCGCGTGCCAAACCTTCCTTACGCAGGCTTTCGGTAACTGTAATATCAAGAGCTACAGTCAGACGGCCTTCATTGGCAACCAGCCAGCCCGGGATATCTTCCGAGATAATTTCAACATCCGTACGTTCAACGGTTGCATCCTGTCCTTCCACTTTCAGCGTGAATGTTCCGGCAGCTTCGAATGCAAGGATATCCTCCTGACTCATGCTTTGAATAGCGGCAGCCAGACTCTTCATGATCTTACCGTAACGCGGGCCTAACTTCTTAAAGTCCGGCTTGATACGTTTTACCAGGATTCCGGCAGCGTTATCGACAAACTTCAGTTCCTTCACATTCACTTCGTTCAGGATCAGATTCTTCACAGCTTCGATACTTTCCTGCTGATGGGCATCCATAACCGGCACCATAATGGTTTGAAGCGGTTGACGAACTTTGATATTCACTTTACGACGCAAAGCCAGCACCATGGACGAAACATCCTGCGCCATCTTCATACGTTCTTCCAGATCTTTATCGATCAATGCTTCATCATATTTCGGGAAATCGGATAAGTGGACAGACTCAACCGTCTCACGTCCGGTTACAGCAATCAGGTCGCAGAACAACTGATCGGCATAGAACGGAGCAATCGGAGCCATCAACTTGGCTATCGTTTCCAGGCAAGTATATAAAGTCTGGTAAGCCGACAACTTATCGGTTGTCATACCACCACCCCAGAAACGGCGACGGTTCAGGCGTACATACCAGTTACTCAGGTTATCGTTTACAAATTCGGAGATAGCACGTCCCGCACGGGTCGGTTCGTAGGTATCATAGAATCCGTCCACATCTTTCACCAATGTATTCAGCAAAGAAAGAATCCAGCGGTCGATCTCCGGGCGTTCGTTCAACGGAACATCCGGTTCCGAATAATCGAAGCCGTCCACATTGGCATAGAGCGAGAAGAATGAATAGGTATTATATAATGTACCGAAGAACTTACGGCGTACTTCATCCATTCCGTCGATATCGAACTTGATGTTATCCCACGGAGATGCATTCGTAATCATATACCAACGCAACGGGTCGGAACCATATTGTTCGATCGTAGAGAACGGATCGACCGCATTTCCCAATCGTTTGGACATCTTATTTCCATTCTTGTCCAGTACCAGACCGTTGGAAACAACCGCTTTATAAGCCACACTATCGAAAACCATCGTAGCCAGGGCATGCAGGGTAAAGAACCAACCGCGTGTCTGGTCGACACCTTCCGCGATAAAGTCGGCCGGATAAACCGTACGGTTATCCAATATTTCCTTATTCTCGAACGGATAATGGATCTGGGCATAAGGCATCGCACCCGAGTCGAACCAAACATCGATCAGGTCGGTTTCCCGTTTCATCGGCTTACCGCTTTCAGAGACCAGGATCACCTCATCCACATACGGACGGTGCAAGTCGATCTTTTCGTAATTATCCTTATTATATTCACCCGGATTGAAGCCTTTATCCTTATAAGGATTGCTTTCCATGAATCCGGCTTTAACAGCCTTTTCTATTTCGTTGTACAGTTCTTCCACCGAACCGATACATTTTTCTTCCGTTCCGTCTTCCGTACGCCAGATTGGTAACGGAGTACCCCAATAACGGCTACGGCTCAGGTTCCAGTCCTGAAGGTTTTCCAACCATTTACCGAAACGTCCTGTACCGGTGCTCTGCGGCTTCCAGTTGATCGTATTATTCAGTTCGATCATACGATCACGGCAGGCTGTTGTGCGGATAAACCAGCTATCCAACGGATAATACAACACCGGTTTGTCGGTACGCCAGCAGTGCGGATAGTTGTGTACATGCTTTTCGATGCGGAACACGCGGTTCTGCACTTTCAGCATCATACATATTTCAATATCCAATGTTTCGTCTTTATCGGTTTTCTCCGGATCGTACGCATTCTTTACGAACTTACCCTGGAACGGATCATAGTCAGCCGCATTCATACGGGTCTGTACGAATTCAGGATCCAGGTCTTCCAGCAGATAGAATTTACCGGTCATATCCACCATCGGACGTCTGTTGCCATCCTTGTCGATCATCATTAACGGCGGCACACCTGCTGCCTTAGCCACACGGTCGTCATCCGCACCGAAAGTCGGAGCGATATGTACGATACCCGTACCATCTTCGGTTGTTACATAATCACCCGTAATTACACGGAAAGCACCTTCGCCCGGATTTACCCAGGGAATCAGCTGTTCATAATGCATGCCAGCCAATTCCGGTCCTTTCCATTCGCCAACCACCTTAAACGGTATCAGCTTATCTCCTATCTTATAATCAGACAGTTCCAGACCGGCAGCTTTCGGATTGAAATGTGCATCCATCAAATCCTTTGCCAACACGACAGTCATCGGCATACCGGTATACGGATTGTACGTCTGAACAGCCACGTAAGTGATATTCGGACCTACGCAAAGAGCCGTATTTGAAGGCAATGTCCACGGAGTAGTCGTCCATGCCAGGAAGAATGCATCACCGAACTGTGCCATTTCGGGCTTCGGATCGAGGATATGGAATTGTGCCGTACAAGTCGTATCTTTCACATCGCGGTAGCAACCCGGCTGGTTCAACTCGTGTGAGCTAAGACCTGTTCCGGCTGCCGGCGAATACGGTTGGATCGTATATCCTTTGTACAGCAAACCTTTTTTATATAATTCTTTCAGCAGATACCACAGCGTTTCGATGTAACGGTTATCGTAGGTGATATACGGATTTTCCATATCCACCCAATAGCCCATCTTGTTAGTGAGGTCTTCCCATTCTTTGGTAAACTTCATCACATCGCGGCGGCAAGCTGCATTATAGTCAGCGACAGAAATCTTCTTGCCGATATCTTCCTTGGTTATACCCATGGATTTCTCCACGCCCAACTCAACCGGCAGGCCGTGCGTATCCCATCCCGCCTTACGGTTGACCAGGAATCCTTTCATGGTCTTGTAACGGCAGAAAATGTCCTTAATCGAACGGGCAATAACGTGGTGAATACCCGGCATACCATTTGCAGAAGGCGGTCCTTCGTAAAATACAAATGAGGGGTATCCTTCGCGGATTTCAAGACTCTTGTGGAAGATGTCTCCATCCTGCCACTTCTTCAGCACCTCTTTATTGACATTCGATAAGTCAAACTTAGAATATTCGGCAAATTTCTTACTCATTTCGCGTTATATTTATCTTTCTTCTAAAAATGCCGCAAAGTTAGTGATTTAATTCTAATTAGGCAATAAAGAAATTCGTAGAACCTGATTGGATTTTACAAAGCTAAGTAATCTCCCTTTCAAAAAAATATAACTATCTTTGACCTCATAAAAGGTAACTGCTATGAAATCGACAAATGAATACTTGACACTATTACGGCAATATATGGATTCCCATGCCGGTAAATATGGTATTGTCCGTATGGGGATTTTCGGCAGTGTTGCCCGTGGTGAGCAAACAGAAAATAGCGATGTGGGTATTTGTTTTGAAGCCCCCGCTCCCAATCTACTCACATTAGCCCGTATCAAATTTGATCTTGAAGCTTTGCTAGGATCCCGGGTCGACCTGGTAAGATTGCGTGATCGTATGGATGAGTATCTGAAACGAAATATCGAAAAGGAAGCTTTATATGTTTGACAAAAACAGGATAGTATTAATTCATTCGTGTATTCTTGATCTTTCCTTGACTAAATAGGAGAAAGATCAAGAATAATATTTATCTTTGTATCGGATTTATAAACTATAAACAATTATTACGATGGCCAAACCGATAAAAGAGACTCCAATCATATTTGGAGAAGACGCAAAGCGTTTTAATCAATCCATTAAGGATGTGAAACCAGCTTCTGACGATGAAAAAAGACGTATAAAGGAAGCTTACGAGAATATAAAGAAAATAGCAACCTTTATGATGTGAACATGAAATTAGCAAAGTTAGAAGAATTAGAAAAGATAAAACCGTTTGATTGCGGCGACGCGGATTTAAACAATTAGTTAACGATGTCGAAGACGATACAATTCCAATGTACTATGATTTGAAAGAACTGATTTAAAAATATCCTTTAATAACGATGAGTGATGCCTATATTACATAATCGAATTGCAGCAACAACAAACCTGACAAAGTTTCACAAAACTTTCTCCGCATACTCCTTAATCTTCGATTCACAAATCCGTTTTGTTATATCCCTTAACAATTCTACTTTCGGAGTTAGTTGATCGATATCCTCTTTGGTCACAACAAAATGCGGATTGTACCGGGCATCCACATAAGCAGCCTTTAATAAAGTAAAAAGCCGTTTTTCTTCAAGTGTATCTTGTGGAAAAACTGTTGCCAAATCCTCTGAATACCTTTTAGTGGAAGATGATAGTTTGGAAAGATTATGTTGCTTATTATTTCGTAAAGTATATGTCAATCGAATTGCATAGTAATAATTCTCACAGGCTTGATGAAGATTAAATGAACAAAGTTTATAATTATTCATATTCTCGTAGATAAGCTTGGTAACTCCAAGAAAATCATTTGCGTAACTAAACTTCTCATCAAAATATTCCTGCGCCTGTTCCTTTATCTCTGCATAATTTAATTTCCGGCGGCGAGCCAGTTTGTATTTACCGCTATTATACAGAACAATACCTTCCTGTTTAATCTGTGTATAGAAATATCGCCCCTCCTCCAGGTACTTATTTACTATCTTAATATCATCATTGATAAACTGAACAGGAGTATCCCGGTCAAAATCCTTTCCGGCAAAAAATATATCTTCCACGTTATCCAGAATAGTATCAGCCTTTTTACTATTGATGCCACTGGTTATCACATAGATATCATAATCGGATATTTTGACGGTAGGAATACCGCCATCTTCAATCCGTATGCTACGGCGTACATAATTTCCTCTTGCATAGCTACCATACAGAATAATAAACTCCGTCTGAGGTAATCTTTTCTGTATCTCATTAACCAGAAAGTTTAAATCTTCCTGCTTGTCTTTGGGTAAATAAGCTATCGAGTCTTTCATTATGCCTGTATTATTATGTACGATAATGTCTACAAAAGTACAAAAAGTTTACTGCCGTAACTAATCAAACTTACATACATTCATTTTTTCTGAAACTGCAATACAGTTATAAACCATCTGCTTGCTCTATGCCATATATGCCGAATAAATGTTTTCCCATTTTTTCCTTCATTTATTCATCTGCAAAGTTATAACACTAAAAATAAACGCCTTGCAGATGAACAAAATGAAGAATATCATCCGATCTCTTCTACATGATACAAATTTCCACGCAAAGCGTGGCGAGAAGGATAGTTATTTCGGCGCAGTAAACGACCAAAGCCATTGATCGTTGTGCTACTGAAACTAAGGCGGCTACGCTTACGGATATGTTGCATGATCTCAGCTACTGATAACCAATCGCCTCCATCTTACCGACTTCGAGAAGGACAAGACCATTGTAGGCTGCCATTTTCATCTCTCCGTTCTTCTTCCGGTATTCGGCACCAAAAACAATCCGGGGCAGTTTACTTGCCGCCGGACAAGGACAACCCGGAGGACACTCCTCCAGTTTTTCCCGGAATTCTTCTACTGCACGACCGGACGCACGGTCCTTCATCGTATCGACTAATTCACTAAGTGAAAAGGTTTTAACGGACTTACTTCCGTCTTTATACTGTGTTACATTCATTTGCTTGTGATCCAAGGTGTATTTTCTGCTTAAAGATAAGAAAAAAAACTATGGATAACAAGGCTTCTGTCGATTATTATTTATATCTTTAGTGCGTTATTCTTTCTTGTTTTTCAATTGTCATACGCTTATTCAACAGTAGTCTTACAAGCGTCCTACAGCAGTCGAACAAGCGTATGATAACTGACAAATAAGATATAAGAAAGCACTCCGGCATTACCGGATGCCTGGTTACACCTTAAAAAACAACTGATATGTGTGCAAGATATCGAATGGTTCGCAATCCGAACCCAACGGGAGATAAGAAAAAACAGGCGTTGCATCCGCGTGTAGTACCTTACGGAACAATCCGTACGAACGATCTGATAGAAGAGGCGGAAGCTCGCTCCGGAATGTCGGGAGCCGATCTAAAAGGGGCGTTGCGGGTCATTGCCGATGTGATGGCCAGCCGTCTGGATCAGGGATATAATGTCGAACTGGAGGAATTGGGCTTTTTCAGTGTCTCGCTTTCTTCGCGTCCGGTCATGGATAAGAAGGAGATCCGAAGCGAGTCGATCCACTTCAAGAATGTGAATTTCCGCTGTGGCAAATACCTGAAAAACAAACTAAAGACAATGGATCTGGAACGCATGCCGGAAGGAAAAGGTGTGTTGCCTCCTTTCGAAGAACGGGTCCACAGGCTGACGGAATACCTGGAAAAGCATCATTATATCACTTGTGGCGATTACCGGGAACTGACGGGTTGCTCCAAGTATCGTGCTTTGGAAGACCTGAAAAAGCTGATCGATGAAGGTAAATTGGAGAAAAATGGGTATCGAAGCACCAGGGTTTATTCATTGCCTTCATCTGTAGAGGGTTGATAATAAGCAGATATTACTCACAGATGAACAAATGAAGGAATTATTCCGGAAAACTTATTTTGAATAGAAGAAGTAGAAATCATTCTATTTTGAGATGAATTCAGGACTATAGTATAATGCCCAACCAGGCAAAACTATAGTCCTTTTTCCAAAAAATACCACTTCACCGAGGAGTATGGGAAGTAGAAAAAGTAAACCACTCCAAATTCATTAAGTCTTCATCCTCTGTATCCGCCGGTTCAACCGCTTTAAAAACCAGTACCAACGCATGTTTGCCTGTAACCGGTTTAATTTTTGTTTCATGAACGGCATAAGCCACTTCACCCTCCATAGGAGTCAGATCACAGACTCCAAGCAACTCACCTTCCGGACCATCCAAACGAATTTCGATCTTTGCGGCCCTGTTCTTGCCCCATGTCTTACAAATAAAACGGTCGGCATCGGTACCGGTAAAGTCATAATATTTCCAATAAGCATAATCCCCGTCACGAATACCTGCCAAATACTCTACCGGAATATCGTTATCCGGCCTGCGTACGGATACCATCACATTGCCTGACAATAGACAAGCCCTGGCTGCATCCATCCGATAGAACGGAGAGATGGGACCGCCGATTCCCTGTGTAGTCATTTCTACTTCAGGTATCGTGCCGTCCGGATTAAAAGTGATAGGCTCCAGACAGGCTTTCCGCATAGTACCTGTTGCAGTTGCATGGGTAGGACGATGATAAGCGATATACCATTGTCCGTCGATTTCGGTGATGCAACCATGATTGTTCACCAGATTCCTGTCACTACCCCAATTATCGATAATGACCCCTCTGTATGTATAAGGACCTAACGGAGAAGTCGCTGTCGCATAATCCAACGTAGCGCAGTTGGACTCTCCATGCCGTGAATGGCTTCCATATACTAAATAATAGATGCCGTTTCTTTTGCGGACCGAGCTGCCTTCATTGAAAAAATGCGTTTTATAGGTCAGCAAACTGTCATGAACAGCTCCTTCTATGGAAAGCATATCCTTACTCAGCTTTGCCCCCCTGGCATGCCATTGTCCCCAAAACAAATAGGCCTGCCCGTCATCATCGATGAATACGGACGGGTCAATACCGCTTATCCCTTCCATTACCTTCCCATCCCTGAACGGACCATAAGGAGAAGAAGAAACGGCAACACCTTCATCTTCCCCACCTCCGGCCAGGCAATAATAGAGATAGTATTTTCCATCCCGGTAGATACAGTCGGGTGCAAACAAAAGCCTGTCGGTATAGTCGACCTGCTTCCCCACCCCTTCGGTGGCAAAGGAGAATTGCTCCACATGCCAGTTCACCAGATCGGAAGAAGAAAGCACGTTATAAGAATGCGAACACCAGCTGTTACCGGGTTCGTCGCGCGAACCATAAATATAGACACGTCCGTCAGGCATTTGCCTAACTTCCGGATCGGCTATAAATACACCCGAAGGTGCTATCGGATTCAATGCCCGATGAGTGGAGACAGGAAAGACACTTTCACCTTTATCGGACAATGTCTTCTTTTCTCCTGATTGACATCCGACCAGTAGTCCCACCATAAGCAGACAACCTGCCCAAAAATAGTAATTCATATAAAATCAACTGTTTTTCTAATTATGATTTAAGAAGAAGCTGTATCAAAACCCCATTTTGACACAGCCCTTCAATGTTTATTACGATGGAAAGATCCAGCTTAGTTCCATCCCGGATTTTGCGTCAACGAACCGTTGGTCAGGTCGATGTCTTTAGATGGTACCGGGAACAGGTAATGCCTGGAAGGATCGAATTTATATGTTTCCACATAGCGACGGGGAACACCATCCACAGTTACTGTCCTGTCGGTAGCACCGACACCGTCCAAACGCATAAAAGCACCATATACTTCGCCATTCATTCCCTCACCGGAGACTGCCACAGTCTTTTCAGCAACCTTCCAACGGCGAAGGTCGAAGAAACGCAGACCTTCATTTGCCAATTCCACACGGCGTTCGTTACGAACCAATGTCCGCAGTGCATCTTCCGATGTATAGTTGGCCGCCGTTACACGTCCGCCGCCACAACGATCACGCAATTGGTTGATAATACCGAAAATTTCAGAAGAAGCGGCAACCCCTTTCGTTTCGAGCAATGCTTCGGCGTGCATCAACAATACATCTGCATAGCGGAAATAGATAACATCTACACCACCGTCCAGGATTTGGACCATGGCATGATCGCTCCAGTCGCAATACTTCTTCCAGACATATCCGGTAGATGAAGGCTCTTTCGCATCATAACGTTGTCCCGGGATACTTTCTTCTGATTCCGGATCATAAAGTACCCATGTCATTGTTTTCGATTCACGAATCGTAGAAGTGGGATAGATAATAGATTGTGCCAGACGGGGGTCTCTATCTTTATAAGGATCTTTCGGATTATAAGTAGAACCATTTTCATGTATCAACCGGCCATCAGCCATCGGGTAAGCATCGATCAAACTTCCGGTAGGGGTAAGTGCACGAAGAGCATCTCCACCAGACATTTCTTTCAGGAAAAATGCTTGATTCAACCGGTTACCGGTTGTGATACTTCCACTTGTATGGGCATGTTCACGTGCCAGAATAATTTCGTCCGCATCTTCGGCATTCCCGTTGAACAGGTCGGCATAAGGTGTCTCACCGGCAGTGTTGAGCGAATATTTACCAATCAATTCCGATGTAACAGCCAGCAGGTTACTATAATCATTTTCCCATAAATAAGCACGTGCTTTCAGGGCCTTACATGCTCCGGCCGTAACACGTCCTTTTCCGAGTGCCTTACCATCCAACTCCTTAATAGCCTGGTCGAGTTGACCGTGGGCAAACGCCAGCACTTCAGCCTTGGGCGTTCTGGTCTGAATTTTGGACTCTTCTTCTGTCAACACTTTTTCAACCAAAGGTACATCTCCGTACAGGGCGACTAAACGGATATAACTGTAAGCCAGGAAAAAGCGTATTTGTCCGGTAAGCGCCTCTTTTTCCGCAGTATCCAACTCTGTACATTTCTCTATGTTTTGCAGAAACTGACAGGTCATACGGATATTGGTATAGGCATAAGCCCAATTATTATTTACAACAGAAGTGGTTGTAAGATATGAACCGTTAGCAATCAATTTTATATTGGTATACCATCCCTCCCATGCCATATGGGAATTATCAGACATCGCTTCATCGAAACAAGGATGCATTTCATATTCCAACGGGAAAGAGCGGGAATATACGTCTGCAACAAATGCACGGACATTACCGGGTGTCTGCCAAAAAGTTTCTTCCGGCAATTTATCTTCAGGAAGTGCGTCCAGCACGTCGTCACAAGAACAGAGTGCACATCCTACTAAAAAGACTATCGATAATAATTTATTATTCATGATGATTTCAATTTTTAAAATGTAACATTAGCACCTATGCTATATACTCGTGAGTTCGGAAAAGAAGTGGTATTCAATCCGTTTTCCGGGTCAAAGACTCTATATTTTGTCAACGTGAACAGGTTGGAGCCGGAGAAATAAATCCGGGTCCTCTCTACCGGTGACTTTTCGCCGAACTTAAATGTATACCCTACCTGTAAGTTCTTCAAACGCAGATAAGAGGCATCTTGTACCCAATGCGACATATTGGCATAATTGAGGCGGTTGGCCATTGTCATACGCGGATAATATTTACCGGTAGTCGGGTTCGACGGGTCGAAAGAATCATAATAATGTTCTTCCATAGCCGTTTGAGAACCCAGCGGTTCGATAATGTCGCGTCCGAGGAAACCATCGACTTTACCTACTCCCTGGAACATGGCAGAGAAATCCAATGCCTTATAATTGAATCCCAGGTTCAGGCTGAAGGTATAACGGGGTATCTGGTTACCGATAATCTTTTTGTCGGCTTCCGTAATCTTTCCGTCTTTATCCAAATCCGCGATAATAATATCACCCATTGAGAAATTCGAGTTGTATGTCAACATCACATCTTTGTATTGTTCATATTTTTCCTGCGTGTCGGCAAGTCCCAGCGTTTGCCAACCGAACAGCGCATCGATCGGTTCGCCTTCGATACGGGTAGTCAGGCTGGATGTCGGTGACTTGTATCCGTGCATATCCAGAATTTTATTCCTTACGTCGGACAACATGAAATTAACGTTGTAACTGAAGTCGCTGTTTATCTGATCCTGCCAGTTGACAGTCAATTCCCATCCGCGGTTTCTCACCTTACCTGCATTCGAAATAGGCGGTGTGATACCCAACAGGCTGGGAGCTTCGAGGCTTAACAAAATATCATCCGTATCCCGGTTATACCAGTCGAACGTAAGACCTAAGCGATTATCGAGTACATTGACATCGAGACCGAAGTTCAGGTTCGTACTCGTTTCCCATGTGATAATGTTATTACCCATAACACTTTCCGTCATTAATGATTGTACAGTACCATCGAATAAATAAAAACGGGTACCGCCACCTACAACAGCATACGTAGACATACTCAGATAATTATCGATACTCTGGTTCCCCAGCTTACCCCACGATGCACGCAGTTTAAGGTTCTGCACAGCACTCTTAAGCGGACTGAAAAAAGATTCTTCAGATATTCTCCAGGCAGCCGAAAAAGAAGGGAACGTACCCCAACGATGTCCGCGGGCAAATTTGGAAGAACCGTCACGACGAACATTCGCTTCAAACAGGTAGCGATCTTTGTAAGAGTAATTCAATCTACCGAATACAGAAGTCAAGGCACTATAGGTCTTATTTCCTGTGGCCGTAGCTGTGGCGGCATCACCCGGATCGATCACTTCAAAATCATCGGTCGGGAAATCTTTTCGTGAAGCTGAGGTTGTATTATATCTGAACTGTTCGCGTGATGCTCCCAACAAGACATTAATATCATGGTCGCCGAATTTTTTCATATAATTGGCTGTAGCACTTAAGGTCAGGTTACGGTTGCGATACCAGGTATCTGTCTTGGTATTACGGGCCACGAATATATTCTCGCTCTGTCCGGCCGGTTCGAAAGCATCGTAAATAACTTTCTTTTCAAACTTGTCCACATAAGATGTTTTACTTTCGTAGCCTAATACGCCCTTCAGGAACAATGAGTTCTCGAACAGTTTGATTTCAGGCGAAAGTAACAACGACAGCTTATCCGTTTCATATCGTTGATAACCATATTCATCAGTCGTCATACGCACCGGATTCTTCGGTGTAGAGTGGAACGACCAGGTACCATCCGAATATTTAACCGGCATATTGGGGAATGAACGTGGTGCGTAATAATAGGCATAACCAAGTCCCGGACTCTCTTTGCTGACATCATTGATATAAGCAATGTTTGATTGAATAGTAAGCCAATCAGCCAGGTTAGCCGTCGTATTCAAACGAGTATTATAACGTTCGTATGACGACTCGATAATACCGTCCTGTTTTGCATACCCTACTGTTCCGACATACTGCACGCGGTCGTTACCTCCCGTAATAGAAATATCATGAGTATGTTGTAAAGCTGTATGTAACAGTTCATCGAACCAATCGGTATTCGCTTCATTATGATCGATATCTCCTGTACCATTCTTCATACGATCGATCTTATCCTGCGGGAATAGTAATGTCGTTCCGTCAGGCAATGCTTTGCCGTCGGCCAACATTGCACGGTTGTACAACTCCGCATACTGCCAACCTGTAGCCGATTTTGGCTGACGCGTAGCTTGTTGCCAACCGACATTTCCGTTATAATTCACTTGCACTTTACCTTCTTTTCCTTTTTTCGTTGTAATCAGAATTACCCCGTTGGCAGCACGTGAACCGTAGATAGCAGCCGAGGCCGCATCCTTCAATACCGATATACTTTCAATATCGTTAGGTAAAACATCAGCAATGCTCATCGACATACCGTCTACCAATACGAGAGGACCTGCGTTTTTCCACGTTCCTACCCCACGTACTGTGATGGTCGGATTACTCGATCCGGGTTGTCCGGACGACTTCACAACTGTCAGACCGGGAACCAAACCTGCCAAAGCATCCTTCATGGTTACGATCGGTTGACGTTCCAGCTCTTCACTCTTAACAGATGATACCGAACCGGTAAGATTTATTTTCTTTTGTACGCCATAACCTACGACTACTATTTCATCCAATGCTTGCGAATCCTCTTTCAACACAACATCCAGATGATTCTTACCGCCCAAACGAAGTTCCTGAGGGACATAACCGATATAAGAAACCTGTATGACTGCATTTGCCGGCACTTCTAAAGCAAAATCACCATCGATACCGGTAATTGTTCCTATAGTCGTACCTTTTACAGACACATTCGCACCGATAACAGGTTCACCATGTTGGTCTTTGATAACACCTGTAACTTTTTTATCTTGATTAATTTGCTGAATTTCCTGCTTCTCTGTCGACAGGATTATCTTTCTATCCACTACTGAATAGCGCACATCCGTACCGGCAAACACTGTTTCCAACACTTTAAATATATCGCTTTTCTTAGCTACGACAGAGACTCTCCGATGCAGATCGACATGTTTGATATTGAAGAAGAAAGAGAAATCTGATTGTTCCTCGATCTCATCCAACACTTCTTTTACCGTTTGGTTCCGCATCTCCAGATTCACTGTAGCCTTCTGTGCATAGCTGTCTGTTGCTTGCGCCAAACCTATGGAACATAATAGTAAGAAGACTGATAACTTCATAACTCTCGGTATTTTATTTAAGATAAACCGCAGAAACTCTGCTACCCAAAACTGTTGGGTATTAAAATGTTTTTGCATAACTTTGTACTGATCTAATTAATAAAAGTGATTTACTACTGCTTGTCGCCAAACAAGCGTTTTAAATTAATTCTTTCCATCCGGTGAAATACGCCAATATTTCTCCGGATGTTTTTCTTTAGGGTGGTTTACTTTTCATGATCTTTTCAATTAGATTAATAAATTTCTATTCTCGCTCTCTCATTTGTCGTATTCTGGGTATCCAGATAACGCCATTTTATATTCGATGATATTTTAAATATTTCCAATATACGTTCCAGACGCTGGTTTGTGAAAGTACCGTTGAAGGCTTCACTACGAAGGCGGTCATTGGATAATACGAAGTTTACATTAAAACGTTTCTCCAACATCCGCAATGCTTCCGGTAACGGAGTTGCCAGGAAAACGATCTTTCCGTCTTTCCAGGCAGTCTCTGTTTCACCACTTGTCCGAAGCAGCTTAACCTGAGAAGAGGTTGTATCATACAGCAGTTTTTGTCCGGGTTTCATCTCTACCGTAGCAAGTTTCTGATTCTTCTGATAAGCAAAGCGGACTTTCCCTTCCACCAACGTTGTGGAGATAAACGAATCTCTCTCGAACGCCTCTACATTAAAAGAAGTTCCCAATACTTCAATCTGTGTATGACAAGGACCGGATACGATAAAACGATGCTCAGGATCTTTCTGTACTTCAAAGAATGCCTCTCCTTTTAGTTGAACATTTCTCTTTTCTCCACTGAAAGAAGAAGGATAGATCAAAGAAGATTCTGAATTAAGATAAACTTTGGAACCGTCAGGAAGGTCGACAGTCGTCGTCATTCCCGGATTTGTTTTTATCTCGATCATCCGGGCAATCTCAGTCCGGGGAGTAAAGTGCTCGATGCCCCAGATAATAAGAAGGGGAACAAAGAGAATAGCTGCCACCCGCTGTACCCAGGTAAACCAGTTTACGAGCGAACGTTCCTTACTCATTTTACGGTTGACGGAAGCCAAAGCCCTCTCTGTATTCACCTGCGATTCCATCCGCACCGTGCCCATTGCCTGATCGATGGCATACATTTGTTTGACAATCCGGTAATTATCTTCCGACTGCCCGATCCATTCCTCTACCATCCGGCATTCTTCTATCGTTGCCTCACCGGAACAATACCGGGGAAGAATCTCTTCTATCTTATCTATATTGAATGTTTCCATCTGCACTTTTATCCCTGTTTATATATTAGACAAGAGAACTACGACAGATTACTAAACGGAAATCCACTTTTTTTTGATATTTTTTTTCTACGACAAAAAACCTACCTTTGCAACCAGGGAGAAAGTGATATGAAAAATACCTCACAAGCGATAGATGATTCATTTCTGTTATCAGCCATGCAACATGGGGATAAAAAGGCTTATGGTACCTTATTCAGAAGATACTATCCGATGTTATGTACGTATGCAAATCGATTTGTTAGTCTGGAAGATGCCGAAGAGATCGTGCAGGATGTCATGTTATGGTTATGGGAAAATCGGGAAATACAAACCTTCAACACCTCCTTCAGCCAATACCTGTACAAGGCAGTCTACCACAAATGCATCAATCAACTTACCCGCCAACAGTCACAACTGCGGGCAGAAACACGTTTCTACGAATATATGCTGGAAATGCTACAGGATACCGATTTCTATCAAACGGAAGAGCTGAAAAAGCATATCTTTGAGGCAATACATGCCTTACCGCCCAGTTACCGAGAGGCATTTGTAATGCATCGCTTTGAAAATAAAAGTTATAAAGAGATTGCCGAAATCCTGCAAGTTTCCACCCAGACGGTAAATTACCGTATCCAGCAAGCCTTAAAACAGTTACGGGTCAGTTTAAAAGATTATCTACCGATCATCTTCTTATTACTCCCCAAAAACCTGCTTTCTTAAAGGCTTACTGAATTGTAAGGTTAGATTTCAGAATCATTCACCGGCTTCCCGTAACTGTTCCGCCAGTTTATCCATATCTTCCGGGCTGGCTGCTTTCTTGAATTGCAACTCTCCCTTCTTATTGATGATAGCGCAATGAGGTATGTATAAGGCACCGTTATTTCCGAATGTATTGTAGATATCCATCTTGAAAAACTCATTAATAATAACGTGGTCGCCCTTCAGATTATAATACCCGGCCATCTTCTTCCACAAAGCGGCATCGGTCGGACGGTCGATAGAAACATACAACAATACGATGTCATTCTCTTTCGCATATTGTTGCAAAGGTTTCACATGGGCAAAAGACTCACGACAAGGACCGCACCAGGTAGCCCAGATATCGATAAAAATAACTTTGCCGGCATATCGGTCGGTTATCTCTTTAAAGGAACGCACACTATCGGTGTTCAGTATATGAATGTCTTCGGGAAGCTCCTGATTGTTGAATGCAATATTTTTCTGTATCGCTTTTTCCAATGCCGGAGTCAGCGTGCTACCCGGATGCAATTCTTTAAACTGTTCGTATAAAGCCGGTATCCCCGTTGAATAACTCTCGTTCGATGCGTCTTCAAGGATCACGTTAGCCATGGCGACTTCCTGTACACGCCCTTTCAGGTTGCTTTTATACCAGTCGAAAAGTTTCTGTTTACCTTCATTCCGGTCTTTAGGCTGCTGTTTTGTTTTCATGTAAAGTTCTATACCGCCTACATTGGATATCACATCAGCAAATGCTTCGGAAAAGACATTCTCCGGCTGACTGATATCCGCATATGCCAACATTTCCGGATAGACGGCCTCCCACTCTTTCTTTGTTTCTTCCGTACCCTGATAGTTAATACCAAAATATTGGTTCATAAAGGCCAGCAACATCTGCATACGAACGTCTTGTATCGCCCTCTTTTTGAATACATCATCCCCCCCTGTAATCTTTTGCTCTATTCCCGACGCATAATCCGTCAGTTTCTGATAGACGGAAGAGGCTACTGTATCCTTTGCTACCTGGAAAGCATCGCCTCTTCGTGCTCTCAAATTAAAGACTTCTTCCTGTAAACGGGAAAGTTCTTTTACTATTTCATTTTCTTTTACCAACGTATTTTCAATACTCAGGTTATTTTCGAGGGATGCGTCGATATCGAGTACATTCTTTCCCGGTTCAGCATAAACCGTTCCCAGGTATTTTTGCCCATAGATATAGAAAGATATCTTCTCATTTCCTTTAGACGGAAGAGTGATACGATACGTACTGTCGGCTTGCAGAAACAAGGTATCCCTTTGTGTCGCATTGTATATACCATCCATTGTCGGCCGATAAACAATCGTATTACCGGAAAGATTCGAAACTTTACCTTCAAGGATTATCGATTCCGGCGAACACCCCGTTAATCCCCAAATAGCTATACCAGCCAATACACATCCCAGTCTTTGATTTTTCATCTTATTAGTTTTAGATATTTGCTACATAATTGATATACGCAAAAGTAGAGAATTATTTTAATCCATATCTACCGTTAGGTATTTATTTCTGTTGGCTTGTTACGCGATCATTTTTCTTGTGAGGAAGCATCCAGAGCCATTAAAAGAGCGACCACTTCCGAATAATTCTGACGGCCGGAAGGAATGTTGTTTCCTTTCAGGAACCAATTATAAACTGTGTCCTGTATATCACCGATTATCGGGCTATACAACGTTTGCCAGTAAGCCACTTTACGGTTGTAGGCATCTTTCACATCCGGAGAGATCGTTTCTTTCCAACGGTTGAATTCCTCTTCCGGCAACAACTGGTACGCATTACCCAGCACATAAGGCAGCAAACCGAAATAAGCGGAGAAACGTATTTCCGGCACTTCGGATCGTGAACATGCCAGAAAACCGCACAGGTTTGCCTCCGCCTCATTGGAAATGCCCAGTACATGTGCCATTTCATGAGCATAGGTGAAAGGATACTGAACCGGAAGCAGATCCGGATTCAGATTGTATTCGGTAAAGAACGGCCCCATATATCCCAGTACGCCGACACCGCTCATCAGGGCCGGGACCAGCATCGGTTTCGGATGCAGGTAAGTTGCAGGCGAGACCAAGCCGAAACGTCCTGCTATTTCCTGGTAGCTTTTCTCCACTTCCTTCGCCACGATAGCCTCGTCAATCTTCCCGACAGGAACAAAAGAAGCATTCAATGCCTCCGTGTAATCAGCCAGAAACGAACGGAAGTTATCCTCCGAATAGGCTGCATAAGGCACCTCCGCCCGGGCATAGAAGTTCATCCTGAAATAATTCATCCCCCAGGCCATATAGAACCAGACATATACCCAAAGCAAAAACTCGGCCATCCGCCCGATAGTTCTGAGCCACGGACGCCGTTTCACAATCGCATAAACCAGATAGACTACCAACCCTGCAATACTGCCATAAATGAAGCAATCGCCGATCGAGAAAGGGAAAAGAGAAGAAAAACGGGACAACACCGCCGAAAACACCGGATAAACCGTACGGGCATACCACTCTCCCATCACAGGAAAAGACATAGTCGTCCGGATAAACACCAGCAAAACCACCAGTACAACCCAGCGCAAACGTATATTTTTAATCACATCCTTTACATTCATCATGCAAACAAAGATAGATAATCCCTTTCACTCTCCAAACGGATTATGAATTTATACAGAGTTAATTTCCCCATTTACCATCTACTTTAAAACAAAAAACAACATAAATATACCACCACTTTAAAACAAACGAGCTATCTTTGTAAAAAAGAAAGGAGAAACTTTATGGAACAGGCATTAAATCCCGTAGATTGGTATATGAAACTGTTGGCTCCATTAAGTCCGGATATAAAATTAGACTTAATCAGCAAATTGTCTGAATCTTTAAAAGACACGCATACATATTCAAAAAAAACCTCATCCAAATCTTCCGATTTCTTCAGTGCATTATCAGGAGCTTGGGAAGATGATACTTCTGTTGAAGATGAAGTCCGGAAAATCAGGGAAAGCAGAACCAGTAACCAAACTCGAATAATAGACGAATTTTAATGAAAACTAAAGGTTATCTGTTAGACACCAATATCTGCATATCTATGCTTAAGAACAAATATGGTGTTCGCGAGGCGATATTAAAAGCCAAAGCTGAAAATTGTTATGTATCTGAAATAACTTTAGGAGAACTCTATTTTGGTGCATCATTCTGTGACAATAAAAAAGAACGTTTAAAAGATGTTGCCTTTATAGTAGACCGTTTCAAAGTAATTTCCGTTTCAGGAACATTACCTTTATTTGGGGATATCAAAGCTAATTTGAAAAGAAAAGGAACATTAATTGATGATTTTGATATCTTAATAGGATGTGCAGCTATTCATAACAACTTAATCCTGGTTACAGACAACATAAAACATCTGGAAAGACTGCCTGGAATTTTCATCGAAAACTGGACAGTTAGATAGGATGCACAAATATAAACCGTGCCCCGCCGGTATAAGCAGGATCGACAGTTAGCGTGCCACCGAAAAGTCCGGCGATCGTACGACAAATAGGCAGGCCCAGACCGGCTCCCTGCTTGAATTCATCCACCTTTTCAAAGCGGTTGAAAATGCTTTCCTGTTTGTCGGGAGGTACACCGCAACCGGTGTCCGTGACAGAGAAAATAACTTGCATCTTCTCTTTGTCGACCTGATAATCGAGGTTGATCTCTCCCTGAGCGGTGAATTTGGCGGCATTGGTCAACAGGTTCAGCAATAATTGCTGCAAACGAAGTATGTCGGTCTTCATGACAAAATCCTTTTCCGAACAGGTCAGAGTCAAGTTTACACCCGGCTGTATTTTCTGCTGCACACTCTTTTCAACATCCTTACAACATGCATAAATATTGCACTCTTTGAGGTTCAGATTATAAGACCCCGATTCCAGACGCGATAGGTCGAGAACGTCATTTACCAGGTCGAGCAACAAGTCCGAATTATTATTGATGATCCGGACAAACTCTTTCCTTTCTTCCTCGTCCGCATCTTCCAGCAAACCGGAAAAGCCGACGATCGCATTCAACGGCGTCCGTATCTCATGGCTGATGTTGGCGACAAACGCGGACTTCAGCCGGTTGGATTCCTCCGCCTGTTCTTTGGCTATACGCAGTTTATCGGTCGTATCGATCAATACCCCGCGTTCCTTTTGCAAGTCATCCTTTAGTTTGCGGACATGGTAAACGTAACGAAGTAAAAAAGAGAACAGCAACAACAGCACACCGAAAAAGACAAGCGAGACAGTCAGTTGGGTTTGCTTTTGAGATAACTGTTCCTTCTGGTAAACCAGGCGTTGCTCCTGTATTTTCTGTTCATTCAGATCATGCAGTGTACGGAGCTGGTTTAGCTGGCGGGTGAAAGCCTTAACATTTATCTGTTCTACAAACGTCAGCAGTTGATCGTAAAAGACCAGCGCCTCCTCTTTCTTTCCGGCCGCTTTCAGTATCTCAGCCTTCAATTTAAGAGGTTCGGTAGAATAATCGACAGACAATACTTTATCTATTTCACGGATCGCCTCGGGATACTTTTTCACATAAAAATAATACCGGGCCATCGCCAGGTTGTATACCGAGATCAGAAAAGGGTCATTCCTGTTCGTATCGTCCACATAAGAAGACGCCTGTTGCATAGCCTTCTTCGCCTCTTTCGGTTTATCTTCTGCAATATATAAGTTCGTATAATAGGAATACAAGAAACAATACTTCTGCCGGAACGGATAATTCATCCATTTAGCTGGTTGTTCACTCTCCATCATATGTATTACAGACTCATAATAAACAAGGAGCGACCTCATTTTCTCCAATTCATTAAGCCTCAGGTAAGCAATCAAGAGGAAGGGCGTCAGTTGCATTTCATAATCAGGTTGCCCCCCGGACTCTTTCAGCAAGCTCATCCCTTTTTCAAGAGCGGTCGCAGCATCCCGGTCGCGACCGATCATGATATAAATCAATCCCAAGTATTCATTACTCGAGATAGTTCCTTGCAAATTACCGGTCTCATCCGACAGCATCTGAAGACGCACGGCTTCATTCATCGCCAACTCGTATTCTTCATTATTCAGGTAATAACGACAATAATAATTCAGGAAATCAAACGCCTCATGAGGAGTTTCCTTGCGAACCTTCGTTACCGAATCGAATATCCCTCCCCAATATAGCAGGCTATCCAGTTTATTCAGGTTGCAATAATAACGTCCCAATCCGGAAAGGGCATAATAATAATGATTCATAGAATCGACCGGAGCCGCCGTTTCCATGAGTTGTTGCAGATAACCGACTTCTTCCGGCGTTTCCCAGTTCAGCCGAGACAACCCGAGCAATGACTTTAGTTTCACTTTCACATCCGTTGTATTCCGAAGAACGGACAACAAACTATCCTGACCTGATTTCTTTTGATTTTCAAAACTATTCATACCCAAACAGTAATCAAATCCACTCAACAAGATCAGATTAACGATAATAAAAAACCCTCTTACATATATGCATTTCTTCCTCATAAACCCACCTATAGCTATTGATTTCCAAAGATAGATGTTTTTGCGAGACACTGTCCGATATTATACAAAATAATAGACTTTATTCATCATTATTATCACGCACACATCTGGCATAACCTACGACATCCGTTCCCGGCGCACATACTATCTCCTGCTTATCATACTCCACTCCAATATACTCGACAGACAATGCGCTTCCACTATACCGGGTACACGACCACATGATCCGACCGACAGTCTTATCCCACAAATTATCCGTAAACTTAAACAACATAGCCATCGCCTCACAGGAATTAGGCAAACGCCAGGTCCCTTTGTCCGAGCGATCGGTCTGTTCCGAATAATTGTAACATAAGTTATGGGCCTCGTTCCAAGTGACAGGAGAGTTACCTGCCCCGTAAAGTAATTGTTTTGCCGTGATAAAACTACGATACGGACGGGCGGCCGCCTGGAACTGTGTATGACTTCCCAATGAACCGACACCGATATACGAACGCAGTGCCGTAGTACTTAGCTTATTATATGTAATTATATAATTTACACCCGTACTACCCGGTGCCGGAGAGACGAACGCCAAACCTTCATGTGCATAGCCGGTGCCGGTATAAGGTGCATGTGCCTGCATCACCGGCGGAGTACCCAGATTGCGAGCGCACCGGATATAGCAATTCTTCCTGTCCGTCTCACTGAATGAGCCGTCTTTCATCCAGTCGATCGCAGCTCCCTTATTGGCTACCAGGATAGCCAGTCCCTTCGATGCGTCGAAAGTGCTGGTTGCATAACACAGATTATCCCCCTTCTGCAAACGGGCCTGATAAAGCGGGTCATCCATCAGGAAAGTACCAACATAGAGGTGCATCATCTGTTCTTTAGCCGGTACATACCATACAATCTCATCCAGATCGATCAGGCCATTGCGATTGTTGTCTCTGTTGCGTGAAAGTGCAGCGACATTGACATAGCGACTGCTTCGCGCCATAGGCCACCCTGCACCACTATCGGACGTCCGATCGGTCACCGGAAAGATTCCGTTCCCGCCTTTCCAGGTAAACTCACCAAGGGCTTCAATCACTAGAACTTTGTTATCCCAAAGTCCTCGACAGGTATTATCGAGCCCGTCGGCAGAGGTGGAAGAAGCGGAAAGCATAGGCGCGTCAGACGTTATGTTATAGTTTCCTCCATACTCGTCCGTATGTTCGATACCGAAAGCCTTGTAGGTCAATTGTTGCCCGCTTTGTCCCGGCGAATATAAGGTCTGGATGGAACGTTGCCGGATATTCATGCCCGAACGGGTGTAGCTACTGTGACCATCGGCACTCATATCCATTCCCTGAAAAACACTCATCGTACGGTCGGCTGCATTACAGAATCTCATCCAAAATGTATTCGAAGTCGTTCCGGTCACCGGGTCCTGGATATAATAATATTCATCGACATAGACTGTGAAATAGCGGTAGAGGTAAAAATAAGCACCTCCGTCGAGCACGATATAAGGATCTTCCTCACGCCCCTCGATCTTTTTCCCTTTTGCTAACTCCGCGTTATAGATATTAATCCACGACTTCAGGTGTTGCAATAGAGTGACAGGTCCCCATAGCTGTACCGGATTACTGACCGAGCTTTCCCCCGACTCCAGGTCATACGTATAAGTATAAGGCAAGCCGTACCCGCCGGTTTCCTCTATCCGCCGGTGCAGCGTCTCCGACAGTCCTCCGTAAATATCGTTTCCCAGATAAGCAAAATGTACCCATCCGTCATCCAGCATGATCGACCGGTCGCTGCCTCCGTCATCCTGAAGCGTCACCGATACCGGACCGGAAGTAAAAGGAGTATTCACTGTATAAGAATAACCGGCACCGGTCTGATTCATTCGCGCAACCACACTCTTGAGATTCAGTCTAACCAGCCGCTGTTCATAATGTGCATCCGCCTGGAAATCGAAGTCCGAATCGACTACATTCCCTTCGGCAGCGGGTTGGTTCTCAACGCCACCAGCCTCCGCCTCGACCCGGATATTATCCACTCCGCCGACTGTAACCGTATAAGTATAATTCGAATTACGCAAAATACGATAGTCGTTCAGCTTATCCAGCTCTTGCTGTTCCGAAGAACTGCCTACCATTGATTTTTCCATATTCCCTTCCCCGATATATCCCAGATGGATGAGATAGGTTACAGTTGCCGAACATTGCTGCGTAATGCCTCCCAGCACCTTTTCCGCCGGATTGTAATATTCACCCTTCAAAACGACATAGGCGGCATTACCGGGTGCATATTTAAAACTGCCGTCCGGATTTTTCTTTTCACGTAACATATATGCTTGATCGGAAGTAAAGCCGGAATCTTCGTTCCACGACAATCCTTCGGCCTCCATCGCTGTTTTCACCTTATCGACACTCGTGAAAGGGGCAGCCGGAGCATGCCGGTTTTCAAACGTATAAAAGGTAAAGCTACTTGTTACTTTGCCATCGGCAGAGGTTTCGTCGATATAATTACCATTCATATCGGTAGTTCCTCCTAACTCTTCTGTTCCCGAAGAACAGGGGCTATCCTGCTGCCAATGCACAAACGACCGCATATGTAGTTTTTTCACCTTCCATGATTTCAGTTTGAAATAAGCGCCCGACGGCAATCTGTCCGCCAGTTTCACAACGAAATTAAACCGGGCATCCAGATGATGAAGCCGGATGGCCCCATTTACAGTCTCACCCGTAGTTTTCTTCATTATTAAGCGGCCTGTTGCGACATCACTATCCAGTACAAACTGTTCTGCACTCGCATAAGGAGAATAATCCGGCGAAGAAGAGTAATGTCCGGCAGAAAGCAAACTGCCCTGCAACCGATCGACCAGCGCCAGGCTCCTCCCACTCTCCGGCTCCGCATCCGTTGCCGTCTTAAACACATCCAACCGAGCCGTTATACTTTCCAGTTCAGCTTCATTGGCTGCATTGTGAAAAGCCTCCAACATCTCTTTGTTGTTCGACAACTGGTTAGCCGTATTCAGATTGGCAACGGCGAATATCCGAACAGAGTTGCAGGAGACAGCAGAAATACCGACCTGTATATTCCCGGAAACATCACGCGGGAAACTCTGCGTATCAGGAAACCATTTTCTCGACAGGACCGGATGAGTCGCCGGACCACCTGTCGAAGTCATATCCAGAATAAAGACATAGAGCGATGAGATATGTTTCTCTTCCTCTTCCGAAGCCCGTGTAACCACATGCAGGGCGGGATTGCCGGAAGTGACCGACAGGGTCAGCGTGCCGGGAATCCCTTCTTCCACTTCCAGGACACCACCTTTACCGGCCATCTCATCACGGCACGAGGCAAAGATGAAAAAGAAGGAAAGTATAATCGACCAAACTGGGATATCTTTGTATTTCATAGCCTGATATTTACGTAATACTCATTTGAATTCGGGAATATCGACCGAGGGACGGTCGTTCCAATCGCGCATCTCAACCGTCACGTCTTCCAGTTGAAGCGCACTGGTGTTGATCGTAGAAATTACCTGATAGGAATGGTTCCGCAGGAAACCATAATGCTTTTTACCTCCTATCCCCCCTGAGCTGTACAGGGGCGCAGTCAGTGTACGTGCTTTTGTACTTCCATTACCGGTTACGGTAATATCGAGGGTGATGGAAGGCGCCTCCGCCTCATCGTCACAAAGGTACTGGCAGGTACGGAAATAGAGAGGGGCCACACTGGAAGATTCTGCATAAAGGGTCATGAGGGATCCCCCTGTAGATTGCTCCCCATTCGTATTCGTACCCCCTTTGGCATCTTTAAACACTCCCGGACCATTGACCGCGGCAGACCATACCAAGGAACCTAAAGGAGTCTTATTATCTGCTTCATTCTCTTCCAGAAACAAATACCCTTGGTTACTCGTCTTGTCAATTGTGATCTTATCAATTTTAATTTTGTCCTCGGAATTACCGGTAAACAGGAACGAAAAACCGATACGACAATAAATCCGCTCCAACGGCATATGAAGATAAGATACGCCGCCTACCACTTTCATCGACTGTACCATAACCGGGTAATCGAGAGCGGCTGAAAGACCATTGGCTTTTACAACCAGTTTTTTTAATTTGTCTTCAACATTCTGACCTATTGCCTGACTCGGCCTACCTATCAGATAGTTTTTCACCACCTTCTTTATTTGCTCATTATAGTCTCCAAAAGAATTAAAAATGTCCGTATAGGCAGAAACCAACTGTTCAACATTGGCTATTGCATATATATTCACATATTCAATATTATCCCCTCTGTCATTCCTTTCAAAAAGCGAACTCATGATAACAGCCGTATCTCCTCTGATCTCTCCCCAAACTTGCTCATTCCAAATCGGGTTAATCCCCGGAGCATGAAATATATTAACAATAGAATTACTTCCCCGGACAATCCCATAGACATCAAGAGATTTTATACCATCCTCATTCCCTATCGCCGGAGTATGCAGATCAGCGTCTGTCTTCATAAAATCCGAAGGAGTGAACACAATCTTCGTAAATTTCTCTCCTTCGGGAAGTCCTTCCCCTACCGGTAATTCCTTTGTACATCCGGGTATTAGCAAGAATGTTACTAACCGGATAAGCGTTCTATACAGTGTCTGATAATTCATATTCACTTCAATTTGTCGTATCAGTATAATCCGGATAAATATCCTCCTTCTCCCACGGCTGTATATCACAGATAATATCGGAAGCACTCATATTGATCCGAACCGTCAGATAATCATTCCGTTTTAAATAAGGCAAGGCAAAAGTTCTATCTCGTCCGTCATCCAAAACAACATGTATATGGCTATACTTCGTCTCATCGATCAATCCTTCCTGTGCATCGTCCGGCAATGTAGGACCAAAATAGTTTTCATACAGATAATGCGTTCCCCGGTCAAACTCCAACCACTCCTGCCCCGAATGATTTTCTTGCTTGCCATACACATATCCGACAGTTCTCCTCAAATCTGCCGCCTCCGTCATGGAAGGAAAATCAATTACCCATTTTCCATTCGTCACGGCATATTTTGGGAACAGAAATGTTTGTCTGTTTGCCTGGAGGATTTCAAAGGTTTCCAGCTCAAAATTATTACTCGGAAGTTCCTTCTTCACCCGGCAGATCAGGCGGACTTTGGCAACAGCACGGATAAGCTTAAAAGTATCAGACCCGTCATCCAACATCAAATTTCCCTGTGCCGTACCCTCAGTCCCGGTCTTGTTCTTGTTCAAGGTTATCCACCCTGTCACACTCATCGACATCGGTATTCCCCTTCCGTCTTTTAGGGCAGTCATGAGCTGGTCCAATTTTAACCCTCTGCTCAATTCTCCGTCCGAACTATAGTCATCCTCATGATCATTCAGCACCATTGTCCGTAAATCCTGCAATTCCGCCTGGGTATAGCTGGCGAGGTTCGACCGGAGATCGATTCCGGGATTAGCCACCAGATAAAAACGTTTATAGCCGGGAGTGACTTCCATCTTAAAGGTATATTTTCCGTCTGTACCCTCTGCCATATCATACACACTGAACCTTTCCGCTTCGCAATACTGGCTGGCACCGATGTTGAAGACAAAGACATAAAGCGAACGGATCGCCCTTTCCTCTTCCGATCCGGCATCGGTATCGCCGGAGACTGAAAGCGGGGTGGCACGTACCGTCATGGCCAACATCACCTTACCATCGTCGGAATCGTCTTTCCCGCCTTTCTCCCCGATAAGCACCTCATTGGAGCAGCCGGACAGGAAATACGCCAACCCTGCCAGCAACAAAACAGCAATCATATGTCGGAATATTCCTTTCATTTCTTATAAATCCACAGAGCCGGGGCGTAAAGCCCAGCCGTTAATAATGATCAACCCGTCAAACCATTGTTCCTCGCCCGATTCACCTTTCAGGTAAAGGGTGATGGTATAGAAATCCTGACGGTCGAGGTATTCCTGGTCAGACTTTATCCTGCTGTCCTGTTCCCTGCCGGTCATCAGGAGGTACTCCACCAGCGGAATATCGACCAAGGTCACATCACCGGAAGCATCGGTAATATGCAACCGCATGGCATCGTTTTCCATCAGGCGCGAGAGGGACAGTTCGGCTATCACATTCGAAACCGCCTCCGCACCGCCGGACCCCTCGCCGTCCGTCCCTTCCGTTTGCAGGTAAGGGCGGTAAACCAGGGGGTGGCAGTCGAGCAACGTATTGTCGTAAGCCAGCCGTCCGTTGCCATGCGGGCATAGTATGCTAAAATCGTAATCGGCTGCATGTAGGATCGCTCCGTCACGCCGTTGAAGGATGACACGCAGAATATTCGTATCCTTGATAAGTCGGAGCGTATCGGTCTGTTCCGTACCCGGCTGAGGGACGGTGACCGTTTCCTGCATCGCCTGCCAAAGCGGGGAAAGGGGTTTGTCGCAGGGAACTTCGCCGTCGCCATCGCATCGCAGGGTGACCACCAGGTCTTCCGGTCCGGAGACACCCGCTTGCATGCCGGAAGGTTCGAAGCACCCCTCTTTCAATCCAGCCCACGCGACCAACCGGTATTTACCGGGGTCGAGCGGTAGAGGCAGGCGGTAACCGGTTTTGCGCAAGGCTTCTCCTCCGTCGCTGAACGTGCGGAGGTACTTCCCGTCGGCATCGAAGACATAAACGGAAAGGCTGTCGACCTCACCGGCAAACCGGTCGGTGAACCCCATGTTGTAATCGTAACGAAAACAAACGGAGTAGGCCTGCGGGCATCCCGCCAGATCGTCATGGATGCAGGAGGTAAAGACCGACAGGCATACCAGCCAGGCTACCAGCAATCGCCATATACGAACAGGTTCAGTCATACAATCCGGACTTTACAAGTCGATACTATGGTCTCTTTTCGCCCATGCAGAGATTTCGATACTGCAATTGATATAGGCAGTTTCAGTATCGACGGGTTCCTCCGGATCAATGGGGATCGTCGGTTCGCCCGGTTCTTTGATCGAGTTGATGGTTACGGTGTACCAGTTATTTCTTACCACGCCGTAACGGCCGAGTTGGGCCTGTGCATACTCGCCCTCTTTTACCCAGGGAGTACCGTCAGCCGGTGCATAACCACCCTCCTCATCCGTAAAATGACGGACAAAGATTTCGTAGTAACAGACGCCTTTGTCGTATTTCTGGATTCTTCCCATGCTGGAATGGAAAGCGTCCAGGGAGGCTCCGGAAAGATCGGTTGTACCAAAATCGTCTGTTTTTTGATAAGATACTTTATCCAATTTATAATGTAAATGACCATCGGACTTCAAAGTGATCTTCCATCTATTATCAGAAGAAGTACCTGTTAATTCATCTCCTGACTCAGCAGTTGTAATGCCATCTCCATTATCAGGAGCATCCGGCATATCATTATCTTTATTCAAATTATCATGTGCCCACTTTATAATATTCCAATACATATTTTTTGCTGAATAATGGGCAGCCACTGTGGTGAACGACCACCAGGTAGCATCATCATCGGTTGTATTATTTCCCGTGGCTGTCTTATTCGTACTATTAGGAATATATTTGGCCTTGACAATCAGACGGGTTACCTGGGATTTATACATCCAATTATAATCACAGGTATTTTCCAGGCAATATTCAGTGGCATCAGTCCAACCGGTATTATCCGTTACAGATTCCGGAGTCGAGAATTGAGATTCGGCAACAGTCCGGTCATAATTGGGATCGACTGCCCAATAGATACGTGCAGGATTCGTTTTAGAAGGACAAATCGCATTTCCACATAAATTTCGGGAAGACCGACATTTCCGGCGGGGTCGAGCACTAAGATTTTGTCATTGGGGTCAGAGGTAACAGAATTATCCGTCAGATATCCTCTTAATTTGTTTTGCATAATACTAGTTTTTCAAGATTAATAATTCGTTCTTACGCATGTTACGGGCGTTGTCTGCCGCGAAATCTTAACCGGACCAAACGTTCGTTCCAACACGCCGACAAATCTATGCCTTTTTTATTATCTCGCCAAATATTATTGTAATTTTTATATATTATAAAACAATCATAAAAGACCAATTCACAGATAACAGATTTCTTTTAAAGAATAACTTCAGAGAAATAGAAGCATCTTAAAAACACCAAAAACAAACCTTGTTTATCAAAGACCATACTATCCAAATAGCATAACAAGCAATTACTACCTGTTATAAAAGAAGGATTAAACCACATTTAAAATGTAATGATTTTCATAATATCTTACTGTAAAAAATAACACTTTCAAAACATCGGTTATTGTATAAAATAATAGAATAAAAAACTCTTGTATCCCCCCTCTAATTAAGCCACCATATCCAACCATCACAAACTCAAACTCAAACCCACATAACAAAAAGCAATCGGAAAACACGAATGCCGCAGGCTCTCTTTTGCCGTTGGTTTCAACCAACGGTTTTAAACACAGGAGGCAAAGCCTCTTCCTCTGTGGGATTTATCCCCTTTCATAATATCCTCCCGGAAAAGGGGTTAAAACCCACAGAGGAATCCGGCAAAGCCGGAAGGTTTATCTATCCGTCAGTTCAAACTGACGGCAAAAGAGAGCCTGCGGCACGAGGCGAGCCTCGTTTAAGAGATAATTATGGGAATAATTTTATTCTTTATTCAGGATATATTCTTATTCAACAATTTTTTAGCCTCCGCTTCCGACAGGTTGCGACGGGCGGCGTAATCTTTCATTTGTTCTTCGTCGATCGAGCCGATCATAAAGTATTGTGAGTCGGGATGGGCGATATAGATACCGCTTACCGTTGCTGTCGGGTACATGGCGCCGTTTTCCGTCAGTTTCACATGGATCTGCGACATATCGAGCAGGTTGTCCAGCGTATAATTCAACAACTGGTCGGGCAATGAAGGATAACCGATTGCCGGACGGATACCCTGATATTTCACTTTGTACAGGTCAGGGATCGACAAGGCTTCGTCCGGAGCATACCCCCAGTATTCCTTGCGGACTTTTTCATGGAGATATTCCGCCAGGGCTTCCGCCAGACGGTCCGTCAATGTCTGAAGCAACATGGAATTGTAGGTGTCCCCTTCTTCTTCCAGCTTATTCTTCAAGTCTTCGGCACCAACACCGGCCGTTACGACAAACGCCCCCGCATAATCGGTACGGCCTTCCGACACCGGCATGATATAATCGGCCAGCGATTTATAAACGCCCTCCTCCTTTTTCGACTGCTGACGCAATACCGGGATCGCGATCTCTCCCATCCGGATCGTATCGCCATCGCTGTTAGCCGGGAAGAAACCGTAAATGGCCTTGCAATATTCAGCCTTCATCTCCACCAGGCGGTCCAGCAGTTTGGCGGCGTCTTTATACAGTTGCATGGCTTCGGCAGCCTTGGCACGGTCCTCTTCCGGAAAATCGGCCAGCCAGGAAGCACGACAAGCGTCGCAACCGTGTATCTGGGTGATACCGGCAAAGCGGCCGTTTAGTTTCCAGGCGGTAAAGAAGAATGTCCAGTGTATATACGGAATAATTTCCTCCAACGGGATATAAGGCAATACATGGATACCCATCTGATTCGGAACCACCGGCGTATACCCCTTCCAATCTATCTGCTGAGGATTAGCACGAGCTTCGCTCAATGAAACCAGCACTTCCTTTTTCTTTTCCATGGAAGCACGCAAGGCTTCATATTCATTATTCAGGTTTTCGATATACGCATCACGGGTATCCGGATTCAACAACTTGGCTGCGATCAACGGATTCTGCGACGCATCGAGCACATGGATCACCGGATAGTCGTAATGAGGAGCGATCTTGATAGCCGTATGCAATTTGGAGGTTGTTGCACCACCCACCATAATAGGTATGGTCAGACCTGCTTTCTGCATTTCGTCCGTCACATACACCATCTCTTCCAGCGAAGGGGTGATCAGGCCGGACAGGCAAACCAAGTCGGGCTGCTCCTTCATGGCAGTCTGCACGATCACTTCGGCAGGAACCATCACACCCAGGTCGATCACTTCGTAGTTGTTGCAGGCCAGGACGATCGAAACGATATTCTTTCCGATATCATGCACATCGCCTTTTACAGTAGCAAAAACCACCTTTCCGGCTTTTGCCGAGCCGGCTGCCGATTTCTGCGCCTCGATGGCCGGTTGCAGGATAGCCACTGCCTTTTTCATCGTACGGGCAGTCTTCACCACTTGCGGCAGAAACATCTTTCCGGCCCCGAACAGTTCGCCGACCTTATTCATGCCGCTCATCAACGGACCGTCGATAATATCCACGGCACGCGGATACGCCTTCAACGCCTCCTGCAAGTCTTCTTCCAGATGGTCGCCGATACCTTTTATCAGGGCATATTCAAGACGTTCTTTCAAAGGCTGCTCACGCCAGGCTTCATGCTTTTCTTCCGTTCCGCCCTGTTTCTCAACGACCAGGTTCTGGGCATAGGCGATCAGCTCCTCTGCCGCTTCGGGACGGCGGTACAGGATCACATCTTCCAGCAAATTGCGGAATTCAGGTTCTATATCTTCATACAGTACGGCCGACGACGGGTTGACAATACCCATATCCAGTCCCTTGCCGATAGCATGGTAAAGGAATACGGAGTGCATCGCCTCACGTACATAATTATTTCCACGGAATGAGAACGACAGGTTACTGATACCGCCGCTCACCTTCGCACCCGGCAGGTTCTGTTTGATCCATTCGACGGCACGGATAAAATCGAGTCCGTATCCGTTATGTTCTTCCATCCCGGTTGCGATTGCCAACACGTTCGGGTCGAAAATAATTCCGTTCGGATCGAAATCTATTTTCTCCCGGAGGAGACGGTAAGCGCGTCCGCAGACCTCGGCTTTCCGTTCGAAAGTATCCGCCTGCCCTTTTTCATCGAAAGCCATCACCACGGCGGCAGCTCCCAACTGTTTGATACGGGCGGCATGAGCCAGGAAGACTTCCTCCCCTTCTTTCAGCGAGATCGAGTTGACAATACTCTTTCCCTGCACACACATCAGTCCCTCTTCGATCACTTCCCATTTGGAAGAGTCGATCATGACGGGGACACGGGCGATATCAGGTTCGGAAGCTACCAGGTTCAGGAAAGTAGTCATCTCCTTCACCGCGTCGAGCATACCATCATCCATATTGATATCGATCACCTGGGCACCGTCTTCCACCTGTTTGCGGGCAATGGTCAGTGCCTCTTCATAGTTTCCTTCTTTGATCAGACGCAGGAACTTGCGCGAGCCGGCCACGTTACAACGTTCGCCGATATTGATAAAGTTATTTTCTTTCTTTACTTCCAGCAGTTCGAGGCCCGACAGCCACAGGCAATCCGGTTTCGAAGCCGGCACATGCGGCATCGCTCCTTTTACCAATGCCGGATACTGGGCGATATGGGCCGGAGTCGTACCGCAACAGCCACCGATAATATTTACCAGCCCTTCTTCGATAAACGGTTTGACATGGACAGCCATCTTTTCGGGTGTCTCATCGTATGTACCGAAACTGTTAGGCAACCCGGCATTCGGATAGGCACTGATAAAGTAAGGGGCATGTTTGGCCAGTTCCGCCAGATAAGGCTTCATATCGGCCGCACCGAACGAGCAGTTCAGGCCGATGCTGACCAGGTTGATATGCTGGACCGATGCCAGGAAAGCACCCAGCGTCTGGCCGGACAACGTGCGTCCGCCCTGAGCCGACAACGTCAGGGACAACATGATAGGCAGGTCTTTGCCTTTTTCCTTCAAAACTGTTTCGGCTGCCTCGAGTCCGGCTTTCACATTCAGCGTATCGAAGGTCGTCTCGAAAAGGATAAGATCGACACCACCGTCAATCAAGGCCTCCACCTGTTCCTTATATGCTTTATATACATCTTTATAGGTAACGGCACGGTAAGCTGGGTTGCTTACATCTGGGCTCATGGAGGCGGTCTTGTTAGTCGGACCGATCGAGCCGGCAACAAAAATAGTCCTGCCGGGATGCTCCGCCATGAACTCATCGGCCACTTCGCGTCCCAACTTTCCGGCAGCCAGGTTTATTTCGCGCACATATTCCTGCATGGCGTAATCTTCCATCGAGATCGCGTTGGCATTGAATGTGTTGGTGGCAAAAATATCGGCCCCGGCATCCAGGTATTGCCGGTGAATGGATTTGATCACGTCCGGACGGGTGATACACAACAGGTCGTTGTTCCCTTTCAGTTGTCCGGGGAAATCGGCAAAACGGTCGCCGCGATAATCCTGTTCATTGAGTTTGAAACCCTGGATCATGGTACCCATACCACCATCCAGTATCAGGATACGCTCCTGCAGAGATCGTATAAATTGTTCTTTAGTCATAGATATGTTGTTTCTTTATGAAAAGAGAAACGGCAAGAATATCTCTTACCGTTTGAATGCCCTGTCCATCTCCCGCTTATCGTCACGGGCTTTGATGGAATCGCGCTTATCGTATTCCTTCTTACCTTTGGCAATAGCGACAACCACTTTCGCCAGCCCTTTTTCATTAATGAACATACGGGTCGGGATAATGGTAAAACCACTGTTGCGGGCGGCACTGTCTATCTTGCGCAGTTCCTTTTTGGTAAGCAGCAGTTTGCGGTCGCGGCGTGCGACGTGATTATTATAGGTACCATAGAAATACTCGGCGATATACATGTTCTTTACCCACAACTCGCCCTTCTCCATGATACAGAACGTATCCACCAGGCTGGCTTTTCCCAGGCGGATGGATTTGATCTCCGTCCCTGTCAGCACAATCCCGGCAGTAAAAGTGTCGAGCAATTCGTAATCGAAGGTTGCCCGCTTATTCTTTATCTGTATATTATTACTAATCTTTTCTTTCATCTTTTTCTAACTGTCAATAACGTAACCCCGGCATCAGCATGAATAAAACAAACTCGATCACCGCCGGTGTCAGCAAAATGATAACGGTCGTTATACCGGCAAACTTCAGGCGTTCTTTCTCTTCCACCTGCATGTAAGGGCCGGCCCCTTCCCATACAATATAAAATGTATAAAGTATAAAGATGCGCAGGAAGAAAAACTCCGGCAACAGCATCAGTACGACGTTCAACGCAAACATCAGGGAGGATGAATAACCGACAAAACGCTGGCAAAGTTTCATGTCTTTCTCTCTTTTGAACAATCCCTGCCAGGCTTCATTCAGCAAATACGCCCCGAGATAAAAACCTCCGAACGAAGCGACCAGCGTTTTGATCGACGACTTCAACGCCAGTTCGACATCAAATTCCTTCCGTGTAAACAATACGCCCAGAAAAGCTGCCACAGTTACCAGCCCGATTAACGGATATATAAAGCGCGACAAGAACTCGTCGCCCTTCTCTTCTTTCCTCGACAGCATATCCCAGGCCTTCCCCGGTTGGGATATGATGGCTATAACCCATTTTATTATCTCCTTGTACATCTCTCTGTTTTTCTATTTGAATGTATTCTCCCTATCCCCTCTATTTATCTGTTTTTCCTTATTCCGTCCTGCTGTTAATTTTATATTCTATCGGTTCCGTCCTGTCCCAGATACAGGCCGTCGTATCCTTATTAAAAGCAGAAGCATAATTGATCGCTATAGAAAATGTGTTACTGCCTTTTTCTTCCTCCAAAGCACTCACCATATTATAGAACTCTTCCACACTAAAGGCATTCACCAGGTTCAGTTGCTGGCCTTTAGGCAGCTCCTCTCCTTCCCCGACTTCAATTCTCGCTATCGCTCTCAGATATAAATTGTAAATACGTTTGCCGTCTTCCTGGGTATACAGGTTTTCAGGATTATAGCTTATCATGAAACTATCCTTCTGGTTCTCCACAACCGTATGGGTACTCCATAAAAACAGCCGGCCTCTGATATAAAAGTCCCTTCCAGTGATAGCTTTTGTCAGCATCTCGTCTTTCAATACAACCGTCGTATCCGTCCAGTTTTTATCCACAGGCCACAAATCCACAGGAACAGGATTTTCTATCAACTCGATAGACAAACTATCCGAATTCTGTAACTCAGGAGCAGCCGAATCAAATGAATATTGTATCAGAAAACAATCGCCATTATTCCCGCTTACGCCTAAATTGGTACCATAAAGGAAACGCCCGCCCTCAACAAAGAAGCCCTGGGTCGGACGGGTCTGATACACAGCTTCCTGCTCCCCTACGGTGATCTGTGTATTCGTATCCCCCAGACAAGAGGACATCATCAACAAGCAAACTATGAATATGCTATATAACTCTTTATTTTTCATCACATTCTATCTTTACGAACATTCAAGTTAAACCACACCCCACATGACGGGATCGTACAAAGGTAGTAAAAAAGGAAACACAACAAACAAGAAAACCGGGAACCTTTGCAAAAACAAAGAAACCCGGCTTTCTCTATATAAATAATTAACAATTAAATCGTATCGGAGTAGTAGGCTTTCGGAAGCTGGCGGCAGTTGTACTGGGAAGCCATCACCTCGCCGTAAGCACCGGCCGAACGCAAGGCGATCAGGTCTCCACGATGCGCTTTATTCAATTCTACATCTTTACCGAACACGTCGGATGATTCGCAGATAGGGCCAACTACATCATACAAATCAACCTCTTCATCACTGGAAATATTCTCAATCCGGTGATAAGCGTCATACATGGCCGGACGGATCAGTTCAGTGAAACCGGCATCCAGGATAGCGAATTTCTTTGTCTCGCCCTCCTTTACATACAGCACCTTTGAGATCAATGTACCGCACTGGGCTACTACCGAGCGGCCCGGTTCGAAATGTACCTGCTGGCCGGGACGTACTTTCAGCAATTTGTTGAATACGGCAAAGTAATTATCGAAAGCCGGGATCGGCAAATGATTCGGATGATAATAATCGATACCGAGGCCGCCACCGAAATTCACATTTTCGATCCGGATACCACGTGCTTCCAGGTCTTCCTGTATTTCGTTTACACGAATCACCAGGTTACGGAAAGCCGACATGTCCGTGATCTGCGAACCGATATGGAAATGAATACCGATCAGTTTCACATTTTTCAGATTCGCCAGGTTATCCAGCACCTGTCCTAACTGGCTCAGGTTGATACCGAACTTGTTCTCCTTCATACCGGTCGTGATCTTGGCATGTGTATGGGCATCCACTTCCGGGTTGATACGGAGAGCGACCGAGGCTACTTTATTCTTTGCGGCAGCCAGTTCGTCGATTATCTCCAACTCTACCGCCGATTCCACATTGAAACAGAAAATATCGTTATCCAGTCCCAGGTTGATCTCCCAGTCGGCTTTACCCACACCGGCAAAAACGATCTTATCAGCCGGGAAACCTGCATCCAATGCCGCTTTAACCTCACCGCCGCTTACACAATCAGCACCCAATCCGTTTTCAGCTATGATAGAAAGGATTCGCGGATTGGCATTTGCCTTTACGGCATAATGTGCATGATAGCCGTATTTGCCGGCTTCATTCTTCACCATATCCAGTGTATCCTGTAATAACTTTACATCATAATAATAGAAAGGCGTAGGAAGTGCCTTCAATTTATCTATCGGGAATGTTCCTTTGAGCATATTACTTTATTATATATAAATTAAAAAAAAGGGCAGTCCGGAAAAGGCTGCCCTCATATATTTAGTTGTTAAATAAATGATCGCTTAACGCTTGCAGCGCTTTCACTTTATCAGTAGCTTTCACCAGAAGCGAAACGTTGTAGTTGCTACCGCCATATGATATCATACGTACCGGAACATCTTTCATCGCCTGAACGATGCGGGCTTCAAAACCGACGTTATCCCATTCCAGGTCACCAACTACGCAAACAATTACCATATCTTCATCTACGGTAACGGTTCCGTATTTCTTCAGGTCGTCTACAATTTCTTCCAGATGTTTGCGGTTGTCGATCGTTACCGATACGCCTACCTCAGAAGTAGTAACCATGTCGATCGGAGTCTGGTAGTTTTCGAAAGTTTCGAATACCTTACGCAGGAAACCGGTAGCCAGCAGCATACGGCCGCTCTTTATCTTAATGGAAGTGATATTGTCTTTCGCTGCAACGGCTTTGATCTTTCCTTTTTCGGTGTTGTTGGAGATCAATGTACCCGGAGCATCCGGCTGCATAGTATTCAGCAGGCGAACCGGTATATTGTTCAACTTGGCCGGCAGGATACAAGTCGGGTGCAGGATCTTCGCACCGAAGTAAGCCAGTTCAGCTGCTTCCTCGAAATGCAGGTTACGGACAGGAGATGTTTTATCTACGATGCGCGGATCGTTGTTGTGCATTCCGTCGATATCTGTCCAGATCTGGATTTCATCAGCATTGAGGGCTGCACCGATCAAAGAAGCGCTATAGTCGCTACCACCACGCTGCAAGTTATCAATTTCACCGTAAGCATTACGGCAAATGTAACCCTGAGTGATATACAACTCGGCATCCTTATGTTCATTCAGCAGTTTAACCAGACGCTCTTTGATATATACAGGGTCCGGTTCTGCATTCTTGTCCGTCCGCATATATTCCAATGCCGGAAGCAGGACAGACTTCACACCTGTTTCATTCAGATACAGGTTCATCATGCCGGTAGAGATCAACTCGCCTTGTGCCAGCACGACCTTTTCTTCGAACAGGGTGAACAGGTCTTTAGTAAAAGTGCGGATATAATCGAAATGAGATTTTACAAGTTCTTTGGCTTTCTGCTTATATTCGTCGGTACTGTACAGTTCTTCGATATGTCCGTAATATTTCTGTGCAAGCTTATTGATGATTTCATTTGCACCATCCGGATTTTTCTTGTACAGGTAGTCGGATATTTCAACCAACGAGTTGGTTGTACCTGACATGGCAGACAATACGACAATGTTACGGTCGCCCGTGCAAATCAATTTTGCTACATCTTTCATTCTCTGTGCAGATCCCACAGAAGTACCGCCAAACTTTAAAATTTTCATTTTCTTTTCCTATAATTAAATTGTTCGTTCCTTGCTTCTTTTGCGTGTGCAAAGTTACATAAAAAATTATTCACCGACATCACCCAGGCGTGCATTCTCACATTTAACTATACGGGCCGGATAATTATGCACCAGTGTGTAGTTATGTGTAGTCATTATCACCGCCGTACCCTTCTCACAGATGTCGTGCAGAAGCTGTACGATCTGGCCGCTTGTTTCAGGGTCCAGATTGCCGGTCGGCTCATCGGCTAATATCAGTTTAGGATCATTCAGGAGTGCTCTTGCTATGACGATACGTTGCTGCTCGCCACCCGATAGTTCGTGCGGCATCTTGTACCCTTTGTTATGCATACCCACCTGGTGAAGCACATCGTCGATGCGCTCCTTAATCTCGCTCTTCTTCTTCCAGCCTGTCGCCCGCAAGACGAACTCCAGGTTTTTGATCACCGAACGGTCGGTAAGCAGCTGAAAATCCTGAAACACAATCCCCAGCTTACGGCGAAGATACGGGATATCTTTCCGTTTCATCTTACAGAGATTGTAATCCAACAGCCAGGCATCACCTTGGCTGATGGGGATTTCGCAATACAAGGATTTCAACAGACTGCTCTTTCCGGAGCCTACTTTTCCAATGACGTACACAAACTCCCCGTTACACAAGGTAAAAGAGGCATCATGTAAAATGACATTTTCATCGCGGCAGATTTCTACGCCATCCAGTCTGAGCAGTGTTGTATCTTCCATAGTAATTTATCCTTTATGTCTTTTCTTTAATTCGCGTGCCAGGTCTTCCAGACGAAGTCCTTTGCTGGTGAGTAATACGATCAGATGATAGATCAGGTCGGATGCTTCGTAGATAAAGCCGTCTTCCGTTCCGTTGGTCGCTTCGATCACAGTTTCAACCGCTTCCTCTCCCACTTTCTGGGCCATACGGTTCACACCTTTCAAAAACAGGGAAGTCGTATAAGAGCCTTCCGGCATTTCCTGGCGGCGCTGTTCGATAAAGTCCTGCAAATATTTCAGGAACATGATATCTTCCACATTCTTTTCGCCGAAGCAGGTATCAGCACCTGTATGGCAAACCGGACCGGCGGGATTGGCTTTGATCAGGATCGTATCATTGTCGCAATCCACCATCATGCTAACCACCTGCAGGGTGTTGCCGCTGGTTTCGCCTTTCATCCATAAACGGTTCTTTGTACGGCTAAAGAAGGTCACCTTACCGGTTTCCTTTGTTTCTTCATAGGCTTCTTCATTCATAAAACCCAGCATCAATACTTTGTTGGTATTGTTATCCTGAACGATTGCCGGGATAAGTCCGCCCATTTTTTCAAAATCTAATTTCATCTTATTCTTGTAATTATATTCTTACATTGATTCCTTCCCTGTTCAGATACTGCTTCAGGTCGGCTATGCCGATTTCACCGAAGTGAAATACGCTGGCAGCCAATGCCGCATCAGCCTTACCTGCCGCGAATGTATCACGGAAATGTTCCATCTTTCCGGCACCACCCGATGCAATGACCGGGATATGCAGGTTGTCCGCCAGAGTCGACAACGCCTCGTTTGCATAACCGTCTTTCACACCGTCGTGTGTCATGCTGGTAAACAGGATCTCTCCGGCTCCCAGGTTTTCGGCTTCGGCCGCCCACTGGAAAAGATGTTTCTCTGTCGGGATACGTCCGCCGTTCAGATAACAGATCCAGTCGCCATTCTCATAATTTGCATCGATGGCCACGACGCAGACCTGGCTTCCGAAGTTCTTCGCGATCTCTTCGATCAACGAAGGGTTGCGCAGTGCCGCCGAGTTGATGGATACCTTATCGGCACCGGCACTCAACAGACGGTCTACGTCTTTCAATTCGTTAATACCGCCGCCCACAGTAAAAGGGATGCAGATATTAGCGGCCACTTTCTTAACCAGTTCGGTAAAGGTCTTACGTCCTTCATGCGAAGCGGTTATGTCCAGGTAGACGAGTTCGTCAGCTCCTTCCCGGCTATATTGAGTTCCCAACTCCACAGGGTCTCCTGCATCGCGGAAATTTACAAAATTAATACCTTTTACTGTTTTTCCATCTTTAATATCCAGACAGGGCACTATTCTCTTGGCTAGCATACGTTGATTTCTCCTTTGTTTCACGTAAAACGAAGCAGATCTTTCAAATCGATCTTTCCTTCGTAGATGGCTTTGCCGAAAATTACCGCCGGTATTCCCGCCTCAGCCAGTTTTTCTATATCTTCAATTGAACTGACGCCGCCGCTGGCTATAATATATATAAAAGGTAATGCTTCCCGTATTTCCTTATATAATCCGATAGCCGGTCCCTGCAGCATTCCATCCCGACTGATATCCGTACAGATCACTTTTGTGATTCCTTTGTCGTAATACCCCTCGATGAAAGGGATCAGTTCCTTATCAGTAGTTTCTTCCCACCCGCTGATAGCAATCTTTTTATCTTTCGCATCAGCGCCTAATATAATCTTTTCGCTTCCGAACTTGGTAATCCAGGAAGTAAAAACTTCCGGGTTCTTCACTGCGATACTTCCGCCGGTCACCATCTGCGCACCGCTTTCAAAAGCAATCTCCAGATCATCTTCCTGCTTCAGTCCGCCACCGAAGTCTATCACCAAAGCGGTCCGTGTCGCCAGTCTTTCCAACACACGGTAATTGATGATCCGTCCCTGACGGGCACCGTCCAGATCCACTACATGCAAACGACGGATGCCATGCGCTTCGAACATCTTCGCCACTTCCAGCGGATCTTCGTTGTACACCTTCTTGGTATCGTAATCGCCTTGCGTCAGGCGGACACATTTGCCATCTATCAAATCTATTGCAGGGATAAGCTCGATCATATTCTCTTACAGTTTTAGAAAGTTCCTCAGAATTACTTCACCGACCGAACCACTTTTCTCCGGATGGAACTGCGTTGCGTAGAAGTTATCCTTATGCAGCGAAGCACTGAACGGTAATATATAATTAGTGGTAGCAGCCGTATATTCATTTACGGGTACATAATAACTATGTACGAAGTAAACAAATTTATTCTCCAATTGTGCGGTAAATAAACCGTCTTTAACCTGAGTTATAGTATTCCATCCCATATGGGGCACCTTATCCTCATGACGGTGGGGAATGAACCGCTTTACTTCCGTGTCAAAAATCCCCAGGCACTCTGCATCTCCTTCCTCAGAATGACGACACATTAATTGCATACCCAGACAAATACCCAATACGGGTTGTTTCAGATCCTTAATAACAGCATCCAGTTTATGTTCCTGCAGATGAGCCATTGTCGTTTGTGCCTCCCCTACACCCGGGAAGATCACTTTATCTGCTTTACTTAATACTTCCGGGTCCGCTGTTATCACAGGACTTACGCCCAATCGTTTCAGTGCATAATTCACTGAGTAGATATTTCCGGCATTATACTTAATAATGGCGACGTCCATTTTTCTTTCTCCGTTTTCTTTTTTTATATTGAGTTGCAAAAGTAACAAATTATCATAACATATCACCGTATGGTTTATGAAAAGTTGCCAAACAGTATAGATTTGTAACAAACCTGTTTTCTAAATAGGTAATTGGAAAATGAAAAAAGCCATAACACACGAAACGCCCAAACATAAAAAAAGCCTGCTAATCTAACGACTAACAGACTTTTTTT
>NZ_QTMM01000003.1:0-271815 GCF_003635445.1 Parabacteroides sp. AF17-3 | reverse complement strand
GCCTGCTAATCTAACGACTAACAGACTTTTTTTGGCGGTCCGGACGGGACTCGAACCCGCGACCCCATGCGTGACAGGCATGTATTCTAACCAACTGAACTACCGAACCAAATAAAATAAAAAGACAAAACATTATTCAAAAGAGGCGGTCCGGACGGGACTCGAACCCGCGACCCCATGCGTGACAGGCATGTATTCTAACCAACTGAACTACCGAACCTCTTCTTGGATAATCAATCTCTCTCGATTGCGGTGCAAAGGTAGATATTATTTTTAATTCTGCAATACTTTAAGCAAAAAAAATACACCAATATTTCAACCATACCTGATAGACAACAAATTAGAAAGCATATATTTTTAAGAAAATATCCACTAAACACATGCTTGCCACGCTTAGATACTTACTCGCGTATCTCTCCTTTATGCACAATCATTTTTACCAATGTCTGCATCGATTTATGTGTATCCGAAACCCATAACACCGAATCGTTCTGCGCATAAATACGAACAGGCAGTAAAAAAGAGTATCCTTTGATGGTCTTTATTTTTTTCACCCATTCACCTTGTTGGCTATCATATATATTGATAGCATCGTTATCACCGGTTGCATACCAACGTTCGTTACACAAAGCAAACGTCTTAGGTTTAAATTCGAGAGAAAGAGACAGTTCGTCCATATCGATGGAAGTTCCGTTTACCAAATCATCATTTACCAATGTCGGATCGAGTACACGTATTTTCTTTCCCTCATAATCTGTAAGCAGAATATTCCCTTCTGCATTGAACTGCATATAGTGAGGAGCAAAACCATTGTTACCCGGACTGTTATTTCCGGAAACTTGCCAATGACGGTTTATCTTCTGATAATTTTCTTGAGTAACATCCGACTCTTTATAAATACTGACCTTTCCGTTCTTGTCGCGTGCAAAGATAAGGCCATCTTTCACCGCAAGCGCTTGTGCCTGAAATACCGGACCACTCCATTGTCCATTTCCAATGCAAGTGACATAAGTCAGATCCGGTAGTTCGAACACATGAATGCGCGACTGCCGCTCAGCAACATATAATCGATTTCCTGCCGGAACAATAGCTTCGATCGAACTCCCGAAATTCTTTTCCTCATTGTCGAATTGCCATGATTTCACCACATCCAGCAATCGCCCCTCCTTTGTATTGAATACCAACAAACTGTTTCCTTCCTTTCCTATGTTAGCAATAAAAAGAGTATCTCCCAGATGTGCTACAGTATAAGGCGAGAAGTCCTCCAAGGCTTCCATTCCTAAAGTTTCCGCATTAACTAACTGTGCAGCCTCATAAGAATAATACCAATAACTATCATAATCGGGTGAATCCTCCTCCGGGTTCCCTATATCATCACTGCTACACCGAATGGTCAATATACCCAACAATACCAACCAGATATAAACATACATTTTCATATTCACTTTCATTTTTATGGGATCAACTTAGTTTAATTCATTCATAGGGATTGCATAGATACACGCTCCGCTCTTTGTACGGTCTATCATAAACAAGGTATTACGGCGAATACAGAATTTTTCCGGAACCTGCAAGGTGACATCTCCAACAACCGTGTAATCTTTCAAGATTTCGCCTGTCACCGGATCGACTTCGCAAAACTTCTCCTTGCCGTTTGAACTAACAAACAACCGACCTTCATAAAAATCCAAGGCATAAGGAATATTTGCATACGTCAACTGATCGACACGTTTAAATGTTACTCCTTCACGGATAGCATCAGGGGTAAAGATATCTATACGTTTGGAGGGATGAGTAGAATACAATAGTCCGCTCTGTTCATCTACTGCCATACCATAAGTACCGGCGGTTTCACCCAAATGTTCGGAACGGATATAGATACGTGGAGCCTTTTTCCCCGGTTCCAAAATTCGTTCTTCCACAATATCGATATAACGTTTATCATGAATCATAATCAGTCCCTTATAACATAGCACATCAAAAGCATGAACAGTCTGCGAAGGCCCTGTTCCCCAACTACCGGTACCGATACAAGTGATAAACTGATGGTCTGCCGCATCAAAAATCTCCGTTCGGCTCCCCTCATGAGTAACGTAAATCTTTCCGTTAGCACGTGTAACCCCATTCGGTCGACCTGCAAATTTTTCCTGGGTATCCTCCCAGGTCCATTCCTTGATACTTTCCAAATGCTTCTTACCACCGTTCGCTATACTGAATACTTCCAGGCTGTAGTTATTATCGGCATCATTCACGACATACAACGTATCACCATATGCAAACACATCTTTCGGACGGAAAGTAGCTGCCGTTGCTCCCGGTACATCTGAATAATCCAACTTGAAAGTAACAGGTTCTCCATCGTTTCCCTCAGAAGTATTCTCTTCGCGTAGCGGTGACAACCCACCATCGAGGGCATCCAGTTCCGGATCTTCAATAATATACTTAGAAGCTACATAGATATCGTCAAAATACCTGTTTTTACTCCGGCGGGTATGTAAGAAACGGCGAGAATAAACCGGTAGTTCTTTCTCCAGCGACAAATCTACATATACATTATTACACAAAGTAGGCCAGCCTGGTCCGGTTTGTTCGTATGTCATGTTTCCGGCATGGCCATATCCGACACAGTGTGCAAATTCGTGAAAGATAGTCTCCGTAATACTTTTATCGTCGGCATAATGCTCCAAATAACACACCTCATGCATACCGAAGGTAGTTCCTCCCCCCAGCCCCATGACTCCTGTCGTATATCCGAAAACCAGTCCTGCATGATTAAGCACTTTCGTCAACAAGGCGCTTTTGTCGATCTCCACCCTGTCATTGTTACTATGCAACGGTCCAAACTCATACAATGCTTTCTCGAACTTTTGCGAAGAGAACATATAACTCATGTTCAGCGCAATAGCTACAGCTTCACGTGTATGCGAAGCCTTCATTTTATATTTCCAACTAGCCTGAGTGTCGCTATATCTGCCAAAAGCGATACGCCATTTGCAACGAATAGATTGCAACCTGTCCCAATAAGGATCGTCAGACTCTACCGTGAAAGAAATGTTTTCTCCCGTCAGATACGGGTTTGCCATAATACGGATCTTTTTTCCGCTACGGGTATAAGCCGTCAAGTCTTGAGTGGCAAACGGAATACATACCCGAAGTTGCTGAAACGGCAACACCTTTTCGAGCGACATAAACATGAACTCTTCATCATATCCATCAATAGTCGCCCAGATGGTTACGTTTTTCAACGCTCTGGGGCTATAAAAGCGGAGTTGGAAATTGTGATCGTCGTCCAATTGAATCTGCAACGGCTGAGTGACATAGAAACTGCGCTGACTCGAATCGAAATAAATATCCGGCGATTCTTCATCGTTCAGCAAATAATACGTATTATCCTCATTATAGGCAGCTTCCGTCATCCTGACGGGCAATTCTTCAATTACAAGACCACCTTCATCGGGTAGGGATACTTCATCATCTTTACAGCCAACCAGCTGCAAAAGCATACCAGCCAACACAAACAGGCTAGCGGGAAATAATCTTTTCATCGTCTGTCTTTGTTTAGAATTAAATATAATACTCTTCCGAAAAAGGGTGCAAAATTAATTATTTTCGATGTGTTTTACCAGTATTCTTATTGCAAGGTAGTCAAAATTATACTTTCATTTCTTAAGTATTCTCTTCAGGTGGGTAACGTCTTGTATTAAATTCACCGTTTCAAATTTTCCTTTATAAAACACAGCCCAGTTATTGAAAACACAAGGCAAATCCTTCGCTTTTTGTAATGTATCCACCTGAATCAATGATAGTGGGACATCATTCATTTCACAATATTGTTTAACAATCCCAATTTTTTGATCGATATAAGGACACTGCATATCATAATAAATTGTCAGCTCTTTGCTTTCTATTTCCAGCTTTTTCGCATTTTGTGCAAACTTCGGCATTGTTCCGTCAAAAGAAAGTGCGAGCAATTCATATCCGTTATCGGTTGTATCGACTACCTCAAAGCCGAACTTCTTCGCAAATGACTGGTCGGAAAGCCAGGATTTTTGTTTTTCTGCCCCGAGCATACAGATACCGGATTTACCTTTTTCTTTGGCATCGGCTATACAATATTCCATCAATGATTTTCCATACCCCTTCCCTTTGCAACTACCCAAAGTCCATAAACAATAGAGGTAATAATAGTTATCCCCGATTATGGGAACCCAGGCTGTTTCCAAAGGAGCATATTCGATAAAAACCGTTGCCTTCGCATTTAACTTTCTAAAGACATGACCTTCATTCAGCCGGTCAGAAAGCCATTGACGCTTTGCCTCAACACCCAGATGTAGCTTTTTAGTGCGGATAATGCAGCATAAATGCTCATCGGCAAGATTTGCTGTTGTTATGTTTATAAAATCAGTATCCATGTGTATCTTCGTTTCAATAGTGTAAATGTAGTGAACTTATATGAATTCTGCAATTCACCTCAAAAAACAAGCAATTCGTCAATCTTATTTGAAACCCGCTTCCCCACCCCATAGCTTTGCTGATAAATTATTAAACGACAAAAATATAAAGACGAAAAAGATCATTCAGATACTGCTTTTAGGGTTACTAGCTTATCCTTTATATGCACAGCAAACAGAAATCAAAGTTTCCAGTAAAGTAACAGATGTCAATAATGAAACCTTGGAGGGAGTAACCAGCTTACCCTGCTTAAAAAGCAGGGAAGACAGTTTGCTATTTTCAGTAAATATATAACTAATTTTCAACAAGATAGTAAAAACTATTGCTTGACACCCGGGTCTTGATATCATCGACACCCGGGTGTAAGCATCGTCAAGATGGGGGTGTAAAATCAGGTGAGACGGGCATCCTGGCAACAAAAAGTCTGTATCCGAGTGAAGTTAAATCATAGTTTTGGTATAAAAAGCTAGTAGGCCGACTAATGATAAGGCACCGTATACAGCAGTAATGAACAGCTTTTATAGTCAAAAAAAAGACTAACCGTTAGTTAAAAATCTGTTAAAATAACAGTTAAATGATAGATAAGTGATAGTTAAAAGCATCTACTATCATACATTAATCAACTGGAAAACAATATCATACACTAGAAAATGATAGTATGATAGTACATTTAATGAATTAAACCTAATGTATAAACTTTCACCCGACATTTGCCTATAACGCAGTTTATTCATACAAAGTTAATAAAACTCACCTATTAAACACTCTCTACCTACCGATGTCTTTCGTCATAGCTCTACCACACTGACTAATGAACAACCACTACAAGGTAACTGTTATAAATGAAGACAAATAATTGTTTGTTGCAATCATAAATACTAGCAATATGGAAACTTTCAAAGATATCATACATGGAGATAAACCGGTTTTGGTTGACTTCTTTGCCACTTGGTGTGGTCCCTGTAAAGTAATGAGTCCGACTGTGGAAGCGTTAGGCAAGGAACTGGTCGGCCAGGCACGTATTCTGAAAATCGATGTCGATAAAAACGAGGCTGTCGCCAACCTGTACCGGATCCAGTCCGTTCCGACTTTAATCATTTTCAAAAAGGGTGAAATAGTCTGGCGTACTTCCGGAGTAATGGAAAAAGGGGTCCTTCTGGAACAAATCAAGAAGTTTATTGACTAAAATCTTTATTCCCGGAAACTCTTTCTATCTTTGTTCATAACAAACACATACGGTTATGAACAAAGAAGAATATAAAAAATATGCAGAGGAACATGAAGACTGGGCTCCCGGATGGGATGCTATCGACGAATGTTTCGAAAAACTTTATCCCGGACAAGAGCCGGAACATTTCGGCACCAACATCATTTCCAGAGCGATGATGGGTGGTGACGAGTATCTCGACGGATACAGTATCTACACCTCCCCCAACGGCTACAAACATCTTGTCACCTATGGCATGAGCGAATTATATTCCAACGAAGAAGCACTGGAAAACGAATTCAGTAAATGGGGATACGAGATGACCATAAAACTACCGGTCGAAACGAGTGAAGAATGTCAATGGGCCATCAGCATGATGAGTAACCTGGCTCGCTATACTTTTACCCAGGAACGTTGGTTCGAACCATTGCAATTCATAGCAGGTAACGGACAATCCATTAATTGGGATGTCGAATCAGCCATTACAGCCTTACTGATTGTAAATGACACAGAAGTCCCCGGTGTAAATACAATCCACGGAAAACTGGACTTTATGCAGCTGGTTGGTATCACAGAACAGGAATTACAAGCAATAAAAGCCGATCCGTCAAAAGCATCGGTATTAATAGAGTTAATGAGAAAGGATAATCCAATGCTCATTACAGATCTTACTCGTACTATAAATTACCTCTAAATATATGTACTAGCCAAAAAAAGGAATTCAATACTGAATCCCCTTTTTCATATAATAATATTATCTTATTATTTATTTTCCTTGTAAATGGCTGTTTGGAAAATCTGAGATTTGCCCCATGTTGCAGCTGTTGAATCTTTATTAAACTCTTTGATATAGTTAAATCTAATATTTAAGGTTTCATTTCCAGCTGCAGTTTCTCTTGACTGTAAAGTTTTGAAATAACTACTTGTGTTAAATACATAATTAAAAGCATTAGTGCCAGCAACTCCCTTTCCATCACCATTCTTCACAACACGTAAAAAGAAATCATAAACACGTTTTCCATCTACAGTTTGAGGTTCCTGATTATAATCCCACTGCAAAATATATCTATTGGGTTGATCTAAAGCCACTTTTTCATGACTCGAACCCATAAACAAATAATTATGATTGGTAAATGAATACTGAGTATAAGAATAATCCAATACCCCTACATTCAGAGCTGCAATTTCACCAGGTATAATATTAGCTGTATCAATGTAAGTCACAAATTCTCCCTTGTCTAATGGATTTGACGCTACTGCATTGGTTACCGTCAAATATTTTTTCGTCCCATTATTCGCTGGGTCATCAGTACTATAAGTGCTAGTAAAAAAAATACAATCACCATCTTTGTAATCTTTGAATGCAGGAGAATATACAGGGGTATAATCATCTATATAGGCAACATTCCCCATAGCATCCATAGATAATTCTATAACTCCAAAACCGTTTAAACTTCTCTCATTATTACCATCCAAACAAGAGGTCAACAAAATAGTTGCTGCGGCAACCACGCCTAAAGATTTTAGCTTCTTCATTTTCTGTCTTTTAATTTTTATGTTATTAGTATTTGTTTCTTATTAAAAGCCAAACCGGAAACCGGCCTGCAGATTTACATTAAATGGTTTTTCGGAACGGACAGTTTCGATCGAACTGCCATTATCGAAATAATAATCAGCCCCTACTTCCGCATAAAGACTTACAAAACGAAGCAAAGGATAGCTTACACCGGCACGGGCATTCACCGACCAGAACCATTCTTTCATACGAATATGATCAGCTTCCTTTTCATATAATTCATTATGCATGTATTTTTTCGTAACCAATTTACCCGCCACATTCACTTCTGTCATGACTCCCGCTGCCGCATAAACCTGGAAACGTTTCCATTCAGCTATTCTATATGTCAAAGACAACGGAATACCTATAAAATGAAGTTTCTGACTCGTTTTATTATGGTATGCATCGGATGTTTCCCACGAAGAAGACAATAACGAATAATTTAAACCGGTTACTAAAGCAAACCGGTTATTTAAAGAATAACTCACTGACATCCCCAAAGAAACCGGTGTCTTATGTTTTACATTTGTCTTTCGCGCTGAATTCTCAAAATTAGCAGAATTCAAAAACAATAACTCCTGATCCGTAAGCGATGTATTCTTCAAAGCATATGTATTCAGTGAATTACTTGTTCCGGCAGTTACACTTCCGCCTCCCATGCCAAATCCCCATCTGCGTGGAGATACTTCTTTATCTTTCTTACCGACAGGAGCCGCATCCGCTATCAACGAACGGGTATCATCAGCAGAACCCACTTCCGGATAATCCTGCGCAACTTCTTCTGTTTCAACAACAGCAGTATTATCCGGTAGTGTTATAACTTCTGCATTCTCCTCCATATCATCATCTGAAGAAATAACGGCAGGTTCATTTTCAGCAACCTTTACAGTCGCCTTATATGTTGCCTGCATCACCGGCTGTTGCACTGCTGCAACCGGTGATGCAGTAATTCTTTCCTCGACAGGCTGTACCTGAGTAACAGACGCTTCCGTCTCTTTTGCCAGTTCCGTCTCTATTTTCTTTGTTTCCTGTTCGATCTTTTCAGCCAAAGGAGTCGCTTCCTTCTCTGACTTGAATAAATAAACGCCACTTGTTATCATCAACAGCGAAACTACGGCTGCCGCAGCCCAGTAGCGTAATGTCCGGCGGAAAGGTACCGGCGCTTTTACCGGCAAACGATCGGCTATGGCCTCCCAGTCCCCCGGCATTGTATCCACCTCAAAATCCTGCAATTTCGAGCGGAACAAATCATCAAATGTATCTCTTTCCTTTTCCATTCTTTCCTCTTAATACAATGCGTTAATCCTCTTTTGTAACATCTGTTTGGCGCGCGTAAACTGTGAACGTGACGTACTCTCCGTTATATTCAACATGTCGCTGATCTCCTTATGCGAATACCCTTCAATTGCGAACAGGTTGAATACCGTACGGAAACCGGCAGGTAACTCCTGTACCAGCTGCATCAGTTCAGCCGCCGACATATTGGAGATAGCCGAAGCATCCGGTTGGATCAGCTCCGCCGTATTATCCAGATCAGTCGATTCGCGCAGCACATCTGATTTACGCAAATATTCCAATGCACAATTTACAAAGATCTTTCGCATCCACCCCTCGAATGAGCCAATTCCCGAATAGGAGTCCATACTGGTAAAAACTTTAACGAATCCATCCTGCAGCAAATCACGAGCAGTCTCCCTGTCGTTCACATAACGCAGACAAACTCCCATCATTTTGCGGGAATACCTCTCGTAAAGCTCTTTCTGAGCCAGCCTGTCTCCCTTCCTACAACCATTTATCAGTTGTGTCTCATCCATTCAGTGTGTGCCTTCTCACCTCTTACGAGGCCGTACAAATATTATGATGTTATTCTCGTGCAAAACGCTGCATGTTTTACGAACTTTTTTTCATAAAAGAGGCGGACACATAGATCCGCCCCCTACAGGTATGCTTTGCAAAGATAAGATGTTCTAACGAATTTCCGTGTTAACGGATATAGACTGCTTACTTTTTTTTCGCAGGATCGACAGGGCATCCGGCTCCATCGTCTACAGGCACAGCCTCCATCCCGATCTTTTTAAAGGCTGATGCCAGTTTGGTTTTCGAGGTTTTATCCGGTTTGTAAGTGACAACTACCGTACGGGTAGTCAGGTCACATTTCATATCGGTCACTCCTTTTTCGAATGAGATATTCTTTTCTACTTTTTTCTGGCAATTGGCACATTCCATCCCTTCAACGAAGAAAGTAACGGTGTCTTTTTTCTTTTTTGCATCCTGTGCATAAACCGTAGAAAGAGTAAAAACGGCACAAATCAATGCTACTACTAACTGTTTCATAATGTATCTGTATTAATTGGTAAATATTATCTGTTATTTAATCACGGCTGATGTTGAAACGCAGGCCGGCATATATCTTCCGTCCGTGAACCGGTCCCCAGACCATCGAACCGTCAAAATTGTCTCCCCGCGGATTTTCCGCATCTATGATCGGATGAGATTGCTTATAGTCAAACAAGTTCTCCGCGCCGACATAGACGGACCATCTGCGAAAATACTTTGTAATTTGCGCATTCACAACTGTATAAGCATTAAAATTAGGCTTCCACAGCGGATTTGTCGCATCCGGTGTCGGCATCCGGCCTCCTCCGTTGAACTGTCCGGTCAAATCGAACTGCCATTTCTTCAGCGGGGTTTGATAAGATGCGGTTGCCAATGCTTTATAATCACTTACCAACGGTTTCTTCAAGCGCTGTGTCACACCCTCTGCATTCCGGTAATCGGTTTTAGCATCCGTATAACGGTAGGCGGCAGTCAGTGTAAACCCACGGAAGAAAGGATAGGTCGCTTCCACCTGGAAACTGTTTGAATAGGATTTACCGTCCAGATTATAAAAACTGACGGCATGGGCATCGCTATCCATATCGACAACTACCTGCTTCAGGAAGTTGGTATAATACCATTCGCCGGTCAGCGTCAGTTCTTTTCCAAACAGAGGAATGTAGAATGACAAATTAACGCCAGTGTTCCAGGCTTCTTCCTGATCCAGATTATCCGCAATATTCATTTTACGGCTACTGGATAACAGGAAATTGTTTTCTGCAAGAATATTAGCCGTACGGAACCCCTTACCGGCAGAAGCACGGACATGAAACCAGTCGAACGGATTATATTTAATATGTACGCGAGGCGTAACAAAGAAATCGTACAAAGAACTGTAATCTGCCCTGATGCCGCCTAATAGTATAAGCTTATCATTCAGGTTGTAAGTATATTGTACATAGGCACCCGGAACAACTTCCGTACGGTCGAACACTTTACGCACATCATTCTGCAACAGGTTCTCGTTAAAACCATCGTAGTTCATGCTCAAACCGGTACTCAGGCTATGGGCCGGAGAAAATTCCTTTTCATAGAGCAGGCTCGCATAGACATTGTTCTGATATACATTATAAGGAGTACGGTCATACATGGACTTTTGTTCATGATAAGAACCGGACAGGATCAAGGCTACGCTCTCCACCTTTTCCTTATCAATGATATAAGCCTGTTTGGTATATAACTCCGCCCGGTTCGTATTCAACTGCACACGATACGGATCCGTAAAATCATGATGTTTGGTGGCCTGCCCTCCCGTACGGCTTTCGTGCAGATAACGAACTCCATACTGGGCTACATAGTTATCCAGTTTGTGATACCAGCGGTTCATCAGGTTGACCTGTTCTCTTAAAGGTGTATCCAGAAAACCGTCATCATTACCGTCATGCTGTTTCTTATCATTCGAATAATGCACTAATAAACCGGTCGAAACCTTATCATTGATATGCCAGGAAGCATCCGCATTTCCTTCGTACCGTCCGGCATCACTACCGAACAGGTTTACAGAAAAAATATCAGCCGTAGGCGGTTTCTTAAATTCAACATTGATCTGCCCGGCTAATGCCTCATATCCGTTCTTTACGGAAGAGGTTCCTTTGGAGACCTGGATACTTTCCATCCAGGCACCCGGAACATAATCCAAGCCGTATAAGGAAGCTGCTCCACGGAAATTCGGATAGTTTTCCGTCAGCATCTGCACATATGTTCCGGCCAATCCCAACAGCTTAATCTGGCGAGCTCCGGTTGCTGCATCGGCATAAGACACATCCACAGAAGGATTTGTCTCAAAACTTTCCGCCAGATTACAACAGGCAGCACGGCAAAGTTCATCATAGGTGATCTTCTGAGTTTGCAACACACTGGTACGCGAAGCGATTGTTCCTATTTTACGCTCGCTGATCACGACTTCCTCTAAGGCTACTTCGCCTTTCAGCTTTATAACCAGAGGTTCATCTGTATTCGTTACCGGCATGACAAACGTTTCATAACCGATATAACTTACAACCAGTTTGTTTGTACTTTTTCTTGTTTTCAGTTCAAATGCACCGTCTACATCGGTAGTCGTGCCTTGTTGGGTCCCTTCCCAATAAACATTCGCCCCGATGATCGGCTGGTTGTTATCATCAAACACATGCCCTTTTACTTCCTCCGCCTGGGCAAAAACTGCGCAGAAAGTCAATATTATAATAAGATAGAGTTGTTTCAACATGTCTTACATTTGAGTTATAATCATTAATTCAGAGGAAGCAGAGCTTCCTTTTGGGATCGCCAAAACCACCTGTTATATAGGTATCAGTCTCTTACACAACTATCTGTATCGGCCATCCTAAGAGAACGCGTTGCGTTCTTGTCAAGGCCTCAGCGGATGAACGTCCGCGAAGGGGAAAGATGGAGCGGTAGGAGCATCTGCTGTTTGAGCGAAGCGAGTTCAGATGCGACAGCGGAATCTTTCACCGAAGCAGTGAAGCCGGTGCAGCCTTGATCTTTTGACTACTTTTCCATCAAGGGAAAAGTAGATAAAGACCTGCTAAATCAAAAGTGCAGTCAATAAATTCAAATAAATACGGGGACAGACAATGGGTGGTCCATCCTGATTCTGTGCTATAAATTCTTTTATGGAAGGAACCGGCACGAGTGAGGCTAAGGAAGAGCCAAACGACAAGAGGTCGACCACTACCGGCTGTAATTCTACAATGGGGTTATTAAAACTGCTCCAGTCAAAACTGATGCGTTCCAGGTCACAACAGTCATCTTCACAGCAGCCGGAAGAACATACAGGTGCTTCTGCCGCCTCATCACAACAGCCATGACCATGCACTTCACAGCAATTATCATTCAATAAAACTGCAACACCTTCCGTACGGCAATCGCCACAACAGTAGGTAATAAAGTTCACTCCGGCCCCTCCATAAAAAATAAGAGACGCCAGAAAAACGATAAACAAATATGTTACAGCTTTTTTCATTCAGCACAAAGATAGTGCTTTCGTAAATCCGCTCCTAATCGTTAATATTATTTAGGAAATCTGGAAAGGTAATAATACGTTTCCGGAGACGGCTGGCTCTCTATATGATAGCGGGTAGAGGCCGAGACACTGAAACTATATCCTCTTTCTTCATTCGGGCCGACAGGCAGGTACAGAACCGTATCCCTTATCCCTGTCGCCAGCATACATTTGGCTGCTGCCGTATCGATCGAATCCGTCAATGAATAATAAACCGTATAGGTTAAATCCTCTTTTTCTTCCGACGGCTTCTGCCAGGACAATTTCAATTCATCCCCTTCCCGGTCCACACGAATTTCACCCGGAGCAACAGGGACACGGTCATTCAGCCAGGTCAGCGGAAATAGCTGAGCAGGATATTTATAATAATTATCTTTCAGTTCATTATACAGTCCTTTTGTATTATCCAGAACATTCTCACAACGGAAAAAAGTAGCACCGGCACCACCATAATAACGACTATAATCTATCTGGTCTGTGATATCATTTACCGTCCAGTCCGCCTCCGACTTATCCATCCGGTAAGCACCCAAACCAGGAACAACCAAACGTCCGTTACAATTTTCCACCCAGTTATCCACAAAGGGGAAAAAGTTATCATGCAGGTAATACATCATCGGAACAATCATATCCTGTTTTCCTTTCTCCATCCACATTTTAGGGTCCTGGAAAACACTTTCGTACGCCGTCCATCCGGCATTAGGAACCCGTTCGATACGGTTATATTTACCCAACGGCGAACTGCTGACCTGAACCCAGGGTTTTGCCAGTTTCACCCAGTCATAAATACGGTATACCATTTTATTGATATTCTCACGCCGCCAATCCGCCAGACGGGTAGACTTGCCATACTTCTGATGAACCGCTTTATCCGGAAACGTCTTTGCCTGCTCCGGATAACGGATATAATCGAACTGGATACCATCGATATCATATCCGTTTACCAATTCTTTCACCAGCGACAAAATATAATCGGCAGTCTCCGGCACCCCCGGATCAAGATACCATTCGCCATTATGACGCTTGCACAGTTTGGGTTTGCGCTTCACAACGGACAGTTTTCCCTGTTCCTTCACAGCCTTATCCATACCAACAGGAAATGTCACAAACCAGGCATGGCATTCCATCCCCCGTTTGTGACATTCTTCTATTGCAAATGCCAGCGGATCATATCCGGGCATCGTTCCGTATTTTCCTGAGAAAGTTTTGGAAGCAGGCTCAATAGACGAACGATAAATAACGTCACCCCTCAGACGAACCTGCAAAAACACTGTATTGAAATTAGCATCAGCCAACTTATCCAGCATAGAACATAATTCCTGTTGCTGTGCTTTTCTCCCCGCTTCCGTTGTAGCCGGCTTCTTCGGCCAATCGAGACCATAGATGGTAGTCAGCCAAACCGCACGGATTTCGTGCTTAGGAGATTCAACCGCTCCAATCGCTTGAAGCAGGAAAAAGACCAGAAATAACAGGCAATACTTTCTCATTTCCACTTATTTATTGAGTGGCGCAAAGGTACTACTTTTTCGTTATTTTCCAATTTCGGACAAGTAGCGCTCTGCTTCTATAGCGGCCTGGCAACCAGTTCCGGCAGCCGTAATCGCCTGGCGGTAATGCGGATCAGCCACATCGCCCGCAGCAAAAACTCCCGGAACTTTCGTACGTGGCGTACCGGGTACGGTTTTGATATATCCTACTTCATCCGTATCGATCCACGGTTTGAAAATATCGGAATTCGGCTTATGTCCGATAGCCAGGAAGAAACCGTCAATAGCGATATCCACCTTTTCTTCATCCGATTCGCCCATGCGTTTTACCAGATGGGCACCTTCCACCCCGTTCTCACCAAACAGACCAATTGTATTATGTTCAAATAATACCATAATATTCGGCATGTTAAATACACGTTCCTGCATAACCTTCGAAGCACGCAGAAAAGGCTTACGGACAATCAGATAAACCTGTTTGGCCAGTCCGGCCAGATAGATAGCCTCTTCACAAGCCGTATCACCGCCACCGACAACAGCTACCACTTTCTTGCGATAGAAGAAACCATCACAGGTAGCACAAGCAGATACACCCATTCCAGCATATTTATTCTCATCCGGAATACCCAGGTATTTAGCAGTTGCTCCGGTTGCAATAATTACCGTTTCCGCTTCAATAACCTTTTCCCCGTCAATTGTAATTTTGTATGGAGCAGCCGAAAGATCCGTTTCCGTCGCGATACCAAAACGAATATCTGCACCAAAACGAAGCGCCTGCTGTTTCAAGTCTTCCATCAGTTCCGGACCAGTGATTCCTTCGGGATATCCCGGAAAATTTTCAACTTCTGTTGTTGTAGTAAGCTGGCCGCCCGGTTGAATACCTTCATACAATACCGGAGACAAGTTAGCACGGGAAGCATAGATTGCTGCTGTATATCCTGCAGGACCGGAACCTATTATAAGGCAACGAACCTTTTCATTTATTGAATCGCTCATACTTTTTATGTTAATTGAATATTGATAATTGGCTGTTATTTCATCGCTTCTATTTTACCTGAGGTCTATCACCTCTGCATCCGGATATTCGCTTTCTTTAAAAACAAAAAAGTCATCCGGTTGGTTTATCCCTGTCTTCAATTGGCTAATATGAATCGTGTTGCTGACTCCGTTCTTCGCTTCGATCCTGATCGATGCAGGGAAATTGGAAAACTTCTCGATTTGCAACACGACTTTGATAATATCGCCTTTTTTCTTCGGTGTCAGTTCGATATCATAAGCCGTTTTTCCATTCAACGCAGTGCTTTCCCCGATATACTTAGGAGTAAACTCTTTCTTATATACACGTAACAACAAAGCCGGATTGGTAAATTGCAATTCCTCTCCGCTCGGCGTACTCACATTCACTTCGTCATTCCGTTCCACATAAGTCCACTGGGTAGTCCCGTCGAACCAGGTTATCATATCAGGAGTGACCAACGTAAATTTATCGCCTTTCATATTGATCGTCCCTTCAAAACTTTCCGATACTTTCTGTACATCCGAACGGGTATTCAGTTCAAAAGAGGCTGTTATACCATTCGAGTTTTCGTAGGCAGAAGCCGCTTTATCGAGGATAGATACCGGATTCTGAGCCTGGCTTATCACTCTTGTTCCAAAAAGAAGGCACAACAGAAATCCCACAAACGCGATTCCCCGCCATATTCTTATTTTTCTCTCTCTTTCCATAAACTACATTTACTAAAGGACATATTATTTCAGAGAATTCAGTAACTGTTCCAGATTATACTCATCCTGGATCAGGACCTGACGGGCCTTACTACCCTCAAACGGTCCGACGATTCCGGCAGCCTCCAACTGGTCCATCAAACGACCGGCACGGTTATAACCGATGGCAAACTTACGCTGGATCAGAGATGTTGAACCTTGCTGCTGAATCACAATCAGACGGGCAGCTTCATCAAACAACGGATCACGGTCTGACAGATCCACTGATCCCGGAGCCTTGTCTTCACCACCTTCACCTACATATTCAGGCAACAGGAAAGCAGTCGGATAACCGGCCTGACCGGAGATAAAATTGACGATCTGTTCCACTTCCGGAGTATCGACAAACGCACATTGCACACGATTTGTATCGCCTCCCTGTGAGAACAGCAAGTCACCACGACCAATCAACTGATTGGCACCCGGTGCATCCAGAATCGTACGCGAATCGACCATCTGCATCACACGGAATGCCATACGGGCCGGGAAGTTTGCCTTGATAATACCGGTAATGATATTGGTAGACGGACGCTGCGTTGCAATGATCATATGGATACCGACGGCACGTGCTTTCTGGGCAATACGGGCGATCGGTGTTTCAATCTCCTTACCGGCCTGCATGATCAAATCACCGAACTCGTCGATGATCACCACGATAAACGGCATAAATTTATGCCCCTTCTCCGGATTCAGATGACGTGAAATAAATTTGGCATTATATTCCTTGATATTACGCACATGCGCTTTCATAAGCAATTCATAACGGTCATCCATTTCCTTACAAACGGAGTTCAGCGTCATAATAACTTTTGTACAGTCCGTAATTACCGCTTTGTCCGCATCCGGCAATTTCGCCAGATAATGACGTTCCAGATCGGAATAGATACCGAACTCTACCATCTTCGGGTCGACCATGACAAACTTCAGTTCCGACGGATGCTTCCTGTACAATAAAGAAGTGATCACGGCATTCAACCCGACGGACTTACCTTGTCCGGTAGCACCGGCCACCAGCAAGTGAGGCATCTTACAAAGGTCGAACATAAAGATTTCATTCGTAATCGTCTTACCCAGCACAACCGGCAGGTCATATTTCGATTCCTGGAATTTACGTGAAGCAACGACCGACTGCATAGATACAATCTGCGGATCCTTATTCGGCACCTCGATACCGATCGTACCTTTACCCGGCATCGGGGCTATGATACGGATACCCAAAGCCGACAGGTTCAGGGCAATATCGTCTTCCAGATTCTTAATTTTTGAAATACGAACTCCGGTATCGGGTATCACTTCATATAAAGTAATAGTCGGACCGACGGTTGCTTTGATAGAGGCAATGCTGATACCGAAACTTTCCAGCGTCTGCTTGATACGTTTCTGGTTAGCCATCTGCTCATCCATATCGACCTGATGGTCGCTCACATCATATTTTTTCAACAATTCGATTGGTGGATTACGGAAGCCGGACAAGTCCAGTTTCGGATCGTACTCACCTAATGAAGAAGCATCATACACTTCATCGTCTCCTGCCGGGACTTCCACCGTAAAGCGAGGATCTCCGGGAAGATCTTCCGGCTCATCAGGCTGATTTTCCGCATTCGGAGCATCATACACTTCTTCTTCCTGCGGCACTGTCACTTCAAAAGCATCATCATGGGAGATCGTTGAATAAACCTCTGTCTTCTTCCGGCTCTCTTCCTTGCGGGCTGTTTCTATTTCTTTTTCAGTATCGAAAACAAATTCTTCTGTTTCCGGCCGTTCGTCCGGCTGTTCTGTCACTACCGGGTCTGTTACCTCATCCTCATCATCTTCATGGATATCCTCTTCTTCCAATACTTCTTTTTTCTCCCTCTTCAAACGGTTCTTCAACCATCCGAAAGAAAGGACACTTTGCAGAAACGGTATCGTCCGTTTGCTGGAGAATATGGCGATGATCAGAAACACCCCCGCCAATAACAGTATCGTTCCGGGAATACCAACATTCGTGATCATCACCTCCGACAGGTAATACCCATGCTGTCCTCCCAGATAAATAAATGTATCTTCATATCCGCTGATAAAGACAAAGGCAAAAAACATAGATCCCCAAATCAGCATGGCTGCACAAAACAAAAACCGTTTCAACAGCGATACCCGGCGCAGGTTCATCAATTTAGCTCCTACCGACCCCAGGAAAAACAGGATCATAAAAGAAGATATCCCAAACCACCGGTTCATCAGCAGATCTGCCAGGACAGCTCCCCGCACTCCCGTCCAGTTCTCAACGGACCCTCTGTTGGTCAGCAAGTCTGCCAACGGAACGTTTTCTATCTTACTCTGATCGGCCCCTCCCGTAAAGAAGAAAGAGATAAGAGCTAATCCTATATAAATGGTGATAATTGCTATTACCAATCCTGTAATGAAACGGGTACGCTCATTAGTGAAAAACATTTTCATCATTGCGAACTTACCCGGTTCATTATTATTATTTTGTTTTGTTGTAGTTGCTTTCTTTGCCATATAAATCCTCGTTAAATGATATCTGAAAAAACAGTCCAGATATTTTTATAACTTGCAAATATACATGATTATCTCCAAACTACCACGCAAAAATTCTAATATTCCCTATCAGTTCCTGGAAATCAATCAGCATTACGTTTCCCAAACAAAGTAACTTCTCCCATACCAGCACGTCCTTCCGATACACTATGAATTGTAACCCGAAAACACTTCACTTTTCTACAATTCAATTCTATCGGTTTAAACTCCCAACCGGTACACTCCTGCTCATAGACCAAACTCCAATTATTTCCATCAGATGACACTTCAACTGTATGTCCGTACAAAGAACTATCCTTTTGAAAAAGAATACGACTTGCCTTTATATCGACAGGTTCATCAAACGAAAAAGTCACAACCTGAGGTAGACTATCCGTATCCGCAATCCACCAACTACGATCATCTCCATCTACGAGATTTACTACAGGATAAGAAACATGAGAGCTGGTCGCTGTAACCTCTCGAGGAATTATCACAGGAAGATTTAGCAACATCCTTTCTTTTATATTCATCTTTTCCACTACGCCATCTTCTTCTTTCCCTTTAAAAGAAGCGTGAATACCGTCCGGCACGAATAGACCGTCATAAGGGATACTTTTTATGCCTGCTATCCCTTCCTGCAGATCTTTCGCTTCAGCCTTAACTATTATCTCTCCGGGATATTTGCCAGTCCGGACAAAAACAAAACCAATACCACCTTCTACCCGTTGACGACTAATACCTACCCGTTCAATACCATCACCTATGATCTCTCCCTGTCCACGTATTGACAAAGTAATCAAATCTGCAGCGTTATTCACTAATGTCCCGTTTTCATCACAAACCTTTATATAAACTGGTATCATATCACTTCCATCCGCCACCGGCATCACATTTTTATGATTAAAAAAGACTTCCAGATGGTGTGGTTTCCCAGGGGTACGTACCACATGTGTGGCTACAATTTTGCCAGCAGATAAACCTTCAGCCATTAATTCTCCTTGTTCATATCTATCCGGATAAAAAACAAAATCCGGACTTCCTCCTTTTTTTACTATATTAGGACGGAATGAGGTTCGCTCCAACCGAGTTTGTGTTCCTATAAGCCGTTTATTCTGATAGAGTTTTACTTCATCACAATTAGAAAATACAGTGATTGGGGATAAAGCCCCTCCTGTCTCCGAAGGCATATTATAGGAAGCGATAAACACCATCGGCCCTTCATATAAACCAGCTTGACTTATATTTTTATCACGCATGCTCTGCATCATATAATAACTGAACTTTGGGGCACGATTTATATCCACAACGCCACAATACATTGTCGTTTCCTGGCTTCCGCGATTATAATCATTATAACTCCATAGGAAATGTCCTCCTAAACGTTCATTAGCATCCAACATACACCAATCAAAATAACCTCTTCCTTCCAGCTGTTCATAACGAGTATTACATTGTTCAAGCAATTCTCTCCCATTCTCTGTTATGCTCACACGAGGTTTCTCTCCGGCTCCGTCTCCCCATTCTCGAGTTAGTAACGGCTTAATTACAACTTGATCCTCCGTATAATTGCTCATTACATTACCGTCTTTCGGGAAACGGGCTACTTGTTTATAGAACACATCATAACAATCCACCAGATCCGTATGACCGAAATAATCTCCAGCCGTATACATTTGATCACCGGGATATTCTTCATGTGCTATCCCATAAAGTATCTTAGCAATTTCCTTCGGATAACGCGTTTCATTTAAAGCTGTCTCCCATAAAACAACCGAAGTGTGATTCCTGTCACGCCTGATCATTCTACGACAAACCTCATAAACCCGGTTTATGAAAGTTGTATCATTATTAAAATACTGCCAACCCGGTATACATTCTACAACCAACAGTCCATATTTATCACAAGCGTCAAGAAAAGCCGGATCATGTGGATAGTGGGCTGCACGTACCGCATTATAACCACCCTGTTTCATATTAATTACTTCTCTTTCCTGTATTGAATTCGAAGCGGCATCCCCTACATAGGGATAAGCCTGATGCCGGTTTGCACCACGCATATACAATTTTTCTCCATTTATAAGAAAGCCATCTTCTGTCGTATATTGTATAGAACGTATCCCAATTTGCCGGGTGACCTTATCCACCGTTTTATCGTCAACTATCACTTCTGTTCTCAATTCATACAAACAAGGACAATAAGGATACCAAAGAGAAGGATTATCAACTGACAAATCTTGCTCCAAGTGAATACTTGCACCAGCTTTTAATGAAAAGAGATGCCGTTGACAAACAATTTCCTTATTATCCGAATCGATCAAACGAGTGAGAAGATATCCTTTTCTGGGAATATTGTACCGATTCCTGACATGAGTCTTTATATGTATCTTTGCCTTTTCTCTACTCACCTCGGGATACGTGACAAAAACTCCTCCTCCGGCTATTTCATTCTCTTCCAGAGGATCCGTAACATAAAGCTTATCTGAAATTATCATTTCCACATCCCGGTATATGCCGCTGTAATAATAAAAGTCCAGATCGCTCTGTGGTTTTCCCGGCGGAGTCAACGGATCATATTCTGCGGAGACCCGTACTGCCAAGACATTATTTCCATCAAAGTTGACCTTTCCCGTGATATCTGCAATAAAGCCAATATATCCACCATGATTTTCAGTTATTTCATACCCGTTCAGATAGACTTTGCATGAAGTCATCACACCTTCGAATGCTATACGAATATTTTTATCTCTATATTCAGGATCGAGAGTAAAATAACGACGATACCAACCTATCCCATCATAAATCACATCTCCACCACAATGTTTCCTCTCCAGTTGCATAATATGCGGAATTGAAACCGGCATCCAACAGGAATCATCAGCCGTAATAGATTCACCGTTTTCAATATCACCCCGAAAAAAAGCCCAGTCAGTATTCATTGAAAGGTTTATCCGTGAAACATTCCCTGCATACACTTCCGCAAAAAACATACAAAAGAAAATGATCCCACTTAAAAACTTATTTATATACTTTTTCACGCTCTTCATAAAATATTATTGTTTAGGCATCAAGGCTATTTCACCAACCAACAAAGATCTACCGTCAAGGCCTGTAAGCGTAATACCGATATTACCTAACAAGGTTTCTCCCGGATTCAACTTAAATGTAACCCATTTCCCTTCACGCGGAATATGATCGACAATTGTTTCTCTTCCATTGAAAAAAACAGTTCCTTTTCTAACCTTATTATCAGGATTACAGAGGAATAATTTAATTACACCATCAAAATCAAATGGCAATTTCAAGTCCAATTCAATCTTCTTTCCCTGCCATGCCGAAAATGATTTATCTACTATTATATTATCGCAATGAACACGATAACCATATTTATCTGTTTCATAAAATGTAGAAGCATCCTTTTCAAGTGCCCATTCCGTTACTCCGTTTTGCTCCCAACGGCCTCCGGCCTTTACATAGAGATACGCCTTTTCAAATTCACCAGAGGCTAAATAAGATGTGTTTATATCATACAATTCACGTTTCATCCAATCATAATCAATAATGTCACTTGGTTGAAAACCAGAGGAAGCGACATATCGTAGCAAGCTGTTCTTCAAAGTCCGCGCTGCCGGTCTCTTCTCCAACGAATCCACCAAATTATACCCACATATTAAAATACGTCCTCCTTCTTTACTTACAAATTCCATGATGGAACCTAATTTACGATTAAAATGAAAATCATGAATCGGTTGTACAATAGGACGTATAGTGGACGGAAATCCTTCTAAATCAAAACCACGTCCACCCTGACAAATCTCAAACCACTGAAAATCCAAATAGTTGTCGGTCGGAAAATTATTGAATGCCGGATGTGTGTTTCGAATAACCGCTCCGTTCGTGAACCCTTCATTTCCCTGATCTCCCGCCTGCCAGAAAGTAGGTTTCCAATGAGCATATCCGGCATTTTTATTACCTCCCAACCGATGTGCCCACAAAACAACATTCTTTCCAGCTTTAAGATAATCAATAGCTTCTGTAACAGAAGTTGTTTCTTTCACTGAATTATCTTTTAAATCCTTCTGTTCGGTGAATACCCATAAATTCCAGTTATTCTTATACTCCGTATCACGTATTGAGACCTCCAGAACCAGTTTCTGTGAACGATCTATTTTATTCAATGGTACTGATAAAAATCCTATTTTATTCAATACCGCATTTTTAATATCATAATGATCGAAAGTCCCTTTATCCCATACATAACCATTATCATTCCTTAATTGCCAATCGATCCTTGCATCTTCTATATCTTTATTGGCAAAATGAAAAACTTCTATTCCAACTTTCAATGTATCGACTGACATATATATATAAGATGGTACTCGCATAAGCGGAACTGTCGTATTACACCAATTTCTAACCTTTTTAGGTGTAACAATCCCTTTGTTATCATAAAATGAATCCAACCAGCCGACCAAAGCCACTCCTTGTCCCGGAAAATCCTGAATACTTAACAATTGAAAACCTCCACAATAAGGAGTTCTCAATAAAGATTCCACATTCTCCTTATACAAAGTAAGAGATTGGAGTCCGGAAGATTGTGTAAATTCTTTATTTTGCTCATATACACCATGCTTCAAGGCTAGTTTTTTATATGATTCCATCGATCGCGCTCTCAAATTTCCTGTATATTTATTTACTTCATTCCAGTCAGGATAAAACACCCATTGCCCGACTTCATGTTGAATAGATGGTAACGGAGAGGCATCTCCATACCACCTGGAATAATCCCAATCCGTGGATAATCGTCCTTCATTAATAAAAAGTAACGGATAAGGAGATGAAAGATCCCCTTGAAAATTGATATCCGAATTCGCTGTAACAGGTCGTCTGACCGATGCTGTATAAAAATGCCGCGGATCATGTTCTTTAACGTCCTTTATCCAGGGGTCCAACTTATTACGATCAAATCCCCCCAGTTCATTCCCCATTGCCAGCATGACCAAAGAGGGATGATTTCCATAAGAATCAGCTATCCTCCTTAACTCCGCATGTAAAAAAGGTTCCACCTTTTCGATATCCAATTCTTTACCCATCCATCCATCCCGCCAAAATATTTCACTCAATATATATAAGCCGAGTTCATCTGCTGCTTCAAAAGCAGCTTTAGGGGGAGTCCATGAATGAAAACGGACATGGTTTAAACCAAAATCTTTATAGGACCGAAGAATATGAAGCCAACTCTTTTTGTCTGTGGCCGGGTATCCTGTCAATGGAAAAACGGCACAATCCAGATTTCCTCTCAAGTAACGTTCCAAACCATTAACCGTTATATAATCCTCTGTTTTTCCAATCGAACGAAATCCGAATATAACAGGTTCATAAACATCATTTCCCAATTTACTCATCAAAGAACAGTTCAGTTCGTATAAAGAAGGAGAAAACTCATCCCAAAGTTTTACATCAGAGACTTTAAGAGATTCAACGATCCTGTTTCTTCCGGAAGTTATCCGACAATTCGACTCCATTGTATTAACCACCTTGCCAGTTTTCCTGTCCCTTAATTCAAAACACAGTTTTGCTTTCTGTTCCTTTTGGGATCGATTCAAAACTGAAATTTCAATATCTAATTGTCCCGTATCATCCGGAAAAGTACGTATCTGGCTGATTTGTACATCCGGATGTGACGACATGATCATTTCTCCGATTATTCCGTTCCAGATAATTTGTGTCTGTTCGCCATAACTATGTCCCCATTCATTTCCTATCGGATAGATTTCCCGATTATCAATACATAGAGTTAACCTATAAGTACCAGGAGATAACTTACCTAAAAAATAATAGTGAGGTGTCAATAACGATTCCTGCGCATCAATATATTGATCATTTAACCACAACTTACTTTTCCACATTATCCGCTCGAAACAAAGGGATACATTTTTATTTTTCCAGTTTTCAGGTATGCTTATATCCATCTGGTACCATGCTTTCCCTATATATTTATGCAACCGGGACAGTTTTCCTGTCTCAATAACTTCTGGACCATAACCACCTTCATCCGTAATACCCGGCAGTTTTATACTATTGATTAATGTTTTTGTATACCATAATTCTTCTTCGCCAATGTCAGCCGAATCCAGTTCAAACCGCCAATCTCCGGCTAACGATATCCGTCCGGTAGTTTGGGGCATTAAAAACTGATGTAAAGAAAAAAGTAGAAAAATACAACAGATTATTTTTTTCATTATAGTGATCTTTTATAAAAGTCAAGGCAAAACAGACAATCAGTTTTGCCTTGATTAGTTATACCGGATATTTTATCAGTACCCCGGATTTTGTTTTATCTCAGAAGCTGCATCAATCGTTGTTTGCGGAATTGGCCACAGGTAATGCTTGGCTGGATCAAAAATCCGAACTTCCGTCTTGATCCGTTCCTTTGTTAAAGCCAATTTACCAGTTACAGGATCCACTGTTCCTAAACGACATCCGTAAACCTGCCCAGGCATCACCTCCTCACCGATTTTCCAGCGACAAACATCAAACCAGCGTAATCCTTCCAAAGCCAATTCTACCCGACGTTCACGTCTCACGAGTTCTCTCATTTTGGCTTGAGTTATATAAACAGTTTTATCTACTTCACACATACCGGCACGACTGCGAAGTTCATTAAGTACATCATAAACAGAAGCATCAATTTCCCCTAACTCTACTTTACATTCTGCATACATTAATAAGACTTCCGCATAACGCATTACAATAGCATTCATTGCCGTATTCCACATATCTGCATAATCACTCAAATCATCCACATATTTACGAACCAGATAACCTGTTTTTGAACGTCCGTAAGGAGCATAATAATCCCCATTGGGATCGTTCTGATCTATCGGATCATAGTATTTTCCCTCGTACAGGTCACCCGGACATAAAATACTGGCACTAAGTCGAGGATCACGATTCTGATAAGGTTGGTCAGGATCATAAAGAGGAGATTCTTCTATTGTTTTTCCGTCTATACATTCATATATATCCACCAAACTTTGTGTCGGATTGATAGAGCACCACCCCCCGCAACTGGCAGGAGGCAATATTCCCAATGTCCCATTAGAATATAAATTTTCAACATACTGAACATCCATGATTATCTCCTGATTATTCTTGTTCGAAATTCGAAACAAGCCTCTGTAATTAGGAAACAAGGAATATCCCAGTTTCATAATTTCTTCACATGCTTTCAGGCAATCTGCATATTGATTATTGTACAACAACATCCTCGCTTTCAATGTCAATGCTGCTCCACGAGTAACACGCCCCACATCATTTCCTGTATATTTAATTTCCAGTTGAGGTGTTATCTCGGTAAGTTCGTCCAAAATAAACTGAATAACTTCTTCTTTCGGATTACGCGGTTTATTCGCATCTGTTATAGGTAAAACTTCTTTTACTAAAGGAACATCACCATAAAACAGAACTTTCCAAAAGTAATCCCATGCACGCAAAAATCGGACTTCCGCAGTCAGTCTGGCTCTCAATGCATCATCCATTTCTGGACGATGAATATTTTCCAGAAAATTATTGTAACGGACCATTTTGCTATATCCAAAATAATCTGTTCCCGGATCAGAAGGAGTTGCATACCCAGAAGCCTGAACCGACCATCCTTCCCAAGGGAACGGATCATGTGCATTATCGGAAGCACAATCTAAAGATATCACTTCTGTCATTGAAAACCACCCGTCGTAGCATCCCATAGCCGCAGCTACAGCATCTTTTTCCGTATTCCAAAATCCTTCGTTTGAAGGCTGATCCAATGGATTTCTTTCCAAAAAATCACTGCTGCACGCTGATAAAAACAGCGCACCCATTATCGAATAAATTATATTTCTCATTTTTTCATCTTATTAAATTAGAAAACAATATTTACACCAAACGTATGCGCTCTTAACAGAGGATTGGAACCGCCGTCAGTATATGTTCTTTCCGGATCAAATCCTTTTGGATATTTTGTAATGGTAAGCATATTTTGACCACTATAATAAAACCGTACTTTTTCTATATTAAGGATATTCAACCATTCTTTTGGTATTGTATACCCAATCTGGAGATTTTTCAATCGCAAATAAGAAGCATTTCTCATCCAAAATGACGAATTATAATATACACTACTGTTCTGCGACCAGGAAGACAACGGTCTTGGAAATTTTCCGTCAGGATTGGTCTCTGCATCCCATGCATCTCGATACAGAGAAGAGGGCTTTGATTTATCTCCCATTAATTCACCGACTGCCCATGAATGAAGAAATCCTTTTACATCGGCAGCACCTTGGAAGAATACCGATGCATCCAGATTTTTCCATGTAGCAGACAAATTTAAACCAAATATCCATTTAGGAGTACTACATCCTAGATAAACACGGTCTTCTGCATCTATAACGCCATCCTCTTTTACATCTCTATACTTAAAATCACCCGGACCGGCATTTGCTCTATTTATCACAGCATTATTCTTGACTTCTTCCTCATTTTGGAAAATACCGTCTACAATAAATCCACCATAGGAATCAATAGAATACCCCTCCTGCAGGAATTTATATCCGTTCCAAATGCGTGCACCGTTATTTTTTAAATCAACGATTTCATTTTTATTATAAGCAGTGTTCGCTGTAACATCCACAGTCCAATCTTTATGTGCATATTTGTATCCTAATTGAAGTTCAACCCCTGTATTATGAACCTCTCCTGCATTTTGATAAGGAGCTGATAATCCGTAAAGCGGACTAACCGGTAATTTCATTAATATATCATATGTCTTTTTCTTATAAGCATCAACTGACAAAACAAACTGATTGGATAAGAAAGCAACATCCAATCCCAAATTGATCGTTTCCGTTGTCTCCCATTTGATGTTCTTATTTGCTCCATCTACAGGAGCAACCCCCTGATAAACAGAACCACCCAAAGCATAGTTCTTCTGTGCAAGAACCGATTGATAAGGATAATTGGATATCGCCTGGTTTCCTAATCTACCCCAGCCTCCACGAAGTTTCAAATCAGACAAAATACCTCGGGTTCCTTCCATAAACGATTCATTAATAATTCTCCAAGCTGCAGAGAAAGAAGGGAAATTACCCCATCGTGTACTTTGAGCAATGCGGGAAGTTCCGTCCCTTCTGATATTGAGCTCCAATAAATATCTGTTATCGTAAATATAGCTTAAACGACCAAAGAAAGAACGGAGAGCTATTTCATAGGCAGAACCAGAAGCTTGTTGTCCATCCGGAGAACCGGCATTCAATTCCCATAAGTCATTATTCAGGAAATTGATCCGATATCCTTTTGTCCAGTCATAACGAGTGTACTCCTGTTCGAATCCTCCCATAATACCTATATCATGAGACCCAAAAGTCTTATTATAATTAATTAATGTTTGCAAATTGACACGTAATTGATTATTACGTTCATCCGTTTGACTATTAGGACCAATATACATACTAGGAGAACCTGTTTTCCAATTATAGAACTGCTGATCTTTTTTAAAACATTCCGCTACATTCGCTTTGTATTCAAATCCAACATTTTCCTGAAGTTTTAATCCTTTAACCGGTTCATAAGTAATATTTCCTACAGCACGACTCGAGTACCATTTTTCGTTATTTATATTATTAATATCCAAATTGGATATCGGATTACCATCGGAATTATAACCATAATAGCCATTTGAATATTTATAAGGGACAAAGGGAGCTATTGTATTTATCATAGTGAATAAAGAGCCTGTCGACCCTGTTTTTGCAGAAATAGGTTCTTTCATATCCCCATACATAAAAGACAAATTTACACCGGCTGTAATCACATTGCTTATTTTCGAATTCACATTACCTCTTACTGTATAACGATCATATTCAGAATTCTTAACGATACCATCCTGTCCTAAATAACCTACCGAAAACATATAGGACGTTCCACCATTTCCTCCGCTTATTTCTGCTCTATGATTTTGCATAAACCCTGTCTTATAAAACAAATCATGCCAATCCGTATCCGGATAATTATCCGGATCAGATCCATTTTTGAACAGAGCGATCTCTTCCGTTGTATATCTCGGAGCTTTACCTTCATAAATCAAAGCTTTATTATACAACTCTGCATATTCCGCAGAAGACAGATATTCCGGTAAACTAATTGCATTCTGCCATCCAACATATCCGTCATATTTTAAACGGGGAGCTCTTTCCGTTCCTTTTTTGGTGGTAATAAGAATTACACCATTAGCAGCACGTGATCCGTAAATAGCAGCAGATGAAGCATCTTTCAGGACAGATAGACTTTCAATATCATTCGGATCAATGTCACTGATACCGCTTACAGGCATTCCATCCACAACATACATAGGATTCGAATTATTTAATGTTCCAGTTCCACGAACACGCAATGTGGGGTTATCACGCCCTGGTTGTCCTGTATCAGAAGTTACCGACACTCCTGGCAACAAACCTTGAATAGCATTGGATATATTAGTCACAGGTCTGTTTCCGATCGATTCAGAATTAACTGCAGCTACAGCCCCAATTACATTTACCTTTTTCTGTACACCATAACCAACTACAACTACCTCATCAAGAGTTTGTAAATCTTCCTTCAGATAAATATTGATTGTATTATCTTTAGGAGTTACAGATTGTGCCAAATAACCGATAAAGGTAATTTCCAAAGAACTATTTTTTCCTATGGTAAGAGAGAATTTACCATCAATATCTGTGACTGTTCCATTGTGAGTACCTTTTTCTATTACATTCGCTCCAATGACAGGTTCTCCATTCTGGTCATAAACTGTTCCTTGCAATTGTTTTTTATCCTGTTGGGATTTCTTTATTTCCAAACTCGACAAGATTATGTAATTATTCACAAACTCATATTTCAAGTTATGTCCGGCTAAAGCTTCCTCCAAATATTCGGATACTTTTGCTTTCTTTTTCGTTAATGATAATTCAAAGTTTGAACGAAGACCGCTTGTACTATAGATTACCAGATAATCAGTCTGTTTTTCAATTTCTTTAAAAAGCTCTTCTATCGAAATTTTGTTTGAGTTCAATTCGATAACAGCATTTTGCGCTTCTGTATTCACTGCGAACAATTGACAAGCACAAACAAAAAGAATAAAAAAGGATATTTTCATAATTCTGAATGCCTTTTGGATATTTTTTAGACATAAGAAATGTATTAACAAAGGATTTATTTTCATATCTTTGTTTTGTTAAGTAAATACTATTTTTTTGATCACGAATGGGTTTGCTTTTCGCTAAATCGGTAGATACGCCAATATCTGCCGATTTTTTTTAATTTGTCATGGGCTCATACATATTACATTTAAAGGTTAATACTTCTTTTTACTTACTCAGAACGATCTGATTCAACTCGTCATCTTTTTTAATATTAAATTTATGTATCCGCTGGATCAACCGGAGTATTTCCAGCACGCCATCCCTTTGACGGAATTTTCCAACATATTCATAATTTAATATTTCCGGGTCTTTCACTATTATTTTTACATCATAATATAATTCGAGTTTCTTTATGATGCTTCCTAACTTTTGCCTTTTAAATGTATAAATACCTTGGCGCCACAACAATTCATCCGGATCCTTCGTCGACAGTTCCAGCCGTTTCCCTTTCTGAACCAGATACTGTTCCGGAGAAAGTACAACTCCTTCCGACTCTAAAGACGGGAAATAAGCCTTCACAGACCCTTGCTGAAGATAAACACCGGTATAGTCACTCCCCGGATAACAGAACACATTGAACTGAGTACCCAAAGCCTTTACATCGATCGTTCCGGTAGAAACAATAAAAGGTACTTTTTCGTTTTTAGCCACATCAAAAAATCCTTCCCCCGATAAAAAAACCTTCCGCTCCTTTTCAAAAAAAGAAGGATAAGATAATTTCGAACCGGCATTCAGCCACACTTTCGTTCCGTCAGGCAACGTCAGTTCCGCACGCTGTCCGGCCGGGACAAGCAGTTCCTGCTGAAAAGCGATCAATTCTTTCTGTTCTGCCAGATTCCCCGAAAAATAATAAGAGGCCAGCATCCATGCAGAAACAAAAGCAATTACAATGATCGCAGCATACCGGCTGAAAGAGATCAGCATTACTTTTCGTTTTTGAGCATTAACCAGCTTTCTGAAACAGGCATAATTTATCCGGCCCTGCTCCTTGTCCATCCGTTCGGGAGTCAATTCGAGCAAGCTATGTAAATGTTGATAATCTATTATCCGGGATTTCAGCACAGGGTCTTTGTAGGCTTCTTTCAGAAGCTGATCCTGTTCTTCTTTTAATAAATTTCCCTGACAATATTTTATTATTCTTTCATCCATCGTGTACGATTCTTTATATAGTAAACGAACAGGAAAAATAATCCCCCTAAACAAAATCAATTTTTTTTCTGTTTATCTCAATTTTCCCAGGAAGATAAAAGGAACAAGAGTAGAGGTAAGTGGTTTTTCAGTTCCTCCCTCAACTTCTTATAGGCTATAGTCATTTGGCTTTCAATGGTTTTCACAGAGACATTCAATTCTTCTGCTATTTCTTTCTGCTTTTTCCCTTCTATTTTACTCATTACAAAAATTTCCCGGCACCGTTCGGGTAACGTATCAAGTGCTTTCTCTATGATGTCTTTTATATTGTCTTCAGAAAGGCCTTCTATATTGAAAGCCTCCAATGAATCAAATTTCATACGGAAAGACAGATCGAACTCCTCCTGCATTTTAACAGCAGCTTCCTGTTCCATCAACCTCCGCCGTAAATAATCGATACATTTATTTTTCACAGAGGTAAATAAATAGGTAACCAGGTTTATATGGAAACCCAGTTCCTCCCTCTTTTGATAGAACTCCAGAAAAACATCCTGTGCGATATTTTCAGCCTCCTCATCAGAAAGGACATAGTCGCGTGCAAAATATTTGACACGCGAATACCATGTTATGTAAAAATTCTCGAAATCCATCAATCAGTTTAATATCTCACAATAACTCCTTTATTGTAAACAAAATTAAACAAAAACGTTGGATATGCAATACTGTACTTCTTTTTTAAAACTTATATCCAACAGTTATAAACGCTGATAAATTTTTAAGAGCATAATCTTCAAATTCTATTATATCCATTGGCTCGGAAAAACTGCTAACTCCATCATGTACTTTGACCAGTCCCAATTGTCCTTCCAAGTCCACCACAATTCTCCGGTACTCATAGGCTATACCCAGTCCAACTCCGGCATCAAAGCGTTTGCATCCCATATTCCCATCGGTCATACCACCAAAGGTATTGAGTTTATATTCTTTATGAACATTGTGGAATCCTGTAGTACCCGGAATCGGTAACCATACATCGATCGACGTTTTGCCTCCTACTCCATAAGCCATATAAGGCCCTCCCGAGAAAACCAGGTTAGATGTCTTCGTAAGATGCAACCGGGCTGACAACATTATGGGCAATTCAAGATAAAGCATATTCACCTTAGCCTTTCCCAGATCTTTTCCATCTTCTTTAGATCCCTTTGAAACAAAATTCAAAGAAGGTTGTAACGCCCAGGTTTTATTAAAACCATATTCCATACCAACGCCCACCTTATAAGCGAATTTAGTATTTTCCTCCGTGTTCTTCCCCCACATGCTCGCAATCCCCGCCCCTGCTTTTACCCGGAAAGTTACCGGGGGTTGAGCATACGCTTTAGCACTCAGGAAAATAAAAACAACACATATTCTTAAAACATATTTCATATTCTGTCCAAACTAATCTTTGCAACTCATCCTTTACATACTTTTCATCAACTAGCATGAATGTACATCCAGTTATCCCATTATTATTGTTTTTCGTAATCTATCAGAAATGAAAACGTATTCCAGCATCCAAATGCAAACGAAATATTCCCGAATGTTCTCCATCCTTATAGTCTATATTATCCTGTTTAGGAAGAGAACTCCCAATATACCCTAAATTCGCTCCGATTCCGATATGATCAGACAAATAATATTCTGCTCCGACCAGGAAGTTATACCCAAATCCCGATAGCGATTCACTAACTCCTTTTGCCGATTCACGATATTTAAAATAACCGATGCCGAACTTTTCTTCTATTCCCCAACGACCCACTTTTTGTTTCATCACGAACTGAGGAGCAATATAAGCAAGCCCTACATTCACATCCACATGGGAATAACTGTAAGATGACTTATATCCCGAATACATCAGACCGGCACCAAAACCACTCCTTGACACCCAGTCATAACCGACTTGCCAATCCATCCCTTTCCTGGGATGACCAGACGCTCCGTTGGGAAGATAAAATTTATTCGTCATAAAGGCATAACCGATATTGGCATAGATCGTACTATGATGAAACGAACTTTTAGAAACACCTGCATTATTATCACGACCGGAAGGCAAAACTAACGGAGCAATTTCTGCTTCCAGATTGGTCGCATCATCTATCCACAGCATATTGCCTGCTATTTGGTGGCAACTGCTTCCTAAAAGAGAAGGCTCCCGGTGATCGGTCAGGGCTAACGCATTCCCTCCGCTTTTGGAGGTTGTCTGTTTTGCCAGTGCAACAACCTGGTCATAATTACATTTGGTTGAAGCTCCACTATCAACCACCTTTACAGTCCCTATCAACTCAGCCGATTCCGGCACTGTTTGTCCCACTCCATATAAAAGAACCTCCTCTGCCGTCACACGCGGAGAATAGCTCCTCTCAATATGGGTGATTACTTTGGGAGCGCAACTACCTAAACAGATAGGTAGAAATAAAATCAAAAATAAGTTTGTTATTTTCATTGTTTACAAATTTTATATTTCTAATACAAAATAGACAAATACTCTATCTCTCTTAAAGGAAAAAGATATAATCATTTTACATATATCATAAATACATTACTCCTTAACACCCCTGAAAGATATTTTCGTTTAAATCCAGCACTAAACGATGGTCTAAACAAATAACACAAATAAAATGCATTTTCACCTTTCACAAAATATTTTGAATTAACATATACTTTACAATTCATTCTATATATTGCATTAGGTAACAAATTTTCAGTTATTCTTAAATCAGTTGTATCATTTATAATATATGATTTATCACATTCTATACCAAAAAAATCTTGTCGATAATTTTTTTCCAAAACAAATCGTGCTTTTGGATAAAATAAATACTCTTCATTTGTCACATTTTCAAACAAAACATTTAGTTGGATAGAATCACCATAGCAAACAGTATCGACTTTCATCGAAATTTTTAAACTCAAACATTCTTCAATTTTTTGTGAATAGTTCTGAAAGCAATTAAGTATTAAGACCATTATTACAACTAGAAATTTCACCATATAATTGAAATTTTACACATCATATACCATTGATTATCAACAGACAAAATAGGATTATTATCAAATTTACACCCAGTTTCTTAGCAAGGATACATAAATAACCAGTTGTCTCATTGTATAATTAGAACAAAGCATCTGAATAGTAATAAACAATATAACAAATAATATTTTCACACTAAATTCTCATTAATCCCATAGTATATATTCACGAAAATACCATTGATTATTTTTAATATTCTTTTTAGCCACCAATGTATAAACGCTTTTCATCTTCGTTGTATCCGATTTTGCAGGAGTAAACTTAAGTTGTTTACAAAGATCCAATATCTGCTTTTTATATTCATCCTTCATTAATTTTCCATCTTTCAATATAGAACAACAATAAGGTATACCATCTTCATTAATTAACAACAATATAAAGAGATCTTGATATTCATATTTAGACATATAAATTTGTTCACATATTAGTTTAAGATAACTTTTTGAGTCTTTTTTTATCATTGGAGCTTCTGACCAATATGTTACTAATTTATTTTCTGTACTCCTTCCATACAGAGATTCAAATCCATCTAAACAATCAATAGTATCATCTCGTATAATATTTTTATCTATAGTTTGTGATAATGAACAAACTGTAGATAAAAATATCAGTAGTATTATAATGCAATATTTCACCATCTTCTAGGAACTTTATATATAAAATGCCACCATTTCTTACTATAAAAAGATTCTAAATTGAATGTATTAAACTGATAATACGATATTTGAGAAAATGAATTAATAGTTATTCTAGGATATAACCCAATATTTTTATATTGATGCGTAAACCCCATCGCTTCTTCTGGAGCATAATAAAATTCTTTATATCCAGCAGGTAAATCTTTACTATCTTGGGATAATAATTTTTTACCAGACAAAAGACGTTCTCTATGATACATTTCTTTATAATATGTTCCTTTTAGATTGTCAAATGAATCAAAAGCTCCATCGCCATATCTTATTGTTTTGGATATTGGGTCAGTAGAACCATACGCACCCGCATTACTTTCAACATAAGAAGGTCCACTAATATTAGGATCATATTCCCCTTCAAACCCAAAATAATCAAGCGCATCCTGTTGCCAAATACCTCCTTCTGCCGTATATTTCCCTGCAGAAAAATCTTTAAACACACTTTGATTTGACTTGAATCCTTTTCCTTTAAACATATTCTTCATATTATCAGATGTTAATGTAGCAAAAGAAGCACCAGAGACACATCCCCATAATAAACCTTTTCCTACACTTGTACCCCACAAAGCAGCATCTAAACTTCCGACTAATGCACCTTGGGCAGCTCCAAGACCTACATTTGCAGCAAAACTCATTCCAGCTCCACCTATTGGCGCCATTAGCCCACCTACACCTCCTGTTATGGCACCTTTCCAAGCTCCATTCCAGAAATTCTGTCCTTGTATTGCACTTTTTACACCTCCACCAACTGCTCCTACCGCTGCACCTACAATCATTGCATCCAAAAAGATCCCAAAGCCGGGTATCAAAGCTGTAAAAAGAAACTCTCCCGTTGGATCTTTATACGACAACGGATTATTCAACGCATACGCATACCCATTATAAGACTGCGTAAAATCCGGTACCTGAACGACCGGATCCGGGCTTAAGAAACGTCCCAATACCGGATCATACAAACGGGCATTCATATTAATCAGACCGAACATCTCCAAATGCTCATGGCCAGTAAAGCCACGATCAAACTTCATCTCCGGCAGATTTGTATATTTACTCCAGTCAGAGACATCACGCCTGCGTCCCCAAGCATTAAAATTCAGACGTTGCACTTCAACACCTGATGCATTAGTTATCAACCATGGAGAACCCAAATGGTCATTATGATAATAATACATACCAGCATCGGAGGTTCCCTCCGTATAAACGGCTGCTATTTCTCCTCCGGCATAAATATAGTAATTTTTACGAGTTGTTGAACCTTTCTGTATCTCTTCATAAGGACCAGAATAATATTTAGTAAATACAGTCGAATTATTTTCTACATATTGACTTTTTATACGACTATTCTCGCCATTATAGATTATCGTATATTTTTTGTCGGATTCTTTTATTTCTATAGGAAGACGCACACTGTTATATTTAACCGACAAATTGGTATTCGTCAATCCCATACTCTTACTGGGAGACACATTCCTGACTGCATGAGGATGATTTGCATCATATTCATACGTCCCGGCATCCCATTTATAGGTAATATTACCATTAGCGTCATATTCAACTCCGTCAACCAACCGATTCATATTATCATAGGTAAAATCATCTCCCTGCAATTTAATCAAATCTTTTCTGTTTCTGATATTTCCACGCGAATCGTTATTCTGGTAACCTATGTTTAATAAAGGTGTAGTCCCTTTTAAGGCACGAATTGATGTAGGTACACCTATCGTATTATAAGTATAACTACCCTGCATACCATTTCCTAAATTTACAGACAAAACCTGCCCTTTGGCATTTTCATCACTTTTCAGCCAGACTGTCGTAGCACTCGGTTGCCAGATTATTTTATAAAGGTCACCATTGGTATATTCATATTTTATTGACTTCGAGTTTGGGTAAGTCATCGTTTCCAGTTGTCCTTTGGTATTATAACTGTACAAAAATTGGAAAGATTTGTTCTCTACCGTTTCTGTTTTCGATTCCAATCGTCCATAATCACCATACGTGTATGCAGTTTTAACACCACCATACACCACCGAACCAACCTGTCCTTTATACTTCGAATCATAAGTATAGGAAAACGATTCCTCATCCCCCCTTTTATAGGTCTTTAGCAAGCCATTATTATCATACACATATTCTTCTGTTTCGCCTCTGGCATCCGTCTGCATCTTCAAATTACCCCATCCGTCATATGTATAAGATATTATTCCGGCATTCGGATCTTTCAATTCGGTACGGCGCCCCAATAAATCATAACTGATAGTAGAAAAAACAGAACCACAAACCACTTTCACCGGATCACCCGACGGACCATAAGTATAAGTGATCTTACCACCCGGATCCGTTACAGACTTTAACCTCCCGGCTGTATCCGTCTCCCGGACAGTCGTATATCCCTTAGTTCCATCATTGATTGTTGTCTGATTTCCTGAATAACTATATGTTATTGTTCCCAAAGGAGTCACTAATTTACTTATTCTGCCATAATTATCATATTGACTGGTATGATATTGAATTGCAGACGAAGTGCTTCCCGAAAAATAGGGCTCAGACATTTTTATAGCACGTCCCAAAGCGTCATACTCCGTCACTGTAAGAACCTCCTTGTCTGAGAAATTCTTATAACCGGATTGAATCTCACGCCCTAAAGCATCATACCAGTTTTTAACGACCTGACCGTCACCAGCCGTTTGTGTTCGAAGAATTACAGATTTTGAAGGATTACCATTCGTCCATGTCCAACTCGTTAAAACATTATTTCCCGGTGAAGAGCTGGACGTCTGCGTCTTGATTTTTCCGAAACCATCATAAGTGTAAGTCAACTTATCACCGTTAATATCCGTATGAGAAGACATCAAGCCTGATACTGGTTCATAAATAAAAGACTCGACTTGTCCTAATACATCCGTATGAGTATCTACAAAACGCCCATTTACATATTTATAAGATTCCACACGGGAGGTATTACCTACCGTTTTAGTTTTTGTTGCGACATTCCCATATTCATCATATGTATAAGTGACCACCGATTTATAAGCAGTCTGATTAGGCTCAACCGTTTGCGTATGCAACAACCCTGTTGTGCTGTAATAACTATAATCGACCGTATTTGTTTGCGAACTGCTATTAACCGTACTGACACTCACACTTCGTGTTAATAATCCTATAAGCCAGTCTGCTGTATTATTACTATATGTATTTGTTACTTTTTGTACATCTCCATTACCATACGTTGCAGTCTGAGTCAACAAATTTCCATAATCATCATAAGAATAATTTGTTGTTACTGTTTGAATAACCTTATTTGCAGTCGGTTCATAAGTTTGTTCCGTCACTGATGTCGGTTGATATACAAATGTCCCGTATGCATTTGAAGGCTTCGTTAAAGTATTCGTATAGTTTGTTTGTGTCAATTTTCGGTTCGTCGGCGTGTAGATTTTTTCTATGCTTTTAACAGCCGCTTGATAATAAGTATCTGAAAAACTCTGTGTAATCGTCGTTTTAACAGAAGTACTTAAATCATTCATTATTGTCTTTGTAAACCCCAGAAAGCCACGTCCCCGTTTAAATACTTTTGCATTCTCATAAGTATATGCAATACTGTTCGTTCCCCCGATACCATTACTTATACTAACCTCCGAAACCAGTTTGAAGGGAGCAGTAAAAGACAAGCTATCATATCCGAAAACAGTTGCACTCCCTCCTACGGGCGGAGTTTTTGTATATATGGAAGTATCCGGCATTTTTTTATAGGAAATAGACGTCACATTCCCATGAGAATCTGTTGCTGATTTCAGTAAATTAGAAAACTCGGCATTCGGCATATACAATTGATACCCTTTCCATGAATTAGGTGCGGACGTTACTAAAAAGCCTAATTTACCATCGCCTCTGGTATCCAACGGGAAAAAGTTCCATTTATCGGACCCGTATGTACTCACGCTGGAATATTCCTTAAAATTGCGCCCGTTATCATATCCTATAAAACATTTGAGAGCACTTAAATTTTCCGAAGATTTATCAACGGCAAAAAAATCATCATTTCCGTCACCATTCAAATCACATACATAAATATCTTTAGAATAAGTATTAAATTTCTTAGGAAAAGAATAACTTTTAAATCCGGAACCGGTAGATAACAACGTTTGCCATTCACTCCATTCCATATCGTTCCAACCTGTCAGTAATAAATCGATTTTCCTATCTCCATTAAAATCGCCAAAACTTATTTTATGCTTTTTATTCGGGAATGTTCCGGTCCGGCTTCTATACAATGAACCGGCTCCGTTATTTTCCATATAGTCGTAACCATCGTCACGAAAATTAATCACTTCAGCCAAACCATCGCCATTAAAATCCCATACTTCCACCTGATCCCAATTCATCTCTGAAAGAATAGTACCCGTTTTAATTGTATTAAACGCAGTCAATGTCCCGCCAGAATAGCCGGACATACAAATTTTATAATCCACAGAGCCATTCTTCTCCTTATAATACACAAACAAATCCATAGCACCATCCCCATTAAAGTCCGCTACACGAACTCCATGAGGGCGTGACTCAGTTGTAATAGCAGATACCGGCCCTGCCGTAAATCCATTACCTGTACCATAATAAACAAAATAATTATAGTAAGTAACAGATGCCCTATTTTCAGATGTCTGATTTATTAACGTATCTGCCAATGAAGCTGAAGACAGATCGTTCCCGTTAAGAGATTTTGCTACAGTCTCCCGGCACGCCAGGAAATCTGTAATACCATCTCCATTGTAATCACCGGGAACCGGCTCCTTATATCTTTCAGGAAGAGTTCCACTCCCCGAATAAGTGAGCTTATTTCCATCAGTATCCGCCAAAAACAATCTCCAGCCTGTCCAATTGGCATCTTCCATCGGCGTTGCTAAAAGATCTGTTCTACCGTCACCATTATAATCCCCCAAAGATATATAGGCTTTATTGATGTAGTTCATGGCATTTGACGATTGATCGTATACAACCTGTTTATGCTTAAAATCAGTATTTTTATACCAATTGAATACTATCGGTTTTAGAGTTTCATTATTCTGACCGGTAACTGTAATTTTTGACAAAAGATAAGTAAAATCATTTCCGTCATAATTATAAGTCATGGTATATCTACGATAAAGCTCTGCTCCATAATAAATTCCGATTTCACTTAACAGTTTAGTTTCCTCAAATTCACTTCCTGCTATATAGTTCAAGTTAACATCATGATTTCGACTCGTATAAGCAAACTTCACAGAACAATAAGGAGCACGGTTAGCACTTCCCATATAGCCTGTATAATCAATCTGTTTTAAACGAATTTCTCCGTTGTCATCATTTTTTTCGTATGTATACGTATAATAATTCCCTATACGATCTTTTACTTTATTGAGCATCCAGAATGCCACCTGATCTTTATGAGCTCCCTGAGCATATAATTTAGAATCAGATGTATTACCGTATTCCATAATCAAACCCTCTTTTGTCTTTACCTCAAAATAGGCTGAAGAAGTATTCGGTGATACGATTTTTATTTGAGAGTAAGGATTCATTTCCGTTCGGTATTGATTCGTCGAGGCATTATACATCAAACGATTACCATCCAACATATATTTATCTGTATTATCAAACTTTATATCACTGATATAACCATTATGAAAAACAGTTGTATTGGCACGCGTAATAGAAGATATAGCAGACAGTGAAAAACCCTTTCCCATAACACCATCTCCAGAAAAGCTGTTATAAACAATGGAAATGTCCGGTTTTAATCCAGCCGTTCCAGGAGGTAGATCAACCGGTATATTATATGTCGCATTTCCAACCGGACCAATATCGAATGAACCGGATAAGTTCGATGTATTCTGAGCTAACCCTTCCCAAGAGACAAAGATTAGTAATATATATAAAACGTATTTAGCCATAATATATGTCGAAATAATTAAAGGTTTGAATCCACTACATTTACTTGTCGCATAATCCGATTTCCAGATTCATCATAAAAAAACTCAAATATCAGTCGAGTCGGTTCTACTTTTATATTCAATGTTCCCCCCAAATTTGTTTCAAATAGTCCATTTAACGTTACATACCCTGGAGCTATAAGAGTTAAATTGCCACTCTTCGTTACCGTTACATTCCGTACGGCAAGAGTATCACAACCTAAAACAGAGACAACAGAAGCTACAGTCTTGTTTTCATACAAATTAACACAAGAAGAGGCATAAGCTACTGAAGAACGATCAATTTGTTCAACTCTCAAACTATCTTGTCCTGTTTTATATATACTATCCTTCGATTCTTTCCCCCCTTCTTTTAAGTCTCTGGCAAATACAATATCCACAAAACAAAATAAGAAGAAGGCTGACATACATAATTTCACATATATCATAAATGTATATTTTATTTTCATAGGAAAATCAATTAACAAATTTCTTCAATGTATCCGCTTTCTGTCCATCCACATACAAGGCATAAACGAACGTTCCATAACCAATCTCTGAAGGATTGATATCCACAATATCATTGGCAATAGTCAGTGTAATTTTCTTTACCACCCTTCCAGAGATATCGAACACCTGCAAATACGCATTACTAAAAGTAGACGGCAACGTATAAGAAACAGATGCACCGGCTCTATTATATAATTTTGCACCTTCTACCATATCTGGATTGACGGTAGATGTTGAACGCAATGTAGATTTCGTTTCTACAGACAGTAAACTTTGTAACATCTCTATCTCATTTTGTTGTTCCTGGATAGTAAGCCGCATTTCGTTGATACTTTCAACCAATAAAGGAATAAAGCCGATATAATCAATAGATTTTACACCATCTTCATCCGTTTTAACCAATTCTGGCAAAACTTTCTCTACATCCTGAGCCAAAAAACCAATTCTTTTACGAGATGCCTCTTCTGCTTCCTTGCGGTCAATCACATTTTGAAGCTGTTTGTCTCTGTTTGCTTTCTCAATGGAGGCTGCATCCATGGATGTTTGCATATCTGATGTATTTTCTTGTATACTTTGTTCCTCAGTAAACTTCGATTTATCAGGCTCACGATATTTGTTTATTTCGGAAAGCTTATAATTATAAGTCACTCCACTCACATGGGACAGAAGATCCAACGGATTTTGAAGCGACTGAACATTTTCTTTCAACCGGGCATCAGAAGTTATATCGACTCCGTTCACACGTAGATTCGTATTAAATACAAAATTACTGTTGGAAGCCGGATTATAATAAGCAATAATATTACTGGCCTGTCCGCCTCTGGTTAAATAGATACCGTTTTTACCATGCAACCACAGTTGATCAGAATCAGTAGTGCCATATTCTCCTATAAAAACATTCCAACCATTATACGGAAATTGTCCAAAATCACCAAATGTCAATTTCGATCCTGAACGCATATCGCCATGAGGTCCAAAAACCTGCATTGTTGTTACATTTAGTGGGTCCTCACCATCTAATCGTAAAGTTCCCACTTGTACACGACCATTCTGCAAAACCCGCAACTGTGCTTTAGAAGTAATTGACAAACAAGATATTAAGATAATTAATAAATATAACTTTGTTTTCATAATGCTCTTACTTATTTTAAGTTTGTATTTGTATAAATTTAATGTTTACATGATTTCTTCAATAAATACTAAATGTCCCATATAACTCTTTGCCCTGATCATTCTTAAAAGTAAGCGTATAGTTACCTTTTTCGAATTGATCCAGATTTATCGAAGTGTTACCCCTCTCCGAAACTGTTTCCATTTCATTATAAATGACTGAGCCTTGAGCATTGCTGATCGTAACCTGCACCTCCCCTAGACCACATAAATAACTGATATTCAAAGTACACTCTTCCTGAAAAACGGAGATCGGTTGTGAAAGGCTACGCTTTTGCGGAGTTGACAAACTCCCTTTTAACCATACACGCGACGATGCTGTAACTGAGCAGAGTTCATAACTATTCACATCAAATGTTCCAACCATACTGTGAGAACTCAAAATACTTCCCATAAGCAGGATAATGCTACATACTGTTTTTACTGCCTTCATAGACTCTGGTATTATATTAAACAATCTTGGTTATTTATCTCAGAGGTAAAAGTATATACACGGATAACCATAGGCAAGGCCATATAACTTTTCCAGGCAAACAATCAAACGAATAAGCTACATTTCAACACTTTACAGCAATAGCCATATAACTTTATTTTCCAAAAGAAATCTGGTTTATCCTACCTTTTAAGCTTCTGGTCTAAAAAATCATTCAAATTGGCATAAGCCTCGATGCCCAATTTTTTCCGTATGGCAGAACGCTTCGTATTAATCGTGTTGATGCTGAGAGCTAGGATGAAAGATGTTTCTTCCGTAGAAAAACCAGAATATGTTAAACAGATAATACGGAATTCTATTTCTTTTAATTGAGGAAACTGCTCTTTCAGCTTAATAAAAAATCCATCGTGCAACTGGTTTATGACATCATACAGAACATTCCAATCCAAAACATCCTGACCATAAACTATATCATTAAACTTTTTAATCCAGAACTCATTCTTATGAGTTTTTTCATTCTTCAGGTAAAGTTCAAGACTAGAGGCTTTCTTCATAACATTAAAATGATGAAGCAAATATGTACGGAACGATTTTTCTTTCTCATTAAATGACTTTTCTTTTTCATTCATTGTTGCAGATAAATTTGTTAGTTGACGCATTTTATCTTCCAATTCAGATATCTTTATCAAACGCGAACAATATAATCCATAAGAAATTTTTCCGATACAAATAATAATTACAATACAGAATACTAAAGCAATGAGTATATAAGTCCTATCCAATTTTAACTGAACATTGTGCATTCGGACTTTTTCATAGTCGTATTTCTTTTGAAGATTCAATAACTTATTATCCAGATTGGCATCCATTTGCTGTAAAAGATTATCTGAATAGATTTTATGATATTCCAGTGCTTTCAAATAATTTCCTTGATACTCTTCATTCTCTGACAGAGTTTGGTACAAATTGGTTTTAGTATACAAATCTTTTATACTATCCTTCCGTTGCATCAAATAATTCATATAGACTTTAGCAGAGTCCGGTTGATGATTTTCAGTATACAGATCCGACAAAAGAGTATATATTTTAATTAGCCCATCAGAATCAGGCTCATGCAACAAAGCTTCCTTCAAATAATACTCAGCTTTCGACAAATCTCCTTCTCTACCATATAATACCCCAATATTTTGCAAGACACAAGCTTTCTGTTCCTTCAATTTTTCCCTTTCGACCAGAAGTAAACATAAGTTATAATAATACATAGCGCTGTCTAGTTTCTCCAAATACTGGAAACAATCACCGATTTGTATATAAGAAATGGCCTCATTCTTCACATTTCCTGCCTGTATATCAAAAGCTGCCGATTCATGGAAGTAACGCACCGCAGTCTCCGGATCGGACTGATCCAGTAAAACAAAACCAATAGCATTATTTATCAATGATTTAAGATTCAGATCATCTATCTTTTCGGCAAATTTCAATGCCAACTGATAATTCTCCATCGCCTCCTTCAATCTGCCAAATTCCTTAAAATAGCATCCGCAATAATATGAGGCCAAAGCGATGTTATAAGCATTACCATCTTTCATATATGATTCTTTCACCGAAAGAATGGTAGAATCAGTGGTAATATCCTGCCCGGATTTATATTCTGCCTGTATTTTTAATAAGATATAACGGTTAAATATATCCGGACTCAAATTCTCCGGATATATAATTGTTTGTAACACGGACAAAGCACTATCAGGATCAGCATCAAGCAAAGATTCTGATTCGGATAATATCATATCATTTTTTTCCGGTCTACAGGAAATGCATAATAAGATATGAATAAATGAAAGTAGTAGTATATATTTTTTCATGCTATTTCCCATTTTATGCAGGCAGTGTGTTAATGATCACATTTTCTGCACCTAATCTTTTGCCAGCAAATACATCACCTTATTCCGATAGCCCACCTTGACGAGTACACCTTCCTCCACGAACTTCTTCAGATCTATTTCCGCCCGGTAACGGCTACAACCAAATTCTTTAGCATAAGCACGCGGAGTTACACTTTCCCAATCTTTCATGTATTTCAACAATTTATCTTTTCGTGTCTCCCAGTTATCAAGTTTCTTTTTATCTTTTTCAAACTCCAGATCGATTTTCCTTAACTTTTTTCGTAGAGAAGTGGAACAACGGTAATTAATTCCATCTACGTAAACCGTTCCCTTGTTTCCGTTTTCTTTATTCGGAGTAGTTTTCAATGATGGCGAGAAATACCCCAGATCATCCAACTCGATATGGCAGCCGTCCTCCAGGGCCGGTTCGACCACCCAGGCAAATGAATCCAATACACTTTTGACTTCCGCCGACGACACAGCAGAACGTTCGCTTATCAACCTGCAAACTTTTTCCAGATTATAAGTTCCCCTGCTGATCGCACGGGCATGTGTCAACCGCATGCCTTTACGTCCATTGGGCTTCGGCGTGTAGTAAGCTTTAAATTTTATTGACATGGTATTATTTATTTGGTTACATACTCTTTTCATCTATATGCCTTACTAATTTGAATTAGTACGGCAGGTAATCAATGGTTGATAATCCTCGGCCGTTTGGCTCACAATTATCGACCGATTGGCACATAATTATCAACCAAACGGCCGACAATTATCAGCCGCTAAATCCATTAGCATCAAAGATACAACAGAAAGGGAGAAATTATTCTCCTGAACGCTTATATTTTATTGTTTCCCACGTATTCTCTTTAACACACACGAAAATTTTCTCATCGACATCCTCTTATTAGACCTTAATAAGAATTAATAATTCTGATTATCGCAATATATTTCTTACTTTTGCAAGTTAGAAATCATAGGTATACTATAAGAAGTAGCATGGAAAAGGAGAATAATCCCATATATGAACGCAATACGCTGGAGTTTGTAACTGTAGCGCTGGAATTTTGTACATTTGTTGAAACAGCCGGACAAAACGGCCTTTTTGATTTTATAGATAAAGGAATCAAGCTGTTACCTCTGCTCTATCTGAAGGCGACACTATTACCGGAAGCGGAAGTGGACGACGAAGATGACGAACCGGAACTGACTGTTACGGAAGATATGTACGAAGCCGTGCGGACCCGTATTGCCGCCCTGCTGGGAGAAAAAGACTCTTACCTGGAGACATTTCATCCGGATATGCAATACAGTGACACGCCAATCGCTGCATTTGTTTCGGAAAACCTAGCGGATGTTTACCAAGACACAGGAAATTTTGTTTCACTTTTTCGACAGGGAAATGAGGAAGTCATGCTTCAGGCTATTGCTTTATGCCGCGCCAATTTCCAGGAGTTCTGGGGACAGCAACTCTTAAATGCACTGAAAGCGCTTCACGCTATCCGTTACAGCGATGAAGAAATTATTGAAACGAACGAGGAATGATGACACAATACACACACACAATAACAAAAGAAGAGATATCACTTCTTGAAATAGAAGAATTTCCGGGACGGATCCTTGTTATCGACACCGAAAAGGATGCCGATAAAGCCGTCAGCTATTTAACCCAGTTCGAAGCGGTTGGCTTCGATACGGAAACACGTCCCAGTTTTAAAAAGGGGACACGCTATAAGATTTCGTTGATGCAGATTTCGACAGACGAGGCTTGCTTCCTGTTCCGGTTGAACAGAATCGGTATTCCGCAATCGCTTGAAGATTTTCTGGTTAACGATAAAATATTAAAAATCGGGTTATCCCTGCGTGACGATTTCGGTGCCATGCGGAAGCGGACGGATATCAAACCGGCGAACTTTCTGGATTTGCAGAATTATGTGGGACAATTCGGTATCGAGGATGCCAGCTTGCAAAAGATTTATGCAATCCTTTTCGATAAGAAAATATCGAAAGGCCAGCGCCTGAGCAACTGGGAAGCCGATGTGCTGACCGAACAACAAAAGAAATATGCAGCCCTGGACGCCTGGGCTTGTCTGAAAATTTACAACCAATTGAATCAAGATAAATAAGAATGAACTATTGTAAAATCTTTCTCAAACCGAAAAAGGAAGAATCGTTGTTGCGCTTCCATCCGTGGGTGTTCTCCGGAGCTATCCAAAGCATTGAAGGGAATCCTGAAGAGGGCGACCTGGTAGAGGTGTACGGAACGAACCAGCGTTTTCTGGCTATCGGCCATTATCAGATAGGCAGCATTGCCGTACGTATCTTATCGTTCAAACCGATTACGATCGATGCGGATTTCTGGGTAGAACGTATCCGCGTGGCTTATGCTATTCGCCGCGAACTGGGACTGGCAGGTGTGGAAAACAATAATACTTTTCGCCTGATTCATGGGGAAGGAGATAATCTTCCGGGACTCGTTATCGACATGTATGCCCATACGGCTGTTATGCAGGCGCATTCGGTCGGTATGCATTATGCCCGCCACGAAATTGCCGAAGCGTTAAAAACGGTACTGGGAGATACTTTACAGAACATTTATTATAAATCGGAAGCGACTCTTCCTTACAAGGCCAATCTCGGCAGTGAGGACGGTTACCTATATGGCGGAGAAGTAGAGGATATTGCAACAGAAAACGGACTGAAGTTCTGTGTGGACTGGCAGAAAGGCCAAAAGACCGGTTTCTTTGTGGACCAGCGCGAAAACCGTTCTTTGCTGGAACGGTATGCCAAAGGTCATTCGGTGCTGAACATGTTTTGCTACACCGGAGGATTTTCGTTCTATGCGATGCGTGGCGGTGCCGAAGTGGTTCATTCGGTAGACAGTTCGGCCAAAGCGATTTCACTGACAAATAAAAATGTAGAATTGAACTTCCCTGGCGACCTGCGACATAAGGCTTTTGCGGAAGATGCCTTCAAATATCTGGAAAAGATGGGTAGCAATTACGACCTGATCATTCTGGACCCGCCAGCCTTTGCCAAGCATAAGAACGTGCTCCGCAATGCTTTGCAAGGATACCGTAAACTAAACGCGATCGCTTTTGAAAAGATTAAACCGGGAGGTATTTTATTTACTTTCTCCTGTTCGCAGGTTGTCAGTAAAGAGAATTTCCGCCTGGCCGTATTCAGTGCCGCTGCACAATCCGGACGTAGCGTCCGTATCCTGCATCAGCTGACGCAACCGGCCGATCATCCGGTAAACATCTATCATCCGGAAGGGGAATATCTGAAAGGATTAGTTTTATACGTTGAATAAAAATATAAAACTCTAACTAAAACGGGAGTATCTAAAAAGTCACTCATTCGTCCTTAAGAATTGAATATTTGAACTCAATCTCAGATAGGTATCCGAATAAACCAGAGTCAAAAATACTTTTTAGACAGTCCCGTTTTTATACTTGCAACCAACGCCCCATAACTATTCAAAAATTGATTTCTTCTCCCACCTTTTTCATAAAACACCACCTTATAATTACTTGAAACAAAGAATATTTTTTTTAACTTTATCCCCTGTAAACAATTAATTTCAATCTCTAAAGCTATATGAAGCATTATCTAATACTCATTACATCAACCTTATTTTTGCTAGGTTGTCAAAGCTCTAAAGAGGATATAAAAGAGCAATCTTTAAAAACTATTCATCATATTGATTTCTCCCAGGTGAAAATCAATGATAATTTTTGGTCTCCCAGACTCAGCAAACATATTTCTACCACTCTACTTGTTTGCATAGATCAAATAGAGAATCAAACCGGACGCATCCGCAATTTCGAAAATGCAGCTAAAGGAGAAGGAGAACACTCCGGCATCTTCTTTGACGACTCCGACGTTTACAAGGCGTTAGAAGGCATTGCTTACAGTCTGATCAACAATCCTAACCCAGAACTGGAAAAAAAGGCCGATGAATGGATCGACAAAATCGAAGCCGCACAACAATCCGATGGATATATCAACACCTTTTACACGCTTACCAACCTCGAAAAACGGTGGACAAACATGGATAAGCATGAAATGTATTGTGCCGGACACCTGATTGAAGCTGGAGTAGCTTATTTCCAAGCTACCGGCAAACGCAAGCTACTTGACGTATGTATCCGGATGGCAGACCATATGATGAGACAATTCGGACCGGAAAAGGCACACTGGGTGCCGGGACACGAGGAAATCGAGTTGGCTCTTGTCAAACTTTACCAAATTACCTTGGAGGATAAATATCTGGATTTTGCTTATTGGTTGCTGGAAGAGCGTGGGCATGGCTACGGAAGTATGGGTAACGAAGGAATATGGAATCCTGCTTATTATCAAGATAGTGAACCTGTTCGAAAACTGACAGACATCTCAGGACATGCCGTACGATGCATGTATCTATACTGCGGCATGACTGACGTGGCTGCATTGAGAAATAACACAGAGTACATTGACGCATTAAACCGTTTATGGAATGATGTCACATTACGAAACATGTACATCACCGGAGGTATCGGTTCATCCAAGCATAACGAAGGGGTCACGAAAGATTATGATTTACCGAACTTGGAGGCATATTGTGAAACCTGTGCTTCGGTAGGCATGGTATTTTGGAACCATCGTATGAATCAGATTACAGGCGATGCGAAATACATCGATATACTGGAACGCTCCATGTACAACGGTGTGCTTGCCGGTATCTCCCTAAGCGGCGACCGATTCTTCTATGTGAATCCTTTGGAGTCAAAAGGAGACCATCATCGGCAAGAGTGGTATGGCTGCGCCTGTTGTCCCAGTCAACTCTCCCGATTCCTGCCGACCATCGGTAATTATATCTATGCTATTTCCGACGATGCACTCTGGGTCAACCTTTACATCGGCAATACGACCCGATTTACCCTTAACGACGACAACGTCATCCTACGGCAAGAAACGAATTATCCTTGGGACGGCTCCGTCAAACTCACCGTATCTTCAACCAAAGACCTGGACAAGGAAATCCGACTCCGTATACCCGGTTGGTGCAAAAATTATACCATAACAATAAACGGAAAGGAAGTGGGTCTGTCTCAAGAAAAAGGATACGCTATCGTCTACGACTGGAAACCGGGCGACATGATCTCATTAGATATGGATATGCCTGTCGAAGTTGAATCTGCCGATCCCCTGGTAACGGAAAACATCGGTAAACGAGCCATTCAACGTGGTCCCCTTGTTTACTGTGCGGAAGAGACAGACAACTCTGCCTATTTCGACCGGTTGACACTTACCTCCGACACTGAATACCACACCTCCTTCGAAGCCGGTCTTCTGAACGGTGTGAAAACTATCAATGCTAAAAACGAGCAACAATCAATCACCTTCATACCCTATTATGCCTGGGACAACCGGGAAGCAGGAAAAATGAAAGTATGGATAGATTATAAAGAATAACAAGCCATAAAAGAAAAAGCCGCATCGTACATTGGTACGATGCGGCTTTTTCTTTTATGGTCTGTATCAGTTTCAATTACTAAATACCGACTTTTATGATTACAGGATACCCTGAGCCATCATAGCTTTTGCAACCTTCATGAAGCCGGCCACATTTGCACCCTTCACATAATTTACAGTTCCGTCAGCCTGTGTACCGTATTTTACACACTGTTCGTGGATAGACTTCATGATGCCTTTCAGCTTTTCGTCTACTTCTTCTCTTGTCCAGCTCAGCTTCATTGCATTCTGAGTCATTTCCAGACCTGATACGGAAACACCACCGGCGTTAGCAGCCTTACCCGGAGCATACAGGATCTTAGCTTCCAGGAATGCATCGATAGCTTCCGGAGTAGAAGGCATGTTTGCACCTTCCGATACAGCGAAACAACCGTTAGCCAACAATGTCTTGGCATCGTCACCGTTCAATTCGTTCTGAGTTGCACTCGGCATGGCGATGTCACATTTTTCGCCCCAGGGACGGCCACCCTGAACATATTTGCAGCCATATTTTTCTGCATATTCGCGGATACGTCCACGATAGAGGTTCTTCAATTCCATGATATAATCCAGTTTCTCACGGTCGATACCGTCCGGATCATAGATATAACCGTCAGAGTCAGACATAGTAACCGGCTTAGCACCCAGTTCGATCAGTTTTTCAACCGTATACTGAGCAACGTTACCCGAACCTGAAACAGCAACCACTTTACCTTTAATGTCGATGTTACGAGTCTTCAGCATTTCCAGCAGGAAGTAAACGTTACCGTAACCTGTTGCTTCCGGACGAATCAGTGAACCACCGAATTCGATACCTTTACCAGTGAATGTACCTGTGTTTTCGCGGGCCAGCTTTTTGTACATACCATACATATAAGCAACTTCACGTCCGCCAACACCTATATCACCGGCAGGAACGTCTGTATCCGGACCGATATGACGCCACAATTCCATAACGAAAGCCTGGCAGAAACGCATGATTTCAGCATTTGATTTGCCACGCGGGCTGAAGTCGGCACCACCTTTACCACCACCCATCGGCAGGGTTGTCAATGAGTTCTTGAAAGTCTGTTCGAAAGCCAGGAACTTAAGGATCGATTGATTTACAGAAGCATGGAAACGGATACCGCCTTTGTACGGGCCGATCACGTTGTTATGCTGGATACGGTAACCCATGTTTGTCTGTACCTGTCCTTTATCGTCTACCCATGTTACGCGGAATGAGAAAATACGATCAGGAATACAAAGACGTTCGATCAGGTTGCTCTTTTCAAATTCAGGATGTTCGTTATAGGCTTCTTCAATTGTGCCTAAAACTTCAGCAACTGCCTGATGATACTCGGGTTCGTTAGGAAATCTTCTCTTTAAGTTGTCTAAAACTTCATTTGCCTTCATAAGAACTGTTTATTTAGAATGTTATACCAATTTGCTAGTTAGCGTTCTTCTTTTAAGAACGTCGCAAAGGTAAGCTATTTTTTCAAACCAGCAAATATTTGAAAGAAAAAATGATAAAAAAATATCGAAATGATATTTTAAAGAGGCAAACGTGACTAAATGTCATTCATTTCTACGTTTTATGTTTTTATAGACAGGAACGAACACAATGATAGCGGACGCCACCAGGGCAAAAACCACATCAAAGGTTATCTTTTCACTGTAAACAAGCAGCATGTAGGCCAAAACACCCCATAAAAGAGTGAGACACACCGCCTGACTATTTGTTATCTTTCTACGGGCCATCGGTTACATTTTTTTAGTTAGACGAGATTTGTGATCCAAAAAAGATCAATAATACCAAAAACACAGCAATAATCACAAATAAGATGACAATTTGCTTCTCTAACGTGTAATTACGAAGAAAAGGGATATGACGGGCCCATCCGGCTACGACCTGTATCTGCTCTGGTTCTTCATCCTCTGAGGGGATTTCATATCCGTTGGCTTCCATAATCTGCATGGCCTGTTCCACATCGCTTTCCAAAAGTTCCACACGGATACCTCCCACATCCGTAAGTCCCATAACCTGAGTTGTATATTCATTTCTTACATAACATACAACTCCGTTGGCTTGCAATAAAGAGGCCAGTCCCTGAGCTTGTTCCACATATTGAAACCGGGCTATTTCAACCATTTTATCCTCGACCTTATCCATAATTTGACTTTTTTACAAAGAAAAGGATTTTGACTTACATGAGCAAGTTTTCAGCAATACCAGTTGCCTGCCGGATACGGTCAGCCATGCCGATACCGCCTTTCATATTACCGGCCAGTATCAGTCCGGGATAACGTGCCTCCAACTGATCGATCGTAGCAAAACGTTCGCCGCTGCTCAGACCATACTGCGGTATTGCATGCGGGTGGCGGAAAATACGGATCATATCCGGTTGCACCTGAATAGGAAATTTCAGCATTGCATGAAATTCATGTGTGATCAGTCCCTTTAGTTCATCATCGGTTAAACGGGTCAGTTCCGCCCGCTTGACGCCACCGATAAAGAAAGAAAAGAGCGCTCCTTCTTTCGGTGCGCGATTATCGAAACAGGCAGCCGGGAAAAGAATCCCCAGCACATCTTTCTTTTCGCAGGAAGGGACCAATCCGCCAAAAGCGTTAAAACGCAAACTCCCGGTATTACGAATGCCGACACTCGCCTGTATTACCGGAGCATATTGCAGATTACTGATCTTATCCATATCTTCCCGGGGAATGAACGGCAGCAGGTCAGGCAAGGTATAGGCACCGCTCGTCGTTACGACCTTATTGGCATGCATAAGTTGTTCGCCTTCGGGAGTCGTATAAGTAGCCAGCCAGCCTTTTTCGGACGGACGGACCGTCACGCCGGAAGCCGACAAGGTGATATTCCGGGAACCGATAGCCTCTGCCATCGCTTTCGCCAGATTCTCCAAACCACCGGCAGCGGAGAAAACCTTTTTGGTTGCCAACCGGTCACGCTCTGTTTTAGGCAGCCGGGCTTTGGCAATCGTGCCTTTGATAAATCCTCCGTATTGCTGTTCCAGGTTATACAATTTAGGTAAAGCATAACGGGTAATAAGTTTCAGCGGATCGCCGGCATAAACACCGGAGAGGAACGGGTCTACGGCATAATTCAGGAATGACTTTCCCAAACGGCGGGCAGCCAGTTCACCGACCGATTCATCGGGATTCGTACCTTTTGCCCGGAAAGGTTCGCCCAGGATACGGAATTTATCGCCGAGAGTAAACAACGGGGTTGTTATTGCACTCAACAAGCCGGAAGGTAATGCACGGAAAGAGTTTCCTTTCCAGATCAGGCGGCGTTTGGCCTCTTCATGGGCCGTTTCCAATTGGCAGGCAGGCGACAAGGCTTCAAACAGTTCGGCGACCTCGGGATAGGATATCACTCCGGTATTCGGTCCGCTTTCAAAAACGAACCCGTCTTCACGGAATGTATGTATTTGCCCGCCTACCCGGTTACTACATTCCAGGATATGTACCTGTTTTCCTCCGCGGGTCAGCCGGAAGGCGGTAGTCAGACCGGTCAGTCCGGCTCCGATGACCAGAATATCCGTATTATGTTGTTCCATATCAGACTGGTTTTGAAAATGATTTATTGGAATGAAGCATCAGTTTATCCAGCGAAGCGGCAACGTTACGGACAAAGAGAGCTCCGCCGGAAGTCATACGGATATGATTGTCGTCATACTCGATCAGGCCGTCGGCGGCAAATTCATTCAGACGATTGTCATTATAGGCAGTTGCCGATTTTACCTCTTCCGCAGACAGGGAGAAACGAGCGGCCATCTCCTGCCAGTCCAAAGAATAGTTACACATCAGCGTTTCGATCACCTCACGGGTAATCTGTTCGTCCCGGCTCAACTCATATCCTTTCGATACGGCAAACGTATCGTTTTCGATCCGTTCCATATATTGATTAATGTCCTTGCTGTTCTGGGTATAGGCGGTATTCAGCTGGCTGATTCCGGTCACACCGAAAGCATACACCTGTCCGGTTGTACGGCGGGTACAATAGCCCTGGAAGTTACGATGCAAACGGCCGTTCTTCAACGCCGTATACAATTCATCATCCTGCCGGACAAAATGGTCCAGGCCGATCGTCTTGTAACCGGCTGTTGACAAAAGTTTCTTTGCCGATTCATACATGCGGCTTTTCTCCTCACTGGGCGGCAAACCGGCTTTTTCCAGGATAAGTTGCTGTTTGTTCACCCAAGGGACATGGGCATACGAAAAAGTAACCAGGCGGTCAGGACACAGAACTGCCGCCCGCGTAATGGTTTCCGCAAAACTTTCGGCCGTCTGGAACGGCAAGCCGTAAATAAAGTCCATATTGATGCGCGCCCCTTTGCTACGGAGAATCTGAAAGATCATCTCCGCCGGCAACAACGACGGGCGGCGGTTGACTGTCTTCAACACCTTTTCATTGAAATCCTGCACGCCGAGGCTGAAGCGATTGAAACCCGCCTCCGTCAACGACTGCCAAGACTCTTCATCCAGATACCCGGGATGGCACTCAACGGCTATTTCGGGCTGGTCGATCGTTTCGAAGCCTGCCAACAAATGCTCGTTCAGTTCTCTCAGATAATACACAGGCATGGATGTCGGACTTCCTCCGCCATAATGTATCTGGGAAATCTTCCGTCCGGGAGCCAGCCGCGTCTTTACCAGTTCTATTTCCCTGTGCAACGCTGAGAAATAACGTTCTATCACGCCCCGCTTCATCATCGGGAATGAATTACACCCGCAATAATGGCAAAGATGGCGGCAGAACGGGATATGCACATAAAAAGAGATGTGTTCGGGCCGTGCCGTATTGGATGCCTCTATAGCCGATTCGTATTCCTTATTGGCAAACGCTTCCGTAAAATAGTTGGCCGGCGGATAACTGGTGTATCTCGGCACCGGCACATTATATTTCTGTAATAAATCCTGTATCATAATTATACTGTTTCTTTCTCTTTCCTGAATACGATCAATATATAAACCAACGACAAGGCCGCCAGGCTGACTTCAAAGAAAAACAAGCCGTGGTAGCCGGTATGATCGGCAATCTTTCCGCTCAATATCGCCATCACCATCCCGCTCAGATGGGTTATAACCGTCTGTATCGTAAAGTCCGTGCCTTCCCGTCCGGGACGAACACAATCCATCGCCGTTGTATAGACCACGATCGTCGCCATCCCGTAGCTGCCCCAAAGCAGGGCGATGCCGGCATGCAACAGTCCGAGTGTCGGAGTGACATAAGACAGTCCGAGGAAATAAAGCGTGGCAAGCAGCACAAACACGGCAAACAGGATGCGTGCCCAATGCCGTCCGATGCGGCGCACGATAAAGCCCCCGACAAAAGAAAAGATGAACCCGAAAGAGGTCCCTATCACACCGCTCATCACCCCGATCTCTTTCATCGAGTATCCCAGGTCGACCAGGTAAGGCTTCAACATCGCCAGCGTACCGATCAGGCCGGAATAGTAAAGGAAAAGGAAACCGATCTGTTTCCATATATTCTTTTGGGTAAAGAAGTAAAAGACATCTGCTTTCTTCGCCCGTTCATGCGTATCTTTCGGTGCAATCTCCAATCCGCGGTTGAACAGTAACGGCAATAAAGCAACGATCACGAACAAGGCAACGCAAGGCAACAGGCTGTTCCATCCCAGCTGTTTGAACAACAGCAGCAACACGCCTCCCCCGATCATCGAGCCGCCGAAACTCCCCATCGACTGCATACTGTTCACCAGGCTCTTGTCTTTCCGGCTAAAGGAAAGGACGGCCAGCGCATCGGTCGCAATATCCTGGGTGGCAGAGGCTACGAACGATACAATGATCAGGGCGATAATGGTATAGAAATCCGTTTTAAAATCAAGGAAAGCGACGGCAAAGATCAGGACGGCATAGATCAGTTCGGACGAGAAGATCCACCGTTTATAATCGCCCGTTGTCCGGGCATGGCGATCCACCATCGGCGACCAGAGGAATTTCAGTATCCAGGGCAGCTTGATCAGTTGCAGCAAACCGATGGCTGATAAAGAAAAATTCTCCTGCCGCATCATTACCGGGATGACGGTAGAGAAAAAACTCATCGGGATAGTCTGCGCAATGTAGAGGCAGAAAAAGGTCCCGAGATTGAATATTTTATTTTTTTGTTCCATTCGTTTTCTTTGTAATATGGTTTCCCATGTTGGGAAAGCACTTTTCATCCTTGTAAAGTCGTTTCCCATGTTGGGAAAGCATTTTACACCCTTGTAAAGTCGTTTCCCAAATCGGGAAAGCATTTTACACCCTTGTAAAGTCGTTTCCCAAACCGGGAAAGCATTTTGCACCCTTGTAAAGTCGTTTCCCAGATTGGGAAAGCATTTTACACCCCTGTAAAGCTCCGGCGCACGATGCGAAAGCATTTTACACTCCTGCAAAGCCCCGGCGCATGCTGCGAAAGCATTTTACACCCGATTAAAATGCCACCGCTACACTTCCTCCGATCGTGAAAGGGCGGCCCGCTTGTGCCAGACCTTTTCCCATCTCAAAATAAAAAGCGGTATATTGTGTGTTGGTGATATTCTTAGCCCAGATTGCAAAGGTAGCAAATCCTTTCGTTGCAGAAACCTTTCCGTTCAATTGTCCGTAAAAAGGTTGGGAAACAACGTTATCTTCTTTCCAATATATCCGGCCCGCACCGGTAAAGTTCGCACTGATCAGGATGCGGTCGATATGGGAACAAGGATTCGAAATGGTATAATCGGCCCCGGCAGAGAAAGTATGCGAGGGGACCAGCGGCAGATAATTGCCCGAATAGTCATACACTTTGTCTTTCTTCTTGTCTGTATAATCCTTGAATGTGGCATGGGTAAACCCGTAATTCAACTGTACCATCAATCCGTTTACCGGATTTCCCTGCAAGCTGACTTCCACCCCTTTGCTTTCGCTCCGCCCCGCATTGTTGAGCATGGAACCTACCGTAAGCGACTGGCTGATCTGCTGGTTTTTCCAGTCGATCCAGAAAAGAGCGATCTCGGCGCGCAGGCGGTTATCGAGGAAAGGATGCTTGCCTCCCACTTCATAATTCCAACTGCTCTCCGGCCGGAAAGAGCGGTCCTCTTCCCGTTCGAAGGAGGTGTTGAAGCCACCGGTCTTATATCCTTTCGTTACAGTGGCGTAGATAATCCCGGAAGAGGGAAACATATATTGCAAGGCAAATTTAGGTGTAACCTGGCTGAATTTAAGTTTGCTGTAAAAGGCATCCAACTCCTTACTCTCCTCCTCCGTATCTTTGAAGCTAAGATAATCGGTTGAAGCGCGTTCGTAATCATAGCGTATGCCGATCGTTGCGGAAAGGCCGTCGACCAGCAGGTCATCGAAGGTAGACTGATGATAAAAGGCTATTCCATAGGTGGGCGTGTCGTACAACTTACGCGAACTGTAGGCAGCCGACAGATAATCCATTATCACCGTATTATCTATTTCCTGCCAGAAACCGAAGGCGCCGAACAGCCATTTATACCGCCCGTCTGTCGTCGATTTTACATTAAACTCTTCCGAAAACATCTTCTGTTTCTGATCCTGCCGGGCAAAATAAATACTTGCCGGAGAAAAGTCCTGGTCGATCCCCTGATGATCCGACAGGTACTGGAAAGCCGTTTTGCTGCTGAGACTGTATCCTGTACCTTTATATTCCACCGTCAGGCCGGTGGTAGACATGGCCCGTTTATAAAAACTGTAATCGTTGTAGTTGACATCGCCCGGCCGGTGTGTCACCGAATCGCAGACGGCATACGGATAACCTCCCTGTCTGGAATTGTCATACGAACTCATCAGGCCGAGCGACAACCGCTGCGTCGGCTGCCATTCCAACCGGATACGGCCGGAGCCGCTTTTCAGGTCATCCGCTTTCTTGTTGGTAAACAGATTGGTAAAATATCCGTCATTCCTGTTATAATTGGCGGAAAGGGAGTAGCCGAACTTCTCCCCTATTTTCGCATAGCGGGAAAGGGCATACTCGCGGGCACCGTAGGTACCGTTAGAGATCGAAGCATTCGTTCCCTGAAATTTCAAGGGGGATTTGGTATAGACATTGATGATTCCCCCCATCGTATTGCGTCCGTATAGAGTTCCCTGCGGACCGCGCAACACTTCGACACGGTCGATCTCTGCAAAATCGAAATCGAACGCCGACTTTTCAAAATAAGGGATACCGTCCACATAAAGTCCGACGGAAGGCGCATTGATCTTCGAACCGATCCCACGGATATACACAGGCGAAGTCAGCTTCGATCCATAATCTGGCATAAACAGGTTCGGGATAAAGGAACTGAATTCCTTAATTCCTGTAATATTCTTGTTTTGTATGGCTGTGCCGGTAACGGAGGAAGCCGACAGCGGTTCCAGGCGCAAATCCCTGTTTTGCTTAAACGACCGGACCACCACCTCGTTCAACTCAACCTGACGAACTTTCGTTGTATCGGGATCGTCCGCTTTAACCGCTGATGCGGACAAGCACAAACAAACAAATAAGAATAATACTTTCATATAAGTTATTTTAGAAAAATATGAACTATCTGCTTATAGTGACGGGAGTAACCAATTCCCCTCTTGAGAGGGGATAAGGGGTGTGTTAAAGCTAGTTATAGGGCGAAACTATCACACCCCCCCTCTCAAGAGGGGAGCCAGGTACAACCGGTCAATAATCGGATAGTTCATATTTGATAAATACTGAATTAAAACGTCACAGCCACTTCCGCCCCGATCTGGAAGGGTTTGCCTTTTTGTATAAATGAATTATCGAATGATTCAAAATAAAATGCCTGGTAGTCAGTGTCAGTCATATTGCGGCTCCATACATTCAGATTGACAATGCCCTTACGTACTCCCACTTTGCCATTCAACACACCGTAAAAGTCCTGACTGATATCGTTCTTTTCGGTCCAGAAGATCTTCCCGGCTCCGGCATACTGAACGGAAACGGTAAACTGGTCGAACCAACTGTTCCGCAACAGTTTGGTATAGTTCAATCCCAGACTGACGGTGTGGCGCGGAGTGTACGGGATGAAGTTATCCTTATAATTTATCTCCGTTTCGTTTTTATCCAACGTCTTATAATCGCGGAAGGTAGCACGGGTGAAACCATAATTCAAATCAGCCGTCAGGCCCTCGGCAATACGGCTGCGAAGGCTTACCTCCACCCCATAACTGTCGGCCTTGCCTCCATTGGTGATCATACGCCCGCTTCCCCCTTTGGCAAATGTCGTCAACTGGATATCCTGAATATCCATATAAAAAAGCGTCAGTTCGGCATGCAGGCGGTCCTCGATCAATTCGCTGCGGATACCCATTTCATAATTCCAACTGTGCTCCGGTTTATAGGCAGCCACTTCTTCCACCTCTGCCGGCTTCTTTGCTTCGCTTGGCATAAACTTCGACATCAGGTCATACCGGGCATACTCCTGCACCAGGTCTCCAAACATCTGCACATTGTAGCCTCCCGTCTTATATCCTTTGGCAACCGACACATACGTAAACGTACCCGGCGAACATTGATACCTCACTGATACCTTAGGCAGCACCTGCAAAAAGTCCTGCGATGTTTTACCTTCCAATCTTGTCTCGACAGGCAGAACACCCATTGGACGTCCTCCCATAGATACACCTATCTTCATACTATCTACCGAAGAGTCGTAATTCAGCTTTGCCTTTTCATAATCCAGCCGGATACCTGCCGTTACAGACAGCCCGTCCGTAAATAAGTTGTTATAAGTGGACTGGTGGAAGACAGCAAAACCGAATGTCGGCGTTTCAAAATATCCGGGGAAATAAATCTGATTCTTATCATCACCATATACGGTCAATTGTGGAGCCTTGGGGCTACCGGCCACGATCTCATCAAAGGCTTTCTGCAGGACATCTTTCAGACCATCCTCCTTAAACATCACCGGACCATCCGTTTTCAGACTATTATAAAAGCCGTATGCACCGAAGCTCCATTGATAATTCTTCTGGTGATTCGACCGGATCGCCACCTCTTCACTCCAGGCATATTGCTTTTGCTTCTGGTTCAGTGTGAAAATAGACTTCTCCGTATAATCCTGGTCCATCTTCATATCGTCTTTCAGATACTGGTAGGCGGTGGTGGAGGACAGCAGGAATTTATCCGTTTTCCACTCATAATAAATGCTGTTATTCAGCATCCGCCGCCAATAGGTGCTGGGATCATTTATACGTACAGGCTCCACCTTTCCTGTCTCCGTGTTATATTGTCCGTAAGGAAAGGCACCCTGGTCGACATAATCATAATTGAATGCATATTGCAGTTTCATTGCCGGATTGATCAGCCAATCCAGTTTAAAACGTCCGCCGGCAGACTTCTCCTTATCTGCTTTCGTATCGGAATATTCGTTCATGAAAAAACCGTCATTCCTGTCGTAGTAACCGCTAAGGGAAATACCGACATGCTCGCTCAGTTTTCGATAATGGGACGCTTTGATCTTGGAAGCACCATAGTTACCTGTCGACATCGAAAACTTCGTTCCCTGATAATTGAAGGGTGACAATGTATAAATATTCACAATTCCTCCCATCGCATTACGGCCATACAAAGTACCCTGCGGACCACGCAACACCTCCATGCGCTGTATATCGTTCAATTCAAAATCAAAGGTACTCTTATCCAGATACGGCACATTATCGACATAAAGTCCGATCGACTGTCCGCTGCTTCGTGCACCGATACCGCGGATATAGATAGCCGAAGTCATCTTGGAGCCGTAATCCGGCATATACAGGTTAGGAACAAACGAACTGATATCTTTCAACGCATCGATCTGGCGTCCTGATATCGCTTGGGGGGAAAGGATGGAAACAGAACCGGGCAATAACCGTAAGTCATTCGTTTCCTTTGTAGAAGATGTTATAATGACCTCATCGATATTATACGTCTTGATGGTGTCATTTTCATTTACATTCACATTTACTTCATCAGCCATCAACGGTTGTAATCCAGAGACAGCCCCTGCAATCAGAACAAACAAGTAGCGTTGTTTCATCGTATTTTCACTATTAGTATATTACGATTGCAAAGGAACAGGAAAGAAACAAGGCGATCAATCACTAGATGTAGTGATTTTAACAAAGAGCCTTTGCGATCTTTTCGCGAATTCCTTTATCCTGGATAAAAGAGATGTATCACAAACTTTGTCTATTATTAAGTTTATCTAAACCATTTTGAAATCCGCCTTCTTCAGTATATAATTGAATAGGTCTGCTATTGTGTATGGTATCGACCGGTAACTCTACGCCAATGATCACGAGTTTTGTAAAGAACAATAGATTCATTCTCCCATACCTCATCCGGTATTTCATCAATTCTCTGGCTCTCACCTTCCTCATAACAAAACATAGTCCCATTTTCGTCTATCACATACACGATTTGATGACCCAATCGAGTAAATGCCAAAATTTCCATATCCCCACCCCATGTACCTTGGAGTGCCATAAGTTTATGATAGGCTTCAATGGGAATATTCTGTTTATGAATTGCTTCAACCGACAGATCTCTAAGTTCGGGATAGAGGCTGTTTTCTAACATACCCATAAGGTTGGCATCTACAAATCCTTTCTGTACCAAACCCGCCTCCTGTTCTTCTATTACTATCTTCTGACGCAATTTTAAGAATACCTCAGGATCTGAAGAAGCCGAAAGGGCACGGAACAAACAATCACCACCTCCTCCGTAATCTTCTATAATCCAATTCTTTTCTGCTACATATTGGGCTTCGGGTATCATTTTTCTTTCGGGATCTGACGCTGCCGGCATATCGAGCCTCCGGAGTTCTTCAGGAGTAAGGTCCGGCACATCCGGATATACTTGTTCGTCTTCATCAGCGGATTGAAGCATTGATCGTATCTCAGAGGCAATGACTGAGACAACGGAAATTTCATCTTCGGATTGGGGCATTTCTGGCGGAACCTGCGTTACAGGTTGGGATTCTTTTGACGGAGTGGCATCAGGTGTTTGTTTCTCTGGTTGCGGAATGTCAGATTCGGCAGATATCGTTTTGTCGGTAGCTTTTTCCGAGTCATTCACATCAGCCTTCACAAAATCTATTTTTTTCTCTTCCAGAAATGTTATCTTTCCATTGATATTATAAGCTAAAACACCTATTTGCGGTATATCAATCAGACTCATTAAATTTTCAACGCATTTTTTGTTTTTCGTCGGATTGTTGCTGGAAGGCAATGAAAAACTGAATTTTGCATCGCCATGGTCTTCCGATTTTATTCCAACCTTTTCTCCCGTCTTGTCCTTTGCTTCGTTTTCTGAAAAATTACTTGAATGCTCTACATCCAAAAGAACTTTAGACATTGATTTTATATTATAAGCGATCTTAGAAGGGAAGCCTATGAGATTCGGGGAGAACAAATTTGCTTCCCGACCTCTCTTTATAGGGAATTCAACCAACACTTTGATCGGAACATCAGAACTTTTTAAATATAAATATTCTACTGCCTCTTTAAAATCGCCCAAATGATTTTTCAACGATGATGGCTTCCCTTTCAACCCTTCCCATTCAGCCAAAGACATCGTTCTGTAAATGCATAGCTGATCTTCTGCCAGTTCTTCTTTCGTTGCCTGTCTTCTTGGTACAACTGATTTTCCTTCTTTCTCTAACAATTTCCTATCCCATCCGCTTTTAGTTAGATATTGTTGATGCAAGGTCTGGGGTTCAGGAGCAAATCTAATATGCCGTATATCAAAAGCTAACGTTTGTTCAAACCGGGTCCTATCATATTCTCCCGGCTTAAGATCCTGAAGACTCTGGCTAATATAACCAATACAATCGTCTTCAGAACATTCATACTTTTTCATGATTTGTGCAATAAAAGCCATTCTCTCTTTGGCTGGTAGATCCTTCACTTTCTTTAGGTTTTCCTGTGCTCTTTTTTTCTTCTCCCCTTTTTCTATCTTCTCTTTCAGTATTCGGTCATGCTCAGATTTAGGACTATTATCCACATGAGTTGGTTCTTCCTTTTGTGTTTGACCTTTGGCCTTATCTTTGGGTTTCCCTTTTTGGGACGAGACACTGCTAACTTGTGTTCCACCCGGCTTTCTTTCTTTCGCTTTTTTTTTGCCCATAGCAGTAAATACTATTTTACAATTACCCAAAGCTAAAGATTGTAGAATGATTATGCAATTTATTTCCACAAACGACAGGCATTGTTTGCAAACGACATTACTTTGCCAATAACCGGCATAATCTTATACCGCAGAGGAAGTAGGTATTGGTAGAAAAAATATGGCTGGCGACTTGGCACGGAGAACTTGCTACATATATAATGCATAAGGATGACAGTGCTTGTATCCCGGATTCGGTGAAAAGGCATATTATTAGGAATAATTCTCAACCTTTGTGAAAGTATCATTTTCAATCAGGTTAATTATGACACAGCTTTATCCCATCGGCATACAGAACTTCGAGAAAATCAGAAAGGATGGTTTTCTTTATATTGATAAAACGGAATTGATCTACCAATTGGTCAAGACAGGCAGTTATATTTCGTGCCCGACAGTCCAGGAATATATAATCCGTTCAGTCTGTTAAATACATTCAAGTACATGCAATTCGGAAGTTACTGATTTGAAACAGGTACGCCAACTTATTTGGTTATGTTGCTTAAACGTTCCAACTACAATCTCTATAACATGGCTCATACGGAAACCGACGCAGACGTGTTAAACAGTATTGACTCGACTTCTACGAACCCAATACCAGTTATCTATCAGAGCGGATACCAGACTATCAAAGATTATGATCGTCTCTTTGGTATTTTTACCGGCTGGGATTTCCCAACCGCGAAGAGGAAGATGGATTTATGAAATTCCTGTTACCTTTTTATGCCAATACGGACAAGGTGGATTCACCTTTCCAGAAGAGAAAGGTTATGCACACCCCTTCGCCAGCGATACCCGCAAACTATTCAAAATAGGCGTAAACTTCAGTAACAAAACACGGAATATAGAGACGTGGAAGGTGGTGGAAAGAAACTTATAACTCAATATCATCCCCCGAAATAATCCCGTTCATGATGGCATAGAATGTTAAACCGGAGACGGTCTTGATGCCTAGCTTGGCTGTGATATTCTTGCGGTGGGTCAGGACGGTGTTCAGGCTGATATTCAGTTTGTCGGCAATCTCCTTATTCGTGATGCCTTTGACGATCAGTTGGAGGACGTCAGTCTCGCGGGAAGAAAGGTCTTTGCTGTTTTCACCGACTGTGTAAGCGGAACTGTCGCTAGTAAACAATTGCTGCAATTGCTCGATGATAATCTCCTGCGATGCCTTGATGGTTATATGGTTGGTGGTAGAAATACCGCCAGTACCCTCTCCCCCATCGATCAGTACCGTGGTTTTGCTACGGCGGGGAAGGAAAAAGTCGGCGTTCAGCACCATGATGTCCGGAGAGGTAAAATAATAATCGAACGCATCGTTGCCACCTGCCGCATTAAAAATCTCGAACGCAGGGAAATAGCAGACCTCGACCGGAGGAAAGTAGTCGGTCAGCAGACTCTGAAGACCTATACTTTGTAGAGTGTCGGGTAAGATAATCGCTATTTGTTTGTTCCGGTGCATCGACAGGGGTTATTTACATAATTTCTCCATGGCAGAGACCATCGGAGTCAGGATACGGTAACGGATACGGTTATGCTGCTTGATGTCTTTTTCAAGGCTGCTGATCCCAAAGATCACGGCATAACACAGATTCTCGTTGTAATCGCCGGAAAGATGCTTGATCATGATGCCTTTCAGGTCGGATAACAACGCTTCTATAGCATCTTCCGAACGCTGCTCGTCACCCAGATGGAGTGCCTCCTTTTCATCGGAATTACAACACCCTTTTATTTTTTCACTCAACGCCAGGCAGTAAGGGAACCATTCCTTATCATCATGTTCGATACGTGCCGTAAGCTCTTCCTTGAAAGAGGAGAAGAATTTGCCGATCAGGTTCAACGTATTGTTTCCCGGCGTGCTCATAGAGATGAAAGAAGTTAGGTGCCGCTCTATGTTCGGCAACTGATAACGCAGATAGTAAAGATTGGTCTTGGTCAGGTAATCGATAATCTGTGTCGTATGGAATGTCTGTAACTTCCTTTCCGGGAAGTATTCCTCGTTCAGGAACGTGTTGATTACAGTCAGCAGGAAATCAGTATCCAGCTGATATTCGTCACAGATCGTCTTCACCGATTTATCGCCCAACCCGAGGCGGATACCGAACCGGTTGATTACAGGAATGAGTGAGGGATGTTCTTCCACCACCTCACTCATTTGCATATTTGGATATACTAAAGGCATAATTTATGCTTCTTCCCATTGTTTGCGCAAGAGTTCTACCGCGGCAGGGACAACGATGTTACGATCGCCCTGGCATCCGCACTCGAAACTTACGTATTTGTCATAACCCAGCATCTTCAGGCCTTTAAAGCCGTCTACGTAGTTATCTGCTTCCCCGTCTTCACCCGGCATGCTGCGACGTTTGCGGCTTGCCACGTGTACGTGTTGCAAATAGTCTCCACCCGAGATAAAGGCTCCCATATCGGACGTTTCTTCCCAGGTCATATGCCAAAAGTCACCCATACAACGTACTCCCGGATTGTTGATATCCCGGCATACGGAAGCGGCGTCGGCCACCTGACGCATATAGAAACATTCTTTACGATTCAAAGGTTCAAAGATCACGGTCGTTCCGTTCTGAGCGGCATGGTTTCCCATTTCGGTGAATTGCTCGCACAGGAAGTCGCGGGTTTCCTGATTATGAGGAAGCGCCGGTACCTGCCCGTTGAAAGCCGGAACGATGATAACCCCTGTCGATCCCAATTCGCCGGCTGCGGTAATAATCTCTTTCATCGTATCCATACATTTCTGACGGATAGCCGGATCAGTAGAGAGGATAAAACCTTCAAACCCTGCACAAATGGCACTGACTTTGATATCACGACCGGTCAGGGCTTCTTTGATTTCCTTTACACGGTCTTTCAGTCCGCGGCCCCCCGGTTCAAAACCGACAACTCCCAGCTTTTCCATATAGTCCAGCTTCTGGTTCAGGTTTTCACCCGGAGCGATGCCTTCCTGGAAAGAGAGGTTCAGTTTCGCCTTGGTGTTGCAGCAAGACTTCGTTTCCGGACATTTCTCATCCGAAGAAGCCTTCGATGCACAGGATACCAACGTGCCGGTACTAACGGCTGCTACCGCAGCACCGGACAAAGTTGTTCTTAAAAAGTTTCTTCTGTTTAATGTCATATCTTTATTTATTTTGATCACGAGGTTTTCCCGGAACCGGTACAGTAAATGTACTCATATCCATCTTACCCAGATTCAGGTCTTTCGGAGTATAATCCAGCGGAGAAGCGGTCATAGCATCCCAGGTTGTCTCAGCACCGGAATAAGCCGATTCACGTCCCATAATAGCTGCCATATTCGAAATAGCTGTTTCGGAAGCCTGCTGAAGCGGTTTGTTACCACGGATACTGTTGATCCAGTTAACATGTTCCAATGTATACGGGTCGGTCTGTTTGAAGTTTGCTTTTTCTGCTTCATAATCGTATTTCCATACCACATTACCGGCAAGGTCTTTGATCTCCATCGTAGAGCTGTCCCATGAGCCTTTCGTACCCTGGACAAATTCGCTTACATTGCTCACGCAACCGTCAATCTGACGACACATACTATGCATATGGATACCGTTCTCCATAGTGAAGTCGATACTGAAATTATCATACTGGTCACCGGTAATACGGCGCTGGCGAGAACCGAAACCGACAGCCTTAACAGGTTTCAGCCCGCTGAACCAAGTAAATACGTCGATATTATGTACATGCTGCTCAACAATATGGTCGCCGGATAACCATTTCCAGTTCACCCAGTCTTTGATCATATATTCGCAATCGTTCCATTCTTTCTGACGTTCGCGGAACCATAACATACTCTGGTTCCAGTAAACCGTACCGCCAGTGATCTCACCGATCATACCTTCCATGATCTTTTTGTAAGATTCTACATAAGAACGCTGATGATGACGTTGTGTACCTGTGATTACGCGAAGATTCTTCGCTTCCGCCTGTTTGGCTGTAGCCATGATCGTACGATAACCTACCGGATCCACGCAGATCGGTTTTTCAAGGAATGAATGTTTCCCTTTTTCTGTCGCATACTGGAAATGTACCGGACGGAACACGGGAGGTGTTGCAATGATCACAACATCCACGCCACTGTCTATTACTTGTTTATATGCATCCAGACCTACAAAACGTTTGTCGGCAGGAATATCTATATTCTTATCTTTTTTCAGCTTACCGGCCAGTTCGTCAACTCTTTCCTGGAAAGTATCACCCAACGCAACAATAGTCACGCCATTTGCTGCATTCAGAAAGTTGAAAGCGGCACCGGAACCACGTCCGCCACAACCGATAACACCGGCTTTCAGTTCCTGGCCGTCGGTTGCCAGATCCGGCAATTCCGGAATATAATAAGTACCCGGTTCTTTCAGCGGTTTCAAAGCTGCGGCTTTTTCTCCCCCGCCGCATGAAGTCAGAACCACACTTGCTGCACTACCTGTACCGATTGCACCCAGTGCACCGGCCATCGCTGAACTTTTTAAAAATGATCTTCTACTGATACTGTTTTCCTTTTTCATGATATAGCAAATTTAAAGAATTGATATAATTTTTACACTAGTCTACTTTATTGAATGGATGAATCCGGCTCGCATACCACACGGAAGCCAATGCCACGTATGTCAGAATACCACCAGATACTTTTAGGTTGCTGCGGGTCGGTCTTTAACCACGCTTCATGTTTGGTATAGTCGCGGGCTGCCGAACGAAGGTCTGCCGCGTCAGAAGTATAATTACCTCCGCGCACTACCCATTCCGTTCCTTCGGTTACCAACGGATTCGTAACAGACTCGCCACCCTTGCTATAGGCTTCGGGATCATACTTGTCTGCACAATATTCCATGACATTACCCAACATATTCTTTAATCCGAACGGATTGGCTTTCACCAGTTCCGGTTCTTGTGTCTTATTCTTACTGTTCTTGCTGTAAATGACGAACGAACTGATACTGTCGGTTTTTGCATCGAAGAACTTACGCCAGAATCCCTGGTCGGAGAAGTCTTTCGGGCTGCCGCTGAAGAAGTAAGGAGTTTCCGTACCTCCGCGGGCTGCATATTCCCATTCGGCTTCGGTCGGCAGACGGTATTTCTTGCCGGTCTTCTTCGATAACCACTGGCAGAATGTTTCAGCTGCATAATGTGTCATTGTGATAGCCGGACGATCGCCGCCACCCCATCCCTGGTCGGGGAATCCGAATGGAGGTGTCGGACCGGAAATAGCATCCACATCCGGATTGCTGTTATTCGCATAAACTGTTTCAGGAGGAGTACGTCCCTCGCTCATCGTATTTCCATAGAACGACCAGTACTGGTCCCAGGTAACTTCCACCTCAGCCATAAAGAACGGGCTGACCGTTACGTTGCGTACAGGTGCTTCATCCGGTTTATGGAACGGTTCCTTGCTGGTGCTACCCATTTTGAACGTACCGCCCGGCACGGCAACCATTTTGAAAGACACCGGTGTTCCGGGTATCTGTTCTACATAATCGGCAAAACTTGTTACCTGTGCAGGTTCCTTGAAATAAAGGCTTGTATCGACCGCCGAAGATCCGGAAGCCATGCCAGGAATACCAGTCAACTTGGAATGGTTGTAGTTGGGATTATAATGCCCGGCATCCAGGTGACAACTGATACACTGCAAGTCCAGTTTCTTTTCATTTTCATCATAATAAAGGTGTGCTGTAATACCGTCGTTCGTAATTCCTTCCGGAAACAAATTCTGGTGGCATTCTTTACATGATTCGTTCGGGATATATTTAACGGCATGATCCAGTTCTGACTTTACATCCCAGTCAAAGTCGGCACTGTCTTTGGTCATAAAAGACCAGACATCTTTTAAGCCCAGTTTTGCTTTTGCCGTATAATGGTTCCAGGTATCGTTTTTAGGCGGAAGGTGGCAGTCCACGCAATGCACTTTCACCCCGCTCCCGTTATTTACGTGCTTGGATAGTTTCCAGCTGCCTTCCACATGCGGATGCACATGACACATCATACAGGATTCGTCACTGGAAAAATAAACGGAAGTATTATAAGCCAGAATCATTACCCCGGCACCAAAAATTACGCCCAAAAGAAGCATAAAGGTCTTTCCTTTAAAAAAATTCTTCTTCAGGCCTGATGAGTATCGATTAGAATTCTTGTTAGTAGCCATCTGTTTTTATGGTATTCAATATTTACACTTAGTCTGAGAATTAGATTTAAAAATCGGCAATAAAAGTAACATTTTCCTTAATATAAAGAAAGCATAACCCACCTATTTAACGTAATAAGTAAGCAGATTATGCTTTTTTTAATTATTTTCAGTATCCCTTAAAGATTTGACTGTATCGGTGTCATAATGAAAGTAAATTCATAATCACCGTAAGGCAAACGATATTGCTCCAAAGGCAATGCGCCCCAGCTGTTCACACAGCCCAGTCCCATCTGTACCTTGTCGATACAAAGGTTGGCATAGTCCACTTTCGGGACTAATTCTGAATGTCTCTGGTCTTTCTGCACACCGTCGTCCAGTGATTCGATCGAGTAGTTCAATGCAGAAGCAGAGAAAGGAGCCTCGGCAACAAACATCAGACCGTTGCCACCTTTGTTTGTCTGTTTCCACCAGCGGATATCCGTTTTTGTACCGGTTTCCTGCGGACGGATATAAGAGTAGAATTGTTCATCCACTGTCTGGCAGAATTTACCCAGATCGGTCACATTGTTACGGTCTGAATAGTTTTCCCACGGACCACGACCATAATATTTGATCAATGCCATTTCTTTCGGCATCTGCATCTGCATACCGAAACGGAACATATCCGATACTTTAGCCGACTTATCGGCAATCATCTTCTGTGTTACTTTTACGGCACCTTCATTATTAATGGTATAAGAAACGGACAACTTAGCCGATACGGCTTCCATTGTATATTCTGCATTTACTACCGCCTGACCGTTTTCCATCTTATTTCTCAAAGAGGTCAGTTTCAGTCCCGGCTTTTTCCATGCTGCATATCTGTTCTGCAAACCGGCTCCCATATCGTTATCGGTCGGAGCACGCCAGAAGTTTGGAGTCAGCTTGCCGCCTTCATCGATCAAAGCCTGGCCCTTTACATCATATTTGCAAAGGAAACCGTCATGTTTATTGAACTCGATACGGAAGTTTTCACCTGTAACGATCAGATAGTTGTAATCATTTTCTGTAATTACCGGGGTTACCGTGGCAACATTTACCTTTTCAACATTTGCCAGTTTCAATTCCGGAGCCTTATACGGGCGGACAACCAACTGGTTTTTAGCAACCGTATATCCCGCCGGAAGCATTGTTTCCGCTTTTTTCAGTTTGAAAGCGACATTCAACAGCAATTCCTTGCATTTGCAGATTCCGTCCGTAGTATAGTTCAACTTTACAGATTTGGTCTGTTGCGGAGCCACTTCCAGATCTTTGACCATGCCTGTCTGAACTACTTCGCCATCAGCCAGCAATTCCCATTCTGCATAATAACCGCTCAAATCACGGAAGAAGTTTTCGTTATAAACATTCACGACACCGCTTGCCAGGTCCGAAGGAGTTACCCAGATCGACTGGTAAATATGTCCGACCTCATGCATATGAGGATTAGGCTTACGGTCCGGACTGATCAAACCATTGTCCAGGAAGTTATTATCAGATGCATCGTAGCGATTAAAATCGCCACCGTATCCATAATATTCCACACCTTCCTTATTTTTCATACGCAATGACTGATCCACAAAGTCCCAGATGAAACCACCCTGATATTTCGGATATTTACGGACAAGATCCCAGTATTCTTTGAATCCACCCTGTGAATTACCCATTGCATGCGCATACTCGCACTGGATAAGCGGTTTGTCGACATTACTATTGCAATAGTCTTCGCATCCTTTATACCCCAGATACATCGGGCAATAGATATCGGTAAATTCATTCTTTCCTGCCTGCTCATACTGAACGGCACGGCTCTTATCTTCATTCTTGATCCAGGTGTAACATGCTTCAAAGTTCGGTCCGAAACCGGCTTCATTACCCAATGACCAGAAAATAATAGACGGATGGTTGAAACCACGTTGTACATTACGCTGGTTACGTTCCATATGTGCTTTTGCATACGCCGGATTCTTAGCCAAGGTTTGTTCGCCATACCCCATACCGTGGGATTCCACATTTGCCTCGGCTACGACATAAATACCGTATTCGTCACACAAATCATACCACAGGTTTGCATCCGGATAGTGACAGGTACGAACCGCATTAAGGTTGTATTCCTTCATCACCTTGATGTCCTGCAACATACGTTCGCGGGAAACCACATATCCGCCGTCCGGATCCATTTCATGACGGTCTGCTCCCTTAAACAGTACCGGCTGCCCGTTTACCAGGATCTGGCTGTTTTTCAGTTCTATCTTACGGAAACCGACTTTCACCGGGATAACTTCCAGTTCTTTATTGCCTTCTTTCAGCGTAGCGACCAGGGTATACAGGTTAGGCGTTTCAGCCGTCCACTTCAACGGATTGGAAACAGCGATATCCGCAGACACTTTGCCTGAGCCTTTCAGCGTAGTTGTTGCAACGGAATTGCCTTGTTTATCCAACAATTTTACATCCACAACGCCACTACCTTTCAGGTTAACGCTTACATTTAATGTGGCATCCTTATACTGTGCATCCAGATCTGGAGTTACGCGGATATCCTGGATATATTTAGGGTTACGGGTGTACAGATAACAATCACGTCCGACACCGCACAGACGCAGAAAATCCTGGTCTTCCAGATACGTACCGTCGCACCAGCGGAATGTCTGGAATGCGATCAGGTTCTTGCCTGGTTTCAGGTATTTGGTCAGATTGAATTCCGCTTCGAGTTTGCTGTCTTCGCTATACCCTACATACTGTCCGTTTACCCAAAGATACATATTGGATGTTACCGAACCGAAATGAGCAAATATTTCTTTTCCTTTCCAGTCTGCCGGAATAACGATTTCTCTACGGTATGAACCGACATGGTTATTTTCGACCGGCACTTCCGGCGGATTATTCTTGAACTGGTTTCTCCAGGCATATCCCACATTCACATAAATAGGATCACCGAAACCATTCAATTCCCAGATGCCGGGAACGGGCATATTCGCCCAACCTTTATCATTAAATCCTACCTGATAAAAATCTGTCGGACGGGCATCGGCATCCTTCACCCAGTTAAATTTCCAGGTTCCGTTCAAAGTCATAAAATTGACTGACGATTCTTTGCATCCCTTCAACGCCGCATCCTCTGTTTCAAACGCAAAATAGTTGGTATGCATCGGGGCACGGTTAACTTCATTTACGTTCGGATCTTTCCACTCATTTTTTTGAGCAAATGCTGTCACTCCCAGCAAGGAACAACAGCAAGCTAACATTTTTAATTTCATTCCTATATTGATTTACTAATGTGCGATCATCAATCTACCCACTTCTGCCACTTTACATTTTCATTGTATCCGGCTTCCACCATCGTTTCAATGAACTGCATGCCTCTTACGCCGTCATAAACAGTCGGGAAGTCCAGACATTCCTCACATGGCTTTTCTCCTTTCTTGATACTCATAACAGTATGGGCAAAGTTTCTGTAAATATTGGCAAAAGCTTCGATGAAACCTTCCGGATGACCACCCGGAGTGCGGGTATTCATTTTGGCCATATCACCGATAAAACCGTTATTTCCCATACGGATCACTTCTGTCGGTTTATTCGACCATTTAGCATATAAAGTATTCGGTTCCTGCTGCTGCCATTCCAGACCGCCCTTATCTCCGTAAATACGGATCCGGATATTGTTTTCTTCTCCGACAGCGACCTGCGATGCGGTTAAAGTTCCGACCACACCGTTCTCATAACGAAGGAATGCTGCGCCATCATCATCGATCGGACGTCCGGGCACAAAAGCATTCAGGTCGGCACAAACTTCCAGCACCTTCAAACCGGTTATATATTCACTCAGATGCCAGGCATGCGTACCGATATCTCCGATACAACCGGCTTTTCCGGAGCGTTTCGGGTCTGTACGCCATCCGGCGTTATTTCCACCCTGTAGTTCGATCCGATCGGAAAGCCATCCCTGGAGATATTCCACATAAACACGGCGGAGCGTTCCCAGTTCACCTCTGGCGATACGTTCTTTGGCTTCTTTTACTGCCGGATAGGCAGAATATACATGGGTCAGAGCCAGGATCAGTCCTGTTTCTTCCACTTTCTTCTGAAGTTGTTTAGCTTCTTCCAGCGAGAAGGTCATCGGTTTATCCACTACAACATGGAATCCTCTTTCCAAAGCCATCATAGCCGGTTCAAAATGCCAGCGGTTAGGTGTCACGATAGTCACAAAATCCATCCGTTCACCTTCCGGCAACGTCATTTCATGCTCGAACATTTCCTGATAAGTACTGTAAATGCGATCTTCCGGCAAGTAATAAGACAGACCGGAACTCTTAGAAATTTCAGGGTCTACGCTGAAACATCCGCATACCAGTTCGATCTGATTGTCCATAAAAGCCGCACGACGATGGATTGCACCGATAAAGGCGTCACTTCCACCGCCTACCATGCCCATTCTTAATTTTCTGTTTTTCATGATAATACTATTTTTACAATTACGAATTGAGACCCTAAAGATAGGATTTATTTCGTTATATAGACAAATGATAAATCCGATTTAATGCAAATCGCTCAACAAAAGGCTGAATAAAGTACCGTCTATACTCTAATACAAAGACGGTACTTTATAAAAAAAGAACTAGTAACTTATTTAATTTTCATAACCTGGATTTTGAATTAAATTTGGATTACTGTTTTTCTCATCACGCATTATAGGTAAAAAATAGCATTTGTCAACAAACTGACGCCCTTCATTATTCAGGTCTATAACTTTATAATGCATATTCCAGATATCCGGATCCGCAGTATACTTGTATTGAACACCAGCTCCTGACTTCAATGTAGCAGTAACACGAATACCTTTCAAACTATTTAAACCCGGAAGATCAGGGGCAGTCATCCAACGGCGGACATCCCAATAGCGAATTTCTTCAAAAGAAAATTCCAGACGACGCTCATTCTGATAAATTTTCCGCAATTCATCTTTATTATTGGTTGTAACAGCCGGTAAATTCACATGTTCACGATATTCATTCAGATACTTTTTCGCCTCGTCCAATTCACCCAACTCAATGCAAGCTTCAATATAGCAGAAATAAACCTCTGACAAACGAATGAACGGAAAAACCGCATTGATCTTGTTACGGTGATCCCCATCGGCAGGATTGATATATTTCTTTAAATAATAACCAGTGTATGTAGCATTCCAATTTTCCCCACCGCCACTACGGCTATCCATTCCTGCATAAAACTTTGAGTCATCAGTTACAGACGGATCCAACTGATAATAACCTGTCTGTATTTTTCCGGTCGGTTCAATAGAAGCATAATCATCGGGTCTCTGTATCCATTGCATGCCATCATACATGATGGTTGCATAAAAGCGGGGTTCGCGATTACCATATGGATTGTTTGCATGTTGAGAATTATTCCAATCAAATTTGCTCCCGTCCTCCATTGCAAATGCATCTACCAAATCTTGAACAGGAGTATTTCCTCCCCATCCATGATAACCGGAAGGGCCATTAAATATCGGCATCTTAGTACCACTTTCGTCTTTTGTATCGATAAAATAGCGAGAAAAAATATGATCTGCACTTTCTGCCAGAAAGAAACGCCAGATAGCCTGGGCTTTTTCTTCTGTAGAAAGTCCTGTACCTCCATAGGTCGGAATAGCATGTCCCATCGGATTATCCAACAAATCTTTTGCTGCGACTTTAACGGCTTGCCAACGCTCCGTTCGTGACCCTTGCGTGTAAAACAACAATTCCGGATTTTTATAAGAAGCAAGCAGAGACGATTTTGCCGAAGCTGTAGCCTGGTCATGCAAATCACTGGCAGCATCCGTCAACACACGAACTTTCAAAGCCTTAACAGCAGCCAATGTAGCCCTGCCCTTCTGCGTATTATCAAACGTATGATCCTTTAAACACTCCGCAGCTTTGTCAATATCATCCAGAACCTGCCCGATACAATCCGTATAAGAAGAACGGGATAATAAAAACGACTCCGGATCGTCAGTCAGCTGGGTTACCTTTAACTGAATAGGAACACCGCCAAATCCACGTGTTAAACGATGCAGGAAATAGGCTCTCAAAAAATAAGCCTCCCCCTTCAACTGCTTTTTTGCATCGTCAGCAAATGTTGCGTCATCCACATGTTCGATAAAATCATTGCAGGAACGGATATTCAGGTATAAACGTTGCCATTGATGCCCACTCTGAGTCTTTGAAAACCAGCCTAAATTCACATCAGTCACAGCACCTGCGTTTGTCTCAACAAATTCTCTCCCATGTGTAAACATCGCCTCGTCGCAAGCCGAAGCCTGTAGTTCTTCCGTAAAACCGGCATCCTGAAATGCAAAATAAATATCATACATATAAGCTTCTGCCAGACTCTTTTCTTTCCATATATCATCTGCCATGATTTCTGTCTGTGATTTTGTATCCAGAAAATCCGTACTGCAAGACACAGTAAGCAAAGCTACAGATAAAAGACATAATATATTCGCTTTTTTCATGTTCATATCAAGTTTAGAATGTTACAGTAAAACCTACATTAATAATTTTTGACTGAGGATAGTTTGTCGCATTGGAACTTGTACTTTCCGGGTCAATATCTTTACTTGGCGAGAAAGTCAGCAAGTTTACCCCACTCACATACAAACGGGCATACGAGATAAACTTTGTTTGCAGCAACCATGCTTTGGGGATACTCCATCCTACTTCAAGATTTTTCAAACGGATATAATTCGTATTGACCATCCAGTAAGTGTTGTTACCGGCCGCCGTTCCATCCCAATAATACTGACTGCGTTCGTTTACACGCGGATATTTGTCAGATGGATTATCAATAGACCAATGCTTGTCATAAACTGTTTTCGGATAATTACCAATATCACCGGCTTCCCAGTAAACTTTAGTCCATGAATCAGCCGCACCTTGAAATAAGATATTCATGTCAAAGTTTTTCCATTGCAAATATCCTGTAATGCCATATGTCCATTTCGGTTCATTGGTACGGTCCGAACGATAACGGTCATCCGGGGTTATTTTACCATCCCCATCGAGATCCTTAAATTTCATATCACCCGGTTTTAAGTCCGCATCCTTTGTTATACCGTCATAATTTGGACGATTAGCTATATCGTTGATTTCATCCCAATCCTTAAATACACCGTCATACTCGTAATACAAAGAAGTATTCATCGGATGACCTGTCGACTTTTGCCACTCAGGAGCACCCGGAGCTTCATCCCAGAACTTAATGGTATTTTTTGCATAGCCTCCGGTTGCAGATATACTATAGCGCCAATCTTTACCGATATTGTCATTCCATTCAATCTTAAAATCAAAACCGGTATTATTAACCTTACCTATATTTTCAGCAGGCAATGTTAAGCCGGAAGTTGTAGGAATAGATGCATTTCTACGCCATAAAATATTTGAACGTTTATTATAAAAATAATCTGCCTCTAAATATAAGCGATTATCGAATGTCCGGGCTTCAATACCAACATTGAAGTTATTAGCACGTTCCCACGAAATAGCAGGATTCGGAAAACGACTGATGCGCAATCCCTTTTCATCCGCATTATCAATAATATATCCCCATTCATAATAATAGGTAGGTGCAAATTGGTATTCCCTTAATTTATCATCATAATAAACCTGGTCGTTCCCCATCTGCCCCCAGGATGCACGTAACTTAAAGTAATTAATAAAAGAGAGATTTTCTTTCCAAAAGTCCTCTTCCGAAATACGGTATCCAAGCAAAACACCGGGGAAAAAGCCAAAACGCTCGCCTGCTGCGAACATATAAGAACCATCATAACGCCATACAAATTCAGCCAGATATTTCTCTTTATAGTTATAAGCAAAACGTCCGAAATAATTCATACGGGCACGTTCCCAGTTATCTCCGTCACTCTTGGCATTTTTCTCTTTATCACCACCTGCATTAAAATGATGAAGAGCCGTAGAAAGGAAATACCTCCGGTATCCGTTAAACGATTCAGCATCGGACCAGTCGCGTTCCATACCTATCAAAAAATCGACTCCATGATCTCCGAAAACCCGATTATATGTCATAATACCGCTTAAGACTGTATTTGTCTGGTCTGTAGACTCCATAGACAAGTCCGGATCCTCATGGTTCGGGTAACTCAACATCGGCGTTAATTTAGGTGTTGTGCCATCTGATTCATAACTCACTTTATCCCAATCATATAAAGTCCATGGCTGAAACCATGTTTTACTTTGCTTTAAGTATTTATCATAAGAGACGGAAGCTACAAGTTTCAAACCTTCAATCCAGGGCTGAGTAATTTCTACATTAGCATTAGTTTGTATATAGTAACGCTTATCATGCGTATAACCGGTTTCATCTGTACAGGCAACAACCGGATTACGCCCATATTCCTGTGCCGGTCCGGGTAGTCCGTTAGGCCAGTAAGCCTGGTCAGTTGGACGGCCTCTGGATGTGAACCATAACAAATCACCTGCTCCCTGACTTGGGAAATTACGGTTTTCCTGACGTCCCATTAATTGAGTTCCCACCTTAATAAAATCATTGAGTTGTGCATCAACATTCATACGCAGGTTGAACTGTTTGTAGTTGTTCGCAGATTTATGATAAAGCCCGTCTGTATATTTATGTCCGAAGTTTACAAAGTATTGATATTTATCAGAACCACCTTCCAGCGATGCATTGTGAATTCGCTGTGGAGACCAATCTTTAAAGGTTGCCGCATACCAATCCGTATTCGGATATCTCCAAGGATCAGAACCATCACGATATTTCTGAATTTCTTCCTGAGTTGCAAACAAAGTATAATCTCCCATACCGACACCATTATTCTTAGCCGGATTTTTCATGGCTTTATTCATATACAATTCATTCATCAACTCTGCATATTGAGGAGCATCACACATTTCCGGTAGATTGGTAGGCTTAGACCATCCTTGGTTAAAAGAATAAGAAAACACCGGTTTCTTGCCCGCACGTCCTTTTTTAGTAGTTATCAAGATTACACCATTGGCTGCACGTGCCCCATAGATAGCCGCAGACGCATCTTTCAGTACAGACATCGTTTCAATCTCGTTTGGGTCAAGACGCTCCAAACCACCAGTTCTCGCCGCTACTCCGTCAATGACAACCAACGGATCATTATTTCCTAATGTATTTGAACCGCGAATACGAATTGTTGCTCCATCGTAACCCGGTTCACCAGAACGCTGAAATGTTACCACTCCCGACATTTTACCAGCTATGGCATTTGATAGATTCGCTACTGGTGTTTTTATTAAATCATCCCCCTTCAATGTGGAGACAGCACCTGTAACAGTTTCTTTTTTCTGAACTCCATATCCGACAACCACAACCTCATCTATATTTTGAGTATCTTCCTGCATCGTAATATTGATCGATAACTGATTACCTACCGCAATCTCCTGCGAACGATATCCGATATAAGAAAAGAGAAGCGTAGCATTGGCCGGTACTTCCAGTTGATATCTACCCTCCATATCGGTAATTATACCGATTGTCATTCCTTTTACTGAAACATTTACACCAATAAGAGGATCCCCCGAAGCATCAACAACCGTTCCCCTGACATTTTTCTGCTGTGCAAATACATTTGTCGTACAAAAAATTAAAAGCAATAAGGTTAACATTCTGAATAAATTGCTTTTAACACGACATCCTTTTAAATGTATGTCTAAAAAAGATTCTTTCATTTCCTTCTGTTATTAAATGAATATAAGGTTAAAAAACACAATGGATATGACTACATATCCGAATAGAAAACATTGGAATTAAAAATTCATAATCATAGGCAAGCAATATTAAAATGAATACTAGTGAATTATATAAACTTAAATTTTATCTTCTCCATTACTTAACAAAGTGCAATCTTTATTACAGAGAAACAACTGGCATATATCTTGAAAACCGTATTACTAAGGAAAACAGTCCCCTTCATACACATACCGGACACCTCATTTACCAAACAAACATAACCTTCTATAGATCAACATAATCTTCAGACAAATTAGGTTAACAATTAGACTTAATAGCAAAATGTTTCAAAATGGGAACACAAGATCTATTAAGAGAATTAAGAAAATCACAGCAGCAAAGATATTACATTTTGTTATATTAGCAAACATAAGTGCAATTTTTTATTACAAATATCATTTATTTATTCAAACCACAAACACTAAATTGCTTACATGAACGATATACTAAGGAATATAGATGCAATTCGCAGAAACAAAGGATATTCGCAAGAATATTTAGCTAGTCAGATCGGCTTAAAACAAGCTGGGTTAAGTCTTATTATGTCAGGAGAGCGGGAACTTAAATACAACACATTATTACAAATTGCAAACGCTCTGCAAGAATCAGTAATAAACATTATTGCATATCCGGATAAATATGTTCTGAGCAAGGAAAGTAATATATCAACAGAAACAGTATTACAAATCAAGCTGGACAACGATAAAAAAGAGCAGGTACTAAAAATCGTTTTCGGAGAAGAAGCAGCAGAATTGCTAAAAGGAAAGTGATATTTTTATCTATTGAAAAGATCAGATCCGGTTTATTGAATATAAAAACCGGATCTAATTAATTATATTTACTCTGTAACTATTTATACTTAAAGGAATTATCCCCTAACTGGCTTCAACCCCATCTTTGCAGCCCGTTCCAGCATAAACTGTTTAGCTGCCTCATATTCATTAGGAATTATGCCGTCCAGAATAGCATTCTTGATGGCTTCTTTTATGACGCCTACCGGCTGTGAAGGAGGCAGGGAGAATGTTTCCATAATTTCCTCACCCGAGACAGGCGGCTGGAAATTCCGTACCCGGTCTTTCTCTTCTATTTCTGCCAACTTCTCACGAACCAACCGGAAGTTATTCAGAAAACGGCGGACTTTTTCCGGATTCTTACTGGTGATATCCGCCTCACAAAGCTTCATCAAGTCATCGATATCGTCACCGGCATCGAACAACAAACGACGGATGGCAGAATCTGTCACTTCATCGTCTGCCAAAGCTATGGGACGCATATGAAGGGTTACCATTTTCTGTACATACTTCATTTTCTCATTCATCGGCAACTTCATCCGACGGAAAATACCCGGCAGCATACGCTCGCCGATAAAATTATGATTGTGGAACGTCCATCCCAGACGAGGATCAAAACGTTTAGTTGCCGGTTTTCCTATATCATGGAAAATCGCACTCCACCGAAGCCACAGATTATCCGTTGTTTTACTCAAACGGTCCAACACCATTAAGGTATGGGCAAAATTATCCTTATGACCGATGCCTTCTTTTGTTTCCACTCCTTTCAGAGCACACAGTTCCGGAAAAATCAGCTGCAACAATCCGCTCTTATCAAGCAATTCAAAGCCGATGGAGGGTTTTGGCGAAAGTACGATCTTGTTCAATTCATCCACAATCCGTTCTTTGGATATAATGGAGATGCGTTCCTTATTGCGCTCAATCGCATCAAATGTATCGGGATGAATAAAAAATCCCAGCTGTGAAGCGAAGCGGACTGCACGCATCATACGCAACGGGTCATCACTGAACGTTATATCAGGATCGAGTGGCGTACGGATAATCAGATTGTCCATATCATCCAATCCTCCAAAAGGATCGACCAACTCCCCATAACGTTCTTTATTCAGACATAAAGCCAGTGCATTGATCGTAAAATCGCGCCTGTTCTGATCATCTTCCAAAGTCCCGTCTTCCACAATCGGCTTCCGGCTATCGCGATTATACGACTCTTTCCGTGCTCCGACAAACTCGATCTCAAGGTCGCCTGATTTCACCTGCGCCGTTCCGAAATTCTTAAATACGGACAAATGTGTCTTTTTCCCCAACTTGCCGGCAACAGTTTTTGCCAACTCTATCCCGCTACCTACTGCAACAACATCAATATCTTTTGATGGACGGTATAAAAAAATATCTCTGACGTAACCGCCAATCACATAAGCCTCAACACCTAATTCGTCTGCGGCCTCTGAAATTATGTGGAACGGTTTTGCCGATATATGATTTAAAATATCTTCCTGTTCTATATACATTCGCTTTATTTATCTCACTCATTGAGACTGCAAAGATAAAAAATATATCTTTGCAGACAGAACGAATAAGATAAACAACATGAAGAAGTCTGTAATATGTATCGCATTGGCAGCCGTAACCCTGGCTGCATGCAATAATACGGAGAAAGAAGCCCGGGCCCGGTTGAACAATGCAAAAAGTATGTATGAACGAAACGAGCTCTTCGCCGCAAAAAGCGAAATAGACTCTATCCGCGCACTCTATCCGAAAGAATTCAAAGTATTGAAAGATGGACTTTCCCTGATGCGTATGGTCGAGATGAAAGAGGCGGAACGGAATATCGCTTTTTGCGACAGCCTTATTCCCATCAAGACAGAAGAAGCGGAAGGACTGAAAAAAGGATTCGTTTTTGAAAAAGACAGCGTCTACGAAGAGATCGGTAATTATATATGGAAACAGCAGACAGTGGAGCGAAATGTGCAACGCTGTTATATCCGCAGCGGGGTCAACGAAAAGGGCGAGATTTATCTTGCCAGTGTTTTCTACGGCGGCGCACCGATCAACCATACAGGCATCAAGGTCAGTACGAAAGACGGCCAGTTTGCCGAAACAGCCACAATCCCGTACGACGGCGGAGTAAACTACCGTTTTAAAGATCTGGGAAAAACAACTGAAGTCGTCACCTACAAAGGCGAAAAAGGACTCGATGCTGCCAAGTTCATTTCTACAAACGTAAAAGAACGTGTCAAAGCCGAGTACACAGGTGGCAAACCCTATACATTATATATAGCTGACGGGGATAAAAAAGCGATTGCCGCGACTTTTGAACTGGCTACTGTATTAAGCGATCTGGAAAATCTTCAGAAAGAGAAAGAAAAAGCAACCAAGCGAATTGCTTATTTGAAAAGCAAATTGGAAAGTAATACAGAAGAATAAACGGTCTGATTTTCTCCATAAAAAATCCGGTTCCCAATTGAATATGAGAACCGGATTTTTATTTGAGAGTATCTTTTTTTACTTCACGATCACCTTATAAGCCTTGTCACCTTCAACGGACACAATCACAACACCTCTTGCTGTCTGAATTGATTCATTATCAGAAGATACAAAGCGGGAACCGATTGTCTGCCCCAGAATATTCGATAAAGTAATTTTCTTACCTCCTGCATTACGGATTTGGAATTCACCTGTACTTCCGATTACCTGAATAGTCGTAGGCGCTTCGATTTCTTCGTTGGCAACAGGAGCCGGAGCATTCTCAATAGTAAACTCTGCCATCGGAACAGGCTGCATTACAGCAAATCCATTCACCATACCGACATAAGGTTTAGCATCATCCTTTTTGAACTCACTCTGGTTTTCCAGATAATAAGTACCACCCTCTACCATCTTGAATGCAAAGAGAGCCGGACTGTTTTCCATCGTTTTAACAGATTCATCGGAAATGAATACGGCACGTCCGCCTAAAGTATCACTAGCTGCCAAATAATAACGAGTTTCGTCACCCTCTTTCGCGCCTATGGCCTTGCAAGAGATATAATACAACTGTTTACCCAACGGACTCTTTTCAGCTTTCTCAACCCAAAGACTAAAATTATCTTCCGTATAGCCAGACTTCGTAATCTCATTGCCTTCGATCTTCAGTTCAGCCAGAAATGTATTCGGGTTCATCACCAACGAATTATTAGCAGTAGAAAAACGCTTATGACCAACTTCCTGAGGAGCATATTCAGGAGCATCAGCAGACAGGATCATAACATTAGCCGGATTTTTTGTCAACTGAAGACAACCAGTCTGTATATCCATTCCAACGTAACGGCCTTCAGCATCACCCACAACTTTCATTGTAGACCATTGTCTTGTCTCATTGAAAACAAAGTGGAATGAAAGAGGCTCACTTGTCTCGGACAATTTCAAACTATCACTTTGGGCTGCGATTCTATCAGTTCCGAACAACGTACGTAGCTGATAAGAGATAATAGAGATTTCATCGCCTAACTGTTTAGCACCAGCTACTACTTGCGTATCCTTCGGTACCAGTTTAAACATAATCTGGTTAGAAATATCACCTGTTCCTTTCAAGATAGAATCGTTCGTAAATGTAGACAGATAAGCAGGACCTATCGGAATTCCGGGTATCAGATGAAGCGTAAATCCTTTCTCGGCCAATTCTTTCTCTGTATAAGCCCGCGAACCTAAATATTTATCTTTCAAATCAACAGACACCGGAGTAACTTTTACAGAGTCTCCATCGAGTAAATAGGTATCCTCCATTTCTGCCACTTCAAATATTTCCTGATTCAAGATAAAAGCATCATCAGATTCACGGTCGACAACGGAATATTTGCCATTTTCAGTTTTAATATACCATTGCCCTCTCGGCAAGTTCACAGAAGGAACACTGTCTCCCCCCATAAAGGAGTTTTTCTTAACATAATATTTACCTTTGGTACCTTTGCTTGCACTTTGGAGAAAATAAACGCCTGAACCTGTCGGTATATTTGCATGAGTTCCGGCAGACAAATTGATCAAAGGTGCTTTTCCTTGTTTCACAGCACCATTATCATCCACCTTTGAAACAGTCAACACTTTTTTCGGTCCAACACTGGCAAATACAACTTGCACAGTATCTTCTCCACTCTCAGGAGCTCTTTTTAAAAATACAGATACTGAATCATTCTTTAAGTCGACTGTAAATTTAAACTTTTGCCAATCAGCATTCGGATCTTGCGTCTGACGGGTAGAATCCAAAGAAAAATTATATCCAAATACATCCTTTGCACCAGAAATATCTGTTTTAAGCATGTCGACACCAAAATATTTAGCCTTATTATCCGGAAATGCCTCGTTTCCTTTTTCCTGTAAAGTAACATATCCGTCTTCATCATCGACATCTTTTGCTATCAGGTCTTTCCCTGAGAAAATATCCCCTTCATATGTATCACCAAACTTTAACTGGAAAGTCTTAAAACCAGCCCCGAGCTCGTCTGCCTTCAAAAGAAATTTGGAAGAAGGCTCTACTACCGTAAATTTAGCATTGGAATCAGCCGCAGGAGTATCAACCAAAGATAAATCTTTATCATTCGTAATCACAAAAGACAAATATTTATCTCCGCTATAAAAACTTTTTAATTCTTGCGGATTATCTGTTCCATCCAAAATCCATTTATAAGCAACTCCATCTTTCACTGCAACCAGATTAGGTACCGTTTTTTTAGCCGGAGCAAAAGCCAAATAACTCAAAGTTGCTTTGTTTATGATCGAATAAGTTGTAACTCCTACGACCGCTTTTTTTTCCACTATCTGCCACAAAGCAGAATCAACTGCAGCCTTCGTCATATTTTCTTTAAAAGATTTTACTATAACAGAATCCGATTTATTACCATCCAGTGATAAGTAGAGATCTCCTGATTTCAAATAAAAGAAATCATTCGTAGATCCAAATTCTGTCGCATTCATCGTGAAAGAACTTACCGCCATTAAAACCACAGCCAATAAAGTAGATTTTCTATTCATATATTATTTCACTTTTGATTTACATATTAACCCATACTAAGTACAAAGATAGAATATTTTAAATCCGAAATTACTATAACAAACGCTAATAATCAAGTATATTGTACAAAAGAGACGACTTTTCATGCAAAATCATACTGGAACAATGCATCTTATCACCTTTACTCTTTTCACATTCCCAATACCTCTTTAAGAGAATCTGTTTCATAGTAATGGAACAGTTGTTTCATTATGTAGAAACACTTGTTTCTTTAGGATGAAACAATATCGATGATACTGCTTTCGTTAAACATTTATAGATTGTTTATATGCACTACACCGAAAGCTTACTATATAATTTAGTACGTATAGTAATTCCACTGACATCAGTACAAAAAGCAAATACAATTGCGAATGTTTTTGAGAAGTTTCCTTCCCTAACAAAAAAGGCTTACCTTAGTGCCGTAATTCAAAAAATATGGTAACAGAAGAATTAAAAAGACTCTACTACGAATATACCGGTTCACAGGCCGAAGATATAACAGAACTACCTTCATCCGGTTCTAACCGCCGGTATTTCAGAATATCCGGCCCGAAAACATTGATAGGGGTCAGCGGCTCTTCCCAGGAGGAGAACAAAGCGTTTATTTATATGTCCGGATTTTTCAGGGGAAAAGGTATTTCCGTCCCGGAAGTGCATTTCTATTCGGACGATTATTCTTTTTATTTGCAGGAAGACCTGGGCGACACCATGCTTTTCAATGCCATAGAAAAAGGACGCAAAAGCTGTGTATTCGATGAAGAGGAACGCCGGTTGTTACACAAAACAATCACGCAACTTCCTTCTATCCAGTATGCCGGTGCCGAAGGATTCGAGTATGAGAACTGTTATCCTCAACCGGAATTCAACCAACGTTCTATTCTTTGGGACCTGAATTACTTCAAATATTGCTTTCTGAAAGCGACGGGGATGGAGTTTCAGGAAGACCGCCTGGAAGATGATTTCCAGAAAATGAGCGATGTATTGCTTCAGGACACCTCTCCCACTTTCCTTTATCGGGATTTCCAGTCACGCAACGTCATGATCAAAGATGGCGAACCCTGGTTTATTGATTTCCAGGGAGGACGAAAAGGTCCGGTCTATTATGACGTAGCCTCTTTCCTTTGGCAGGCTAAAGCCAATTACCCGGAAGATTTGAGAAACGAATTGCTTGCCGATTATTTGCAAGCATTACGAAAATATACTGATGTAGACGAAGAACATTTCTTCTGCCAGCTACGCCATTTCGTGTTGTTCCGCACACTACAGGTGCTGGGAGCCTACGGTTTCAGGGGATACTTTGAAAAGAAACCGCATTTTATCCAAAGCGTACCTTTCGCCATCAACAATCTGCGGCAGTTATTAAAGAATGATTATCCGGAATATCCGTACTTGTGCGCCGTTCTGAGAGAACTGACCGGCCTGACGCAGTTCAGGGACGACATACAAAAACGGATGCTGGAAGTTAAGATCGTCAGCTTTGCCTACAAAAAAGGAATACCGAACGATCCGAGCGGAAACGGCGGTGGTTTCGTATTCGATTGCCGGGCCATCAACAACCCGGGAAAATATGAACGATACAACCATTTTACAGGACTGGACGAGCCAGTGATCCACTTCCTGGAAGAAGACGGGGAAATCACGCAATTCCTGGAACATGTATATACGATCGTGGATGCTTCGGTGAAACGTTATCTGGACCGTGGTTTCACGAATCTGATGATCTCTTTCGGTTGTACCGGCGGACAACATCGTTCCGTCTATTCGGCACAACATCTGGCAGAGCATCTGCATGCCAAATTCGGAGTAAAAGTAGACCTTACCCACAGGGAACAAAATATAGAACAAATCTTTGACGCAATATTATGAAAGCTATGATTTTTGCAGCCGGTATGGGGACCCGCCTCAAACCGATGACTGACAATACACCAAAAGCATTGATACCAATAAATGGAAGACCAATGTTGGAACATGTAATTCTGAAGCTGAAGGATGCAGGGTTTCATCAGATCGTTATCAACGTTCACCACCTGGGAGACCAGATCATCGATTTCCTGGCAGCCAACAACAACTTCGGAGTTCAGATCCATATCTCCGACGAACGGGATTACCTGCTCGACACGGGAGGCGGCATCAAAAAAGCGGCCAAATTCCTTCAGGGAAACGAACCGTTTCTGGTACACAATGTCGACATCATGTCGAATGTGGATCTGAAAAAGTTATACGATTGCCATCTGGAAACCAATCCGGTCGCTACCTTGCTGGTCAGTAAACGTAACACATCGCGTTATCTCCTGTTCAACAAAGAGAGCCGGTTGTGCGGATGGAGAAATCATGAAACCGGAGAAGTAAAATCTTATTATCCGGATTTCGACCCCAAACAATATAATGAATACGCTTTTAGCGGTATCCATGTAATATCACCGAAAATATTCGACTGGATGGAAGAATGGACGGGTAAATTCTCGATCATCAATTTCTATCTGGCTATCTGTGCTAAAACAAATATCCATGCCTATGCAGCCGAAAACTTACAGTTGCTGGATATAGGCAAGCCGGAGGCTTTAGCCAAAGCGGAAAAATGGATGAAAGGTTTATAATACGAAGATAAAGACAATAATACATCAGGATGGCTTTAGCCGGAAATGTCTTTCAGACAATTCTGACTAAGGCCATTAATAATGGCAGATAGTCTTTCAACTCGACACGCAAAAGTTTCAATGCCTGTTGAATACGATAATCGACCGTTTTAGATGAAACATTCAGCTTCTGTGCTATCTCATTGTAAGTCATATTCTGGAAGCGATTCATTTCAAAAGCCTCCCGGTAACTTTCCGGTAAACGTGACAAAGCAGCTTCAATATTCCTCGTCAACTCTTCAACCACATAAAAGTCCGGATCTTCATACTGTGACTGCCAATCTGCATACAGCGTATTTACAATCTGTTGTTTCAGTTCATTCCGATTGATCAGGGTCAGGCATCTGTTCTTTACGGCTTTAAATAGATAATTCTTCGGAGAGGATTCGATAACCTGCATGCTACTGTTTTCCCAAAACCAAACCATCACATCTTGTACGATCTCCTGACCGTCATAAAAATCCACATATTGCTTTGCATAAGCACATAAAAGGGGATAATAGCGCATAAACAGAGTGTCAAATGCTTTCACATCACCAGCCTGGATCTTTTGGAAAAGAACCTCATCATTTATGTTATCTGTAGTAAAAGAAAGCATATAAAAGTATTTAGTTCTAATAAGACTAACGTATCTATCCGTGCAAAAATAACATTTTTCAACATATAGACCTATTACAAAGTGATTAAGTTATTATAATATTAAATAAAAGAGAGTTCTTTAATCTCACAATCTGTAAATAATCAACAATTTCTTACTAGAACTCTTTCAAAAAAGAAAAATCACAAAAAAATCACATTTTCGTTTAGGAGGTTTTTCTGCCCATTAGTCTTTATAATATAAAAGGGACAAAATGGACACACAAAATCATATAGACGAGCAATTACTACTGGATTATTTTTCCGGAACACTATCTTCTACCCAACAGCAGGAGATAGAAACCTGGCTACAAGCTTCTGAGGAAAACAGAAAAACAGCACGGGATATCCGGTATATTTTCCTGGCGACAGACACAATCAATACGATCGAATCTGTAGATTCAACCAGAGCATTAAATGATGTCAGGAAAAGAATAAACAGAAAAACTGACAACAAACATTCGTTTATGTTTTGGTTCCAACGGATTGCAGCCATCCTTATCCTGCCATTGATAGCCAGTTCCATTTATTTTGCCACACAGAAAATGCCGGTCGAATATATCGAAGTTCGGACAAACCCTGGAATGGTAGCCACCGTTACTCTTCCTGATAAAAGCAAAGTTTGGTTGAACTCCAAAACATACTTGAAATACCCACAAAAATTCACAGGTGAGACTCGTGATGTGGTGTTGGATGGAGAAGCTTATTTCTCAGTTCAAAAAGACAGATCGAAAAAATTTATAGTCAGCACACCTTTCAACCTGAAAGCTGAAGTTCTGGGAACAGAATTCAATATAGAAGCCTATAAAGAAAGTAATAAGGTTACAACAGCCTTGGTTTCCGGTTCTGTCAGGCTCACCTATCAAAGCAAAGACAATAAGGAAGAAGCATTATTGATGAAACCTAACGAAGAATTTGAATATAACGCAAAAATCGGAAAACTTAAACAGAATGACACTTATATGGCAACTCTGACTGCCTGGAAGGACGGACTTGTTATATTCAGAAACACTTCATTTGAAGAAGCCCTGAAAATTCTAGGTAAAAGATTTGATTCAGAGTTCATTGTAAAGAATGACCTGCTGTATAATTATTCTTTCACCGGAACATTTCAAAGTCAGCATCTGTCTCTGATTCTGGAACATTTCCGGCTATCATCAAATATCCAGTATAAATATATTTATCAGGAAACGGATAATAACAAGATTCCCGAAAAAACAATTGTTGAACTATATTAAATACTCAAATTTATGAACAACTTACAATTTAGTACTGAAATGAAAATATTTGAACCGCCCTAGAACAAAAACATACGGGAAAATATTGGCGTATTTCCCCGTATGAAAAAAACAACTGCAAGCTTGTTTGCGACAAGCTGTCAGTAAATGAATTTTTTAACTCTAAAATCACTTACAAATCTATGACAAATTATTTTAGCATCCAACTTTTCAGGATGGTGAAATCTTTATTCACATTCCTGAATAAAATACCATTATGTATGAGAATCACCGTTATAATGTTATTTGTTTGCTTCGGATTGGCATACGCCACTGAAAGTTACAGTCAATCAGCCACTTTATCCCTGAACGTCAATAACAAAACCGTACAGGAAGTATTAGATGAGATAGAAAAACAGTCAGAATTTCACTTTTTCTATAATAACAAACAGGTAAATACGAATCGGCTTGTTTCAATAAAGAGCAACAAAAAGAATGTGTTCAATGTATTGGAACAATTATTCAGCGGAACAGACATTAGCTATAAAGTTCTGGATAAAAGTATAATTCTTTCTCCAAAAACAGTATTGAGCAATGCCATAGTACAACAAAAAATCAAAGATATAACTGGTATTGTCACCGATGCCAAAGGAGAACCGATCATTGGAGCCAATGTTCTCGAAAAAGGTTCAACAAATGGGACGATAACAGATCTTGACGGTAAATTTTCTCTTTCAGTCCCCAACAAGTCAACCTTGGTTATATCCTATATTGGATATACAACCAAATCTATTGTCGTCGGGAACCAGAATATAATCAATATTCAGCTGGAAGAAGATACTCATAACCTGAATGAAGTAGTCGTAACCGCATTGGGTATCAAGCGGGAAGAGAAAGCATTGGGCTATGCCGTACAGAAAGTGGGAGGAGATAACTTCTCTACAATAAAACCGGTAGATGTTGCAACATCGTTAACAGGAAAAGTGGCTGGTCTGAACATACAAAACAGTCCGGAATTCAATTCAGCCCCTTCGATCTCTTTACGTGGCTCCGAACCGTTATTAGTAATTGATGGAGTTCCTTATGGAAATGTATCATTAAAAGATATTGCAGCAGATGATATTGAATCCGTTGATGTATTAAAAGGAGCAACAGCATCGGCCCTTTACGGAGCACGTGGTGGTGCTGGGGCAATCATGGTAACGACTAAAAAAGGAACAAAAGAAGGATTGAATGTAACTGTCAACAGCAGCACTATGTTCAATGCAGGTTACCTGAAAAAACCGGAAGTTCAAACGTCATACAGTTCTGGTTCAGGTGGTAAATACTATACAGGCGACTATGTATGGGGAGATAAACTAGACATAGGAAGAACTGCCGTTCAGTATGATCCATATACACACGAATGGAAAGAGATGCCATTGGAATCAAAGGGTAAGAATAACCTGAAAAATTTCCAGAATTTAAGTCTTGTCACTAATAACAACGTCAGTGTTTCTCAAAAAGGGAAATACGGCAGTGTCAGGACTTCCCTTACCCACATGTTTAACAAAGGACAATATCCGAATGAACGTCTGAATAAAATCACTTATTCTGTTTCCGGAGATATGAAATGGAAAGATTTCTCATTCGATGGAGGACTGACATACAACAAACGCTTTTATCCCAACGACATGGGAGCCGGATATGGCGGAAGCGGATTCTTATATAACTTGTTGGTATGGTCAGGTAGCGAATATGATATTCGAGATTATAAAAACTATTGGGTTAAGCCAAATGAACAACAAAACTGGATGGATGATACATGGTATGATAACCCCTACTTCATTGCACATGAAATTACCCGTTCCAGCGACTATGATATTGTAAACGGATATCTTTCTGCTGCCTACGACTTTACTCCTTGGTTAAAACTCTCTCTACGTTCTGGTTTGGACTCTTATTCGGAAAAGAAAGAATGGAAAAACCCAATTAGTGCATCCGGCGGATGGGATAGAAAGGGGTATTATTGCTTGCAACGTCTAGGAGGGTATAGCTTAAACAACGACTTCATGTTGTCCGCCGACCATCAATTGGGCGATTTCAACATTGACGGATTTATCGGAGGAACAGTTTACTACTGGAAGAGTGACAATATCATGGGAGAAACACAAAACGGACTGACTATTCCCGGATATTATTCGCTGAAAGGATCTATCGACAATGTAAAAACAACAAGCGGCGTTACAAAAAAATTAGTAAACAGTTTGTATGGTAAAGTTTCTGCTTCTTGGAAGAGCACTGTATTTGTGGATATCACCGGACGTAACGACTGGTCATCCACCTTACCGAAAGAAACACGATCTTATTTCTATCCGTCTGTTGCCGGTAGCGTTGTATTGTCACAGTTCATCCCAATGCCTGAAGTTTTTGATTTTTGGAAAGTAAGAGGTTCTTGGACACAAACAAAATCGGATTTAAGTGTATACGAAACGAATAATGCATTCAGTATATCTAACAATTTGTTCAATGGCAGTAGTGCGGCTTACTATCCGACCTCTATTCGTGGAGTTTCCGTATTACCATCTGCTACACGATCTTACGAGCTTGGAACTGCTGTTAATTTGTTTAAGAATCGTCTGAAAGTGGATTTTACTTATTATAACAAACTCTATTACAACCTGACCAGACAAGCAGGTATCAGCGAAGCTTCTGGTTTTGGATCAACATTGATCAACATCGATGAAGAACAACTTCGTAAAGGGTTTGAGATCACACTCTCCGGCGATATTATCCGCACAAAAGACTGGAATTGGAATTCTATGTTCAACTGGTCACGAGATCGTTATTACTACTCACAAGTAGACCCTGTATATTCAACCCAGAAACCTTGGGTAAAAGCAGGTGAACGCTGGGACTGGTATGGCGTTTATGACTGGGAACGTGATCCGGAAGGAAATATCATTCACGAAGCCGGATACCCTGTACTTAGCAAATACGAATCAGTCGCCGGATACGAATCTCCTGATTGGATTTGGGGATGGAGCAATAGTATCTCGTATAAGAATTTTACATTAAATTTCACTTTCGATGGTCGTGTAGGAGGTATTATGCATTCACAAACCGATCAAGCTATGTGGAATTCCGGAGCCCATATCGACTCGGACAATCAATGGAGATATGATGAAGTTGTCAATGGCAAAACAAATTTCATCGGAACCGGCGTAAAAGTCGTTTCCGGAAGTGTAGACTATGATTCCGACGGAAACATCATCCGTGATGATCGTGTTTTTGCCCCCAACGACGTACAGGTATCTTACGAAACATACATGAGTACAATGAACCCCTATATAGGTTCCGTACGAAGACAAAACGTGCTTCGCCAAACATTCTTCAAACTTCGCGACTTATCTTTGGCATATCAAGTTCCTAAACAAATCTGCCAAAAAATCAGAATGCAAGGGATGTCGGTTGCTTTCGTTGGTCAAAATCTACTGATATGGACCAAAGATTTTCGTTTCTCAGATCCTGACCGAGCTTCAGATAAGCTGAACTCACCTTCTTGCCGTTATGTAGGTTTTAATGTTAAATTAGATTTTTAATAGAAACAAATATGAAACGATTCAATAGATATATAACTTTGTTATTAATAGCTACGGCATTAATATCATGCAATAAATTTGATGATATCAATACAGATCCCGATGCAACAACAAAAGTTACATCTTCATTATTAGCCAACGGACTATTACTAGATATCATGCAAACCGGAGGTAGCAAAAATTTTGTTTACGACAATTTTCTAAGTAAACAACTGGCATGGGGAGAAGGTATGGAAAGTTACCAATACAACATATTTGACAGATCCAGTTTCAGCGGATTCAAAATGTTAACTAACTGCGAAAAGATGCTTGAAGCAGCCAGTGAAGACGACCAAAATGCATATGGAGGATTGGCTCATTTCCTAAAGGCATACAAGCTTTTTTATATGTCACTGGAAATGGGAGATATTCCTTATGAGGAAGCATTACAAGGAGAAACCGGATTGGTAAAACCGAAGTACAATACGCAGAAAGAGGTCATGCAATTTGTATTAGCCGACTTGGACAAGGCATACGAATTATTCTCGCAAGCAAATGATTTCACTGGAGATGAAATGTTAGGGGGTAACGTAGAAAAATGGAAAAAAGTAACTACTGCCTTACAGTTGAAAGTGCTGATGTCTTTGTCTTTAAAAGAATCTGATCCGGATCTGAAAATAAAAGAGCGTTTTGCCTCTATCTTTTCTTCACGTCTTTTGATGGATTCTAATGACGACAATCTGCAATTGACATACGCCGATAAAGCGAACACGGTATATCCATTTCACAATACCCAAACCAAACATGCCGGATATTCTATGATTTCTACAACAATCATCAATGCTTTTCAAGAAACAGAAGATCCAAGATTATTCTATTATGCCAAACCGGCTCAAAGCAAAATTGATGAAGGATTAACAGCCGATGATCGGAATGCATATTTGGGAGTAGACCCTTCACTTCCTTTCGACCAAATAAAAAAAATGTTTTCATCAGGAAGTTTTTGCGGATTGAATCCTCGATATACAGATCTACCATCAGGTGAGCCTTTAATGAGAATCAGTTACCTGGAACAAAACTTTATTTTGGCCGAAGCGGCAATCAGAGGATGGATATCGGCAGATGCATCCGTCTATTATAAAAAAGGAATTAAGGCCAGTATGGATTTCATTACAACCTATACACCGGACGAAGAGATTTACCATTATGGTCATCCCCTCACTGAAGATGTAAAAAATGCATTTTTAGAAAACCCTCAGATTCAATTGGGTAGTAACAAAGAAGAAAATATCGAGAAGATATTAACCCAACGTTATCTGGCTTCATTTATGCAACATCCTTACGACTCTTATTACGATTACCGCCGTACAGGATATCCGAAATTACCGATCAATCCTGAAACAAATCAGAATCCCGTACACGACAAAATACCTGTACGTTGGATGTATCCTAAATCAGAGTACGACTACAACAAAGAAAATGTAGAAGAAGCCGTACAACGTCAGTTCGGAGGCGTAGATGATGTCAACAAGGAAATGTGGATACTGCAATAGGATTTTACCAATAAGCATTTCTTTCGATTAAAATCTGTTATTACAAATTTATATTACTACTTTTGATGTACTCTTTGAATATAGGTCGCTCTATTTTTCATAGAGTACATCTTTATTATACACTTTGAATATCATGAGAAAATACAATTTTATACTTCTAATTCTATTGATTTGTTCTTGTACGCTTTATGGAAAAAGTAAAGAATTGACTGTTCTGCAAATGAATATCTGGCAGGAAGGTACGATGGTGGATGGTGGGTTCGATGCCATAGCAGACGAAGTCAGCCGGTTGTCTCCGGATATTGTCCTGTTCAGTGAAGTAAGAAACTACCACGGTAAACAATTTATTCCGCGCATTTTGCAGGCATTAAAAGACAGAGGTGTTAATTATTACGGTGAAACCAGTACTTTGGATGTCGGTATACTTTCTAAATACAAAATACAGGAACAACGGCCGAATTACCCTCTCAAAAATGATGCAGGGTCAGTTCTTAAAGCCCGTATCGAAATCGAAGGGCAAACCATTGTCGTCTATTCCGCCCATTTGGATTATACGCATTATGCCTGTTATCTGCCACGCGGATACAGTGGCGTTACCTGGAAAAAACTGGACGCACCGGTTCTTGACTCCCGGGAAATAGAAAAGGCCAATAATGAATCCCTACGGGACGAAGCTATCCGGGGAGTAATCGAAGATGTCGAAAATGAAAAAGGGAATATCATCCTCCTGGGAGGAGACTTCAATGAACCGTCCCATCTGGATTGGAAGGAAAACACAAAAGACCTGTGGGATCACAATGAAACGGTCGTACGCTGGGATTGTTCTGTCCTTTTGGAGGAAAACGGGTTTAAAGATGCTTATCGTGAAGTATATCCTGATCCTGTGACACATCCCGGTTTCACATTTCCTTCAGACAATCCCGATGTCGATGTAAAAAAACTGGCCTGGGCTCCGGAAGCCGATGAAAGAGACCGTATTGATTTTATCTATTTCAAACCTAACAAAAAATTAAAGTTAATAGATGCCGCCGTGGTAGGTCCCCGGAAATCTATAATCCGAGGTGAACGTGCTGAAGAAAACAGCAAGGACAAATTTATACAACCTGCGGGAACATGGCCAACAGATCATAAAGCAGTCCTGGCGACCTTCAAACTAAAACATTAAAATAAAATACCATGAAATACATATTCACTCTTTTATTTATCAGCCTTTTTACAAATTTATCTTTTATACACGCCTCAAACGATAATCTTGCCCTTCACCTGGACGGGCAAGATAACAATGTCCGTACCGGCATCGGTATCCTGAAAGACTCATGGACACTGGAGACTTGGATCAAGGGCGATGATAATTCATGGAAAGATATTGAAGTTATCTTCGGGGGAGGAGAATACAGCCTGTTGAATATAGCGGATTATCTGCCGCTTGTTATCGAGAATGGCAGACTACATAACACATGGGCAGATTTATGGTCGGAAGATGTATTGGATGACCAGTGGCATCATGTGGCATTAAGTTGTGACGGAGTTGTCACCAAGCTGTATCTGGATGGAGAAGTTGTCGACAGTAAAACGACTGCCATATCCGTATTGCCTGGAGCAATTGGTGTAAATGAAGGTGAACCGACTACGTTCGGCGGGTTAATGGACGAAATCCGCATATGGAACTCGGCAGTATCAACCGAAACATTAAAAGAGTGGATGGGGAAACCGCTTGAACCGACTCATCCCCAGTTTGGCACGCTGGTCGCCTACTATAACTTCGATGACGGTATCGAAGATGTTTCAACCAACTGGGTGGGAAAAGGAGACCTGGGATACCACCTGAGAAACGGCAGAAACAAATATAACGGTACTGTTCCACTGGCCTATACCGTAGTAAACGATAACCCCAAATTCATAAAACCGGATAAACAGCAGGAATTATTCAACGCAGTCGTCATCGATAGCGAATGGGACGTCGACCAGGGAAGTCTGGATGATCAGGTCCTTAAATTAAGAATAGCCGTTACCGGAAGCCAGGCCCCGTTACGCCTGACAGAACTTTCTCTTGATTTATCTGAAACGACTGCTTTATCCGATATAAACAGTCTTCACGTATATTATACGGGGAAAACCGCCCAGTCAGGAGTCAAAACCGAATTATTCGGCAAAGGAGAAAAGCCTCAAAAGAAAATGACTTTTAAAGACGAACAGGGTGTCGTAACACTGACTCCTGGTATCAATTATTTATTGGTCACAGCCGATATAGCAGAAAAAGCCATCGCCGGTAACAAAATAAAAATATCCGTACCTTCTTTCAAACTGGAAAAAACCGGATATACTCCGGAAGTTAGTGACGGTATCATTGAAAAAAGAATCACGGAAAGCAGCAAAAACAATCCCAACATCGTGAAAGTCCTGCAATGGAATATCTGGCACGGAGGTGTTCATGTCGGGAATGACGGTCTCAGCCGGGTTATAGATCTCGTAAAGGCATCCAATGCCGATATTGTTACCATGCAGGAAGGCTACGGAGGTCAGCAACGGATCAAAGACTCACTGGGATATTATATGCAAACACCTTCCCTGAAAGACAATCTGGTTCTCTTTAGCCGTTATCCTATAACTGAAGTTATACCGACAAAGAAGAGTTTCAACTCCAACCCCGTGAAACTGACATTACCCGGCAACCGACAACTATTAGTTAACGCCTGCTGGTTACGTTATGCTTATAACCCGGAATATTCCTGCAATTACCCCAATATAGGACATAACACTTCGGTTTGGGTGGCAGAAGATGCCCTACGCGGTTTGGCGGATATGCAACATATTATGGAAAAGGATACGAAACCTTATCTGACGGATGACGATACTCCCATTATTATCGGAGGTGACTTTAACTCTTGCAGCCATCTGGACTGGACCCAAGCAGCTGCACCCATACATTTCGGATATGGTCCCGTACCTTTCCCTATCTCGCAATATATGTTGGACGAAGGATTTAAAGACAGCTTCCGTGAAATCAATCCGGATGAAGTAGCCCGCCCGGAAGGGACATTTGCCGTTATTTACGGACAACTACAGGTCAGCCGTATTGACTTTCTCTATTACAAAGGAAAGAATATCAAAGCTGTTTCTTCCAAAATAGTAAAAACAGCACCGGAGATCGATGATGTCTGGGCTTCCGATCATGCTGCTGTCCTGACTGTCTTTGAAATAATATCACCATCCGAGAAATAACTACAATTTAAAAACTAAATACACATGAAAAAAGGACTTCTTTTATTCGCCGCCGGCCTATTCAATCTGGCAGCAATTACCGCACAGGTTCAGCCTGTGCAACCCAAATTAACGGACGACAAATCATTTTCCATGATTCTGTTCCCTGATCCGCAAAGTTACACGAAATTCGATGTCAACCAGCCTTTGTTCGAACTGATGACCGCGTGGACGGCAAACAATAAGGAGAGACTGAATATCGAAGCTGTGCTCTGTACCGGAGATTTGGTGGAGCAGAACGAAATCCGTATCCCCGACGGAGTGAACGGAAACCAGACCAGCGAAGAACAATGGAAAGCTGCTTCGCAAGCCTTTGCCCGACTGGATAATAAACTGCCTTATGTTGTCTGTACCGGAAACCATGATTACGGATATGAAAAAGCAGAGAACCGTCTGTGCCGTCTACCGGAATACTTCCCGTCAGAAAGAAACTCCTGCTGGAGAAACTCACTGGTCGAAGTAGGAAACAACTACCAGGGAATCCCGACACTCGAAAATGCTGCTTATGAATTCAATACGGAAACATGGGGCAAAATCCTGGTGATCTCTTTAGAGTTCGCCCCACGTGACGAAGCTATCGAATGGGCAAAAGCAGTAACGGAGAAACCCAAATATACCGATCATAAAGTGATCCTATTGACTCACTCCTATCTGACCGCCGAAGGAAAACGGCGCCTGAAAGAGAACTATAAAATATCTCCGGCAAACTATGGGGAAGCCATCTGGCAAAAGCTGGTCTATCCGTCCAAAAACATATGCATGGTCATTTGCGGACATGAATGTGAAATTGCTCCGTATAAAGATAATGTAGGTTTCAGTATCGAAAAGAATGCAGCCGGCAAAGATATTCCACAGATGATGTTCAACGCCCAGACCACAGACGGTTTCTGGCATGGCAACGGAGGTGACGGTTGGTTACGGATTATGGAGTTTATGCCTGACGGACAGACGATCAAGATAAAAACATTCTCTCCCCTCTTCGCTATCTCCCCAACAACAGCTGATAAATCCTGGAGAACCGAGTCGTACGATCAATTCGATATTACTATAAAATAATGATAAAAGAACTTATGATAATTGGGTATTCGAACCAATTATACATACCTTTGGTGAACTAATACAAAATTTAAACACATATCATGAAACAAAGAAATTTATTACTTATTCTGGTTTTAGCCATCGTTACAATCAGTTCGGCTTTTGCTGCCAAACCAAAAGCCAAACACGTAATCTGGATCGGCCTGGACGGCTGGGGTGCTTATAGTGTGGAAAAAGCAGAGATGCCCGTCACCAAGCAGTTTATGAAAGACGGTTCTTATACCTTGAAAAAACGTTCCGTTTTACCTTCATCCAGTGCAGTGAACTGGGCTTCCATGTTTATGGGAGCAGGTCCGGAGATTCACGGATATACCGAATGGGGCTCTAAAACACCTGAACTTCCTTCACGCGAACTGAATCAGCACGGCATCTTCCCGACAGTATTCCAGCTATACCGCGACGCCGCCCCGAAAGCAGAGATCGGTTGTATCTATGACTGGGACGGCATCAAATATCTGGTAGACACACTGGCACTCAGTTATCATGCCCAGGGACCGGATTACAATAAAAATCCAACGGCTCTGACTGAAATGGCTGTTAAATATATTACTGAAAAAAAGCCCAATTTGTTTGCCGTAATTTTTGATAATCCGGATCATGTAGGTCATGCAGACGGACATGACACCCCTTCTTACTACAAAACGCTGAAAGAACTGGACGGCTATATCGGACAGATCGTTGAAGCAGTAAAAAAAGCCGGCATGATGGATGAAACTATTTTCGTTATCACAGCCGACCACGGCGGTATCAACAAAGGACACGGAGGCAAGACTATGCAGGAGATGGAAACTCCGTTCATCATTGCAGGAAAGAACGTAAAGAAAGGCTATTGCTTTGACGACATCAGCATGATGCAATTCGACTGTGCCTCCACACTAGCTAAATTATTAGGTCTGACTCAGCCTCAGGTATGGATCGGACGTCCGATGCCGGTATTCAAATAAATAAGAGAAAACAATGAAACAGTTATTTATAAGTGCATTATTTCTGTTGGGCGGCCTGTTGAATGGTAACGCCCAGCAGCCGTCACTGAAGTTCAATAAAGACGGAAAGTTCAAGATCGTCCAGTTTACTGACGTACATTATATATATGAGAATCCTAAATCGGCCATTTCGATTGAAAGGATCAATGAAGTGCTGGATGCTGAAAAACCGGACCTGGTTCTTTTCACCGGCGATGTGATCTACGGAAAACCAGCCGAAGAAGGCATGCGGAAAGTCTTAAAACTGGCCTCCGACCGTAAGATTCCTTTTGGAATCACATTCGGTAATCACGACAACGAGCAGGGTCTGACACGCACCGAGCTATTCGACATCATTAAAACAATCCCTTACAACCTGACAGATTCTGTAAAAGGTGTATCGGGAGCAAGCAATTATATCCTACCGATCAAATCATCGGATGGAAGTAAGGATGCTACCATCCTCTATTGCATGGATTCACATTCATACTCCCAGATCAACGGCATCGGCGGATACGATTATATCAAATTCGACCAGATCCAATGGTATCGTGAGAACAGTGCCAAATACACCAAACAGAACGGAGGTACCCCGATTCCTTCACTGGCATTCTTCCATATCGCTCTGCCGGAATACAACCAGGCGGCTTCCGACGAAACAGCCATTCTGGTAGGAACACGTAAGGAAAAGGCTTGCGCCCCGCAACTCAACTCCGGACTGTTCGCTTCCATGAAAGAAATGGGCGACATACAAGGTGTATTCGTTGGTCACGACCACGACGACGATTATGCCGTTTACTGGAAAGGCATCCTGCTGGCTTACGGTCGTTATACCGGTGGCAACACTGTTTACAACAACCTGACAAACGGTGCCCGCGTGATCGAAATGACAGAAGGTGAGAATGGTTTCAAAACCTGGATACGCCTGAAAGGCAATGAAATCATCAACAAGGTGAACTATCCGTCAGACTTTATTAAAAAGAAAGACTAACCGATCTACATTATATTCAACGAAGGAATTGTGTCAAAAATGCACTAAACATGCACACAGATGACACACTTTCTTCGTTACAAAAACAAAGGAGTAATTGAAAAGAGTCTCACAAGTCTCATCAGTCTCACCCCCCCTTTTTCTTTTTACGCATTCTCGTCCGCACAAACACAAATTTACTTATACTCCTAAAACACAATATATTACATTCACTTTTTCTTTCTTTACCTCTTCAATTTGTTCCTTTTTTTATTAAAGTCCTGGACAAATTTCTTTTATTGGAATATGGTTATTACAGTCATATTGAGTAAGCATAGTATGAAGAACGAATAAGCACCGGAAACAAAACGGGTAGGCACCGGTGAGATAACGGATAGGCATCGGTGAAAGAACGGGTAACTACTCATTGAAAATGTCCGGAGCAAACAGTAAAAAAAGATTTCCATGCTTGATTTTCATCCTCAAAACAGACCTTATATTATTATATATGAATAAATTACGCATCATTTCGAAAAAAGACGCATTTTCAAAAATGGGGGTGAGACTCTTGAGACTTGTGAGACTCCTATTCTTCACGAAGTAGTCAAAATACGATAAAAAACGGAGCCTTATAGCAAAGCTCCGTCTTCCTTTTATCATTCCGGCTTAAGTACCACACCCAAACTCTTCTTCCCGTCCATCTTAATGACGATCGGCTTGTCGAAATGGATATGCCGCAGATATTCGGTATCCTCGACAGCCGGCAAGGCATTCAGATACTCCTCGTCAAACCAGCCGTCTCCTTTGAACGGGTTGATGGTGAAATATCCGACACCAAAGGATGTCAGGTTCTGGAAGAAATGCGTTCCCTGGCTCGGGTCGACACGATAATTTTCCAAACCACACTCCACGATTACACGGGCATTGCTGATATGCGGCCACTTCACCGGAATCCCCAGCCAATGGTCGCTGCTTCCCCAACGTCCGGGACCGACCAGCACGTAATTCTTCTCTTCTTCCGTAAAACGACGGTTCAGTTTTTCTATTTCATAGGCAATCAACTGGTTGTTCGACGAGTTGAAAGCACCGCTCTTTACATAGATAATATCCTGCACATCCGTCACGATGCCATGACCGAGCACACTGGTAGACGAAAGGATCGTTTCCTCATTACCGACTTGCGTCAGGTCTTCATCCATGATTTCCTTATTATCGACAATCGGACGAATTTGAAGGAGATAGAAAGTTGCCTTGTCGTGGTTGTTCGGATCGACATTTACCGCAAACTCTATTTCAACAGGACGTCCCATCTCGGCCTGCCCGATGCGAAGTAACTCATCCAACGTCTTCGCCAGAGGGAAAACGTCGTGTTGGAGAATATTTACGAACGACAGGATCTTACGACCACCGGGATAATAACCGTCACGGATAATCTGGTCATACGGATCATAAGTGGAAACAATATATTTCAGGGAACCGTCCGCATCGGCTTCCTTCAGTCCCAATCGTTGCAAGTTAAACGAATCATCGATAGAGAACTGTTCTGCCAGGTTCTTCAGGTCGAGTGCATAGAAACGGGTTTGCGTCTCACGGAGAGCAAAATCCATCGTACTCATCTGCAAGATATTGTGCGGATGACGGGGAGAGAAACGCAACGTCTGTCCGCCATCTACGATATATTTACCCAGACCGAGGGCAATATTAGCAATTCCGTCTTCCGCCTTTTCGTTACCGATCGGGTAGAAATTCAGCGAACGGGCCACGCCGGAGATAGTCGGGTAGAAATGATCGTTGTAACGGTTTCCCACCACTTCCTGCAAAACGATCGCCATCTTTTCCTGATCGATCAGGTTGGACGTAGCAGTCATATATCCCTTACTGTCACGGTAAAAGACGGAAGCATAAACCGCCTTGATCGCATCGCTCAGCAGGCGGAGCATTTCATATTTATCTTCCAACCGGGGAATCATATAGGTAGAATAAATCCCGGCGAAAGGTTGATAATGCGAATCTTCCAGCAAACTGGACGAACGGACGGCTATCGGGCTTTTCACCACATCGAAGAATGCCATCAGATCATCGATCAAACTGGCCGGCAGACTGGCACGGAGAAAGTATTTCAGTATCGTTTCGTCATCCGCATCACTCAGGGCGACGGGCAGAAGTTCGTTTGTCTCCATGAACTCATCGAAAATATCCGTACAGATCACAACGGTCTTCGGAATATTCGTGTTAAAGTTCTCCGTCTCCAGTTTGGGATAACGCTTGACCATAGCGCCCATAAAGGCCAGTCCTCTACCCTTTCCTCCCAACGAACCGTCACCGATACGGGCAAAGTTACTGTATTCGTCGAAACGGTCTTTCTGATAAATAGCCACGACACCGGAGTTCTTCATGCGACGGTACTGTACAATCAGGTCGAATATCAGCTTACGTGCTTCATCCATATCCTTATAATCGCTTACATCGACCCGCTTCAACACTTCTGCCGGCGGAAACATGGCACGCGAATAAAAGAAACGGGAGAAATGGTTGCGCGAAAGGTGATAGACCAGCGAATCGTCGGGAATCTGATACACTTTCTTTTGCAAGTCCTTCAAATCTTTGATACGCATAATCTCTTCCTTCGTCTGCGGATTCAGGATCACAAAGTCACCGAACCCGAAACGCTGCATGATCTTCTTACGCAAATCCTGCGGGTAGCTTTTCGAATTCTTATCGATAAACGAGGCTCCCAACTCTTTGGCATATACTTTATTACTCGACTCGGACGATTCCAGCACAAAAGGAATGATCAATCCGGTCTTGCGGACATACTGTCCGAACTTGTACCCGGCATAGGGATCTTTCACCCCGTCGTGCATAAAGCTCATATCCGAAACGATACCGAGCATATTATCCCGGTATTGATTGAAAATACGGACAGCCTCTTCATAAGTACGGGCCAGCTTGATTTTGGGACGACCACGCATACGAAGCGTCTGCTGATGACCGTTCAGCGCTTCCTTTGCAAACATCTGGCTCTGTTCCAAGACGAATTTATACAGATGGGGCAAAGCGGACGAATAGAAACGGATGGAGTCTTCCACCAGCAAGATGATCTGTACCCCGACACTTGCCGTATCGTCGGGTGCATTCATCTTATCCTCAATCAGTTTGATAATAGCCAACAGCAGCTCGGCATTACCCAGCCAACTGAATACGTAATCTATCGCACTCAGGTCTTCATTGGCAATACGTTTGGAGACCTCTTTCGAGAAAGGCGTGAGCACCACGATCGGGATATTCGGATAATGTATCTTTATCTCCTTTGCCGCCGCAAAAATATCGCGGTTATCCATATTCGGCATGCAGATGATTAATTCGAAATTACGATCTTTTAGTTCGGCAAGCGCCTCTTCTTCCGTTGTCACCTGAGTAAAACGGGGAGGATAACGCAGGCTGAGTGAGGTATATTCATTGAATATCTGTTCATCTACCCGTCCGTCGTCTTCCAGCATAAAGGCGTCGTATTTTGTAGCGATAAGCAGTACATTATATATACGCTTATTCATTAGATTGGCGAATGATGTGTCTTTAAACACAAGGTTCTGAAAGTCCGGTATTCCGCTCATAATGATTTCATAGAATTATATGCGCCCAAAAATAAGGAAAAATATGCTAGGTAGGTTACATAATCATATCCCAATCACCACAAATAACCGAAAAACTTCAAACGAACAACCACTTTCAGAAGCTCTACTTCCTCTCTCTATTCCAAAATATGCATCAAAAACATAATTTTCACTATCAAAAAGTAAGCAAAACACTTGGTCATTCCATAGGATTCGCTACATTTGCCTACACATTGTTATTCCTAAAAGCAAGAAACGCTATGAAGACAGAAGTTATTTTATCTGCACTGGAAGCAAAGCACCCGGGTGAAAAAGAGTACTTGCAGGCCGTGAAAGAAGTTCTTTTATCAATAGAAGAGGTTTATAACCAGCATCCAGAGTTCGAAAAAGCCAAAATCATCGAACGGTTGGTTGAACCCGAACGCATTTTTACTTTCCGTGTGCCTTGGGTAGACGATAAAGGTGAAGTGCAAGTTAATTTAGGATATCGCGTACAATTTAATAATGCGATTGGCCCGTATAAGGGAGGAATCCGTTTCCACCCGTCGGTAAACTTATCTATCCTGAAGTTCCTGGGCTTCGAGCAAACATTCAAAAATGCGCTGACAACTCTGCCGATGGGCGGCGGTAAAGGTGGTTCCGATTTTGCTCCCCGTGGCAAGAGCGACGCAGAGATCATGCGTTTCTGCCAGGCTTTCATCATGGAACTATGGCGTAACCTGGGACCGGACCGCGATGTTCCGGCAGGCGACATTGGCGTTGGCGGACGTGAAGTCGGTTATATGTATGGCATGTACAAAAAACTGGCCCGCGAAAACACCGGTACTTTTACAGGTAAAGGCATGGAGTTCGGAGGTTCGATCCTTCGTCCGGAAGCAACCGGATACGGTGCTCTCTATTTCGTACATCAAATGCTTGAAACTCACGGCATAGATATAAAAGGTAAGACAGTTGCCGTTTCCGGTTTCGGAAATGTGGCCTGGGGAGCAACGAAGAAAGCGACCGAATTGGGAGCCAAAGTCGTAACCATCTCCGGTCCGGACGGATATGTTTATGATCCGGACGGTATTTCGGGTGATAAAATCGAATACATGCTGGAACTGCGTAACAGTGGCAACGATATCGTGGCTCCTTATGCCGACGAATATCCCAACGCTACTTTCTATCCCGGTAAGAAACCCTGGGAACAGAAAGTAGATATCGCACTGCCCTGCGCCACACAGAACGAACTGGATGCCGACGATGCACGTAAGCTGATCGAGAACAAAACATTATGCGTTGCCGAAGTTTCCAACATGGGATGTACAGCCGAAGCAGTCGACCTGTTTATCGAACACAAACAACTATTTGCCCCGGGCAAAGCGGTTAATGCCGGCGGCGTAGCTACTTCTGGACTGGAAATGACACAGAATGCCATGCATATCTCCTGGACTGCCGATGAAGTGGATGCCAGATTGCATCAGATCATGGGCGCCATCCACGAACAATGTGTCGCCCACGGTAAAGACGGTAATTATGTGAACTATGTGAAAGGTGCCAACATTGCCGGCTTCATGAAAGTTGCCAAAGCCATGATGGCACAAGGTATTGTATAAAATAGTCTGGCACACTTTTTGTGACCAATTTTATACAAATACAACTCAATAAAAGTAAAATATTATGATCTTAAGTAAGAACTTATCAAAGGCTTTCAATGAACAGGTAGAAGCTGAAATGTGGTCTTCAAACCTGTACCTGTCGATGTCAATCTATTTCCAGAAAGCAGGACTGAACGGTTGTGCACACTGGATGCGGAAACAGGCTGAAGAAGAGATGGAACATGCCCACAAAATGATCGATTTCGCTATCGACCGCGGAGGCGACATCGTCATCAACCAGATCAATGTCGTTCCGACTGCATGGGGTACTCCACTGGAAGTATTCGAACATGTCTACAAACACGAAGTACATGTATCAGAACTGATTGACAAGATGGTCGATATTGCTGAGGCAGACAACGATCATGCAGCCAAAGACTTTTTATACGGTTTCGTTCGCGAACAGGTAGAAGAAGAATCGACAGCAAAAGCAATCGTCGACAAGTTGAAGATGTACGGCGAACATCATGCCATCCTTCTGGATCATGAACTTGGCAAAAGATAATTTCTTTCCCCAATAAAAAAACTCCGGTTCCTGTTAACCAAGGACCGGAGTTTTTTTATGCTGTAATCTCTACTTACTTCCGTACTTTACCGGGATTCTTTGCCATGAAATCTTTCCATCCGCTATACTTCTTCTCCGAAATCGGATTATTTGTCTGGAAATAATGACAAACAGCAGCTGCCAATCCGTCGGTTGCATCTAATTGAGGCAACATCGACTCCTGAGGGATATGCAGAAAACGTTGCAACATTCCCGCCACCTGTTCTTTGGCTGCATTTCCGTTACCGGTAATAGACATCTTGATCTTCAACGGTGCATATTCAAAGATAGGAATTTCACGTTCCAATGCAGCTGCCATAGCGACACCTTGTGCCCTTCCCAACTTCAACATACTCTGTACGTTCTTCCCGAAAAACGGTGCTTCGATTGCCAATTCGTCAGGGTGATACTGGTCGATAAGGGCCAGTACCCGTTCGAATATCTTTTTCAAACGCAAGTAATGGTCTTCGTACTTATTCAGTTGAAGAACGCCCATGGCTTCGAGCTTCGGTTTATTTCCTTCAATCTTCAGAACGCCGTATCCCATCACGATTGTTCCGGGGTCGATACCCAATATGACACGGTCTTTCGTCATGACTCCAGGTCTATTTCCTCCAATAAGGTACTGAAGCCCACCAGCTTTGCTCCGAAACGGTTCACTAGCTCCTGTTGCAGGTCACGGCCTTCGGACTGCATCCAATACTCCAGCGTTTCCGGATTCTTTACATGAAACTGAACCGAATAACTGGTTGCATCCTCCGTCTCGTCCTGTAAAATACGACGCAGATAAGGTGTCCGCAGAAACCCGCTAGCTGCCGCACGGGGTATATAACTCTTTTTCAGATACTCAATACACTCGGCAAGGATATCATTCTCTATATTAAATGTTGTATTATAAACGATCATATTCTTTTTCTCTAAATTTCTTACACAAAGATAGTGCTAATATCAGGAAAAACTCTATATTTGCACTCGAAAATAAAACAACGGGGCATTAGCTCATCTGGCTAGAGCGTTAGACTGGCAGTCTAAAGGTGATCGGTTCGAGTCCGATATGCTCCACACAAAGGCAAAGAGGTTCACTTTAGAAGTGGGTCTCTTTTTTTATTTAAAATAATTCGACCATCTCCCCTTTTTTACGTATCATATTATAAACGGACAAGAAGTATGATGAATGAAGAAGAAATACAAGTACTAATAGATAAAAGCAAAAAGCAGGACATGACCGCTTTTGCCCTATTAGTCACAGAATACCGGCAACTTGTATTCCGACTGGCATTTCGCTTACTCTGTAATGAAGAAGAGGCTAGAGACATGGTACAGGAAACATTTATAAAAGTTTGGTTGAATCTTGACAAGTATAACCGGGAATACCGCTTCTCAACCTGGCTCTATAAAATTACCGGAAACATTTGTTACGACCGCCTGCGCTTTCTGCAACATACCCCTTCGGGAAGCATGCAGGGGCCATCCGTCGACAATCTCTCCTTATCTTCTGAAGAGAACATGGAACAAAGTCTTATAAACAAAGACTTAAAGAACCTGATACTTCGGTTCACCGAGGAACTCACTCCGAAACAAAAACTGGTGTTTACCCTAAGGGAAGTCGAGGGCCTTGAAGTATCCGAAGTAGAAGCTATCACCGGTATGTCTGCCGAAAAGATCAAAAGCAATCTTTACCAGGCACGCAAACAGATACGAATGAAAATAAATCAGATGGAGAACAACCTATGAAAAGAGAAGATCAAACATACGGAAAATGGCTGGACAAACTAAAAAATACCGAACCAGTCTTGAATGCTCCGGAAGAGCTGACAAATGATATTTTGTTCAAAATAAAGACCTTACCTTCCGGAACGTCCCTTTTGAAAGAAGCAAAAGGAAAAAGTAAAACAAACAGGATATTACTATCGGTCAGCAAAATATCCGGTATTGCAGCAGCTCTCCTGCTTTGTTTTCTGATAAGCGAAACCATTTTCTTTTCACAAGACAAACAGTATCCGGAGCAATCTTATGCGAATAATGCTATCTGGCAAGGAAAAGCCTACTCCCTACCCGACAGCTGGAACCCAGAAAGTAGCTTGCTCGAAAAAAGCCGCTATCTATCCGAACAATGGAAGGAATACATAGAGGAACTATCAAAAAGAAAAGCCTCCTTCCTGTCCAAGAGAATTTCTGTAGAAACCATCATTCACTAAAACGAACAAAAGATGAAAACTAAAGGATATATATCAATCATTTCAGGACTGCTTCTTATGGCCTCCTGTTCTTCCAATCACCGGATGGTGACACATATTTATCCGAACGGACAAATTGACCGTGAAGTATATGCACACGGAGATTCCGCTTTTATGGCGGGCGACGGCTCACACTCTCCTTTCCTGTTCTCCATCCAGGACTGGCAACAGATTCCTTTGAATCCCAGCATCCCTTTTGTCATCTTAGGAAAGAAAAGCGACTCATTCGGTAAAGAGGAGCAATTGAATGTAAAAGTCAAACGCACATGGAATATATGGGATACCCCTCTCCGGCTCACTCCTGAAAAGAAATGGATGGAACCGTTAGCCGTTCCGCAGGAAAAGCTGGAAAAACATTTCAGATGGTTTTATACCTATTATACATTCACCTGCAACTACCGTCAAATTGAAGAAAGAGGCCCCATCCCCCTTGAACATTACCTGAGTAAACAAGAACAAGAACTGCTCTTTCAAGGTGACCTGACTCAAGTCAGGGGAATGAACGGACTTGAGCTAAACGATAAGCTGAATGACTTGACAGATCGTTTCGTGAAATGGTATAATGAGAGTTTGTTTGAAATCCGCCTTGAAACTATTGAGGAATGGGAAGCTAAGTCCGGTAATAAAACCTTTATCTCAAAGCTGAAGGCAGACAAAGATGCCATCAAAAAATCAGCCATGAGTAAAGGAGAAGATACAGACCTTGACTCGATAGATATGTATCGGCTACTCGACACTTTCTACCAGACGGACCATTTCACCACTGCATATCAGCAGAAAGACAAAGATCAGATAAACCGGTTATTTGAAGAGAAATGCCGTCCGATAGAATTATTCAACCACCAGATAAAATACGAACTCAATATGCCGGGCCAGTTGATAACAACCAATACCACCCTACATGAAGGAGAAACTCCTTATTGGAAGATAGACGCCTACCGGCTGTTACCTGGTGATTATACTTTGGAAGCCCGATCGCGTGTACCTAATATCTGGGCATTTATTGTCACGGGACTACTTGGGATACTGGCTGTCTGTGGAATGATATATGGCAGAAAACAAAAAGAAAGGTGATCTTTATTGTTACTAAATACATTTATGAATAAAGATTTTATGTAAGTTTGCAGACAGAAAAAGGACAGATATCAGGATTAATCTAATTGAGTATTTTGGAAAAACAAATGCAAGATAATGAGCCACAGCTTATCCTGTCATTGAAAAACGGCTCTTACAAAGCTTTTGAGAGGATATATCAGATGTACGCAAAACGTTTATTTGCGTATAGCCTGCAATTCACAAAATCTCAGGAAGAATCAGAAGAAATTGTACAGGATGTATTTATGAGACTCTGGACAAACCGGGCGAAAATACGGCAGGAAGATACACTACGTTCTCTTCTTTTCATTATGACAAAACATTATCTCATCAATGCATTCCGTACTAAAATCAATCAACCGGAATATGAAGAGTATATTCAGTACGTAAATGAACACTCGGTAGATGATGCCTCATACCAGCTAGAATATCAGGAATTTGTAACAAAATTCCGTGCCATATTGAAAACATTGCCTGAAACACAACAAAGAGTAATTACCTTGTCTAAAATAGAACAGTTCTCAAATAAAGAAATAGCAGACAAACTATCTCTGAGTGAACAAACGGTAAAAAACCAGCTTTCCCTCGGACTTAAAACCCTTAAAGAGAAATTGGGAAGCCATGGAATATACCTTATGTTATTATTTATTAATTAAATTGGTTTAACTAGTACAAATCAGATAATTGTTTGTCTTAACATACAGATAGAATGAATAACTTGATAAAGAAATATAGAATAAATAAATTGAGTCCTGAAGATCTGTCGGAACTTAAAAAAAGTACCAATGCGATGGATAATCAGGACCTGGAGAGACTGATCCTTGACGACTGGCTACATGAGGAGATCGATACTTCTTCTGTGGATGACAAACTGTTGCAGAAAATAAAAGGTAAAATCGATCGGGAAGTTACCCCCCAAAGTAATCGTTTTTCCCTGATTCTTCGCTGGACACAATTGGCAGCAGCTGTCTTATTACCAGTCTTTGTAATACTAAGTTTCTACTTGTATCATGAAAATACGACTTTATTATCTAATGAGATTGTAGTGGAAACGGGACAGGGTGAACGTGCCAGTGTTACACTGCCGGACGGAAGTATAGCTTCCCTCAATTCAGAATCCAGACTCGTCTATCTTCCTAAAGATTACAATAAAAAAGAACGAAATATTCACTTTGGAGGAGAAGGTTATTTTCAAGTCAAGCATAATATGGATATACCTTTCTTTATTAATGCACAAGGACTTCAGGTAAAAGTGCTGGGTACTAAATTCAACCTGTTGGTAAGAAAAACAGACCGGACAGCCGAATTAGCCTTGGAAGAAGGGCGTGTTTCATTGCTGTCTACCCACACAAACAAACAGGTCATCTTAAATAAGAACCAAAAGGCGATTCTGGATTATGCCACCGGAAATATAACAGTCGTATATGACGAACATATAAAGGACATATCAGCCTGGAGGCGTGGTGACATGGTATTCCGCAACACACCCCTGTCGCAGGTTATTCGTACTATTGAAGTAAATTATAATGTACGTATAAAAATAGAAAGCGAAGACTATCTCAACGATCCCTTCACCAGCACTCTGCCTGTCACCAATCTGAATGAAGTACTTGAAGTGCTTGAACGCTCATATCACTTAAGAGCTGTTATCAACGGTAAAGAAATCTATCTGAAATAAAATCTGAAATCATTTAAGTCAATATCGAACCGCTTTCTAAAAGGAAGCGGTTTTTTTAATACCCGGACATTCATTATATGTTCTTTAGCATATATTTTCTTCGGTACTAAATGAAACAGACCTTGTCATTACTATTGATAACGATTCTTTAGGAACCATTAAGTTTAATTCTAAAAACTATTAAAATGAACAAACATTTAAGATTAAGGATGTTAACCTTGTTTTCGTTACTATTCTTTTTTTCTGTTTCTCTCTTTGCACAAGAAAAGCTAGTAACGATACATTTGGAAAATGTTTCTCTAAGAGAAATATTCTCTGCTATTGAAAAGCAAACTACTTATCGCTTTTCTTATCGAAACGTGGTGATAGATGCAACAAAAGACATCACCATTTCCCAAACAAAAGTTCCTGTATCTTCCGTACTCAACGAAGCATTAGCAGGAAAAAACCTGGAGTACAATATTGTTTCTTCCAAATCCATTGTTATTTCCGACAGACCTAAGAAAACAGCCTCCGACCAGAAAGAAATTTCCGGTATTATTAAAGATAGCAACGGAGAACCGGTTACCGGCGCTACGATCATAGAAAAAGGAACGAGCAATGGAGCCATATCCGATATGGATGGGCACTTCTCTCTCAACATTGCAGAGAACGGAATACTACAGATTTCCTATGTTGGTTATGTAGAGCAAACAATCCCTACTAACAACCAAACCATCTTTAACATCATCCTGAAAGAAGATTCCCGATTGCTGGACGAAGTCGTTGTAGTCGGATATGGTAGCATGAAAAAGAAAGATTTAACCGGAGCTATCACCCACGTGGATGCACAAAAACTAGTCAATGAAAGGCCTACTACAGTACAGGATATTCTCCGAGGCACCGCCCCAGGCTTAATCGTAGAGCCTTCATCCAGTGACGCTAAAGAAGGTCCCGGCTTTCTTATCCGAGGGAAACGTTCTCTAAAAGGAGGAACTTCACCGCTAATTGTCTTAAACGGAGTGCCATTCAACGGAGACCTTTCAGAAATCAATCCTATGGATATTGAATCTGTAGATGTCTTAAAGGATGCTTCATCAGCCGCTATTTACGGAGCGAAATCGGCCAACGGGGTTGTTATCATAACAACCAAGAAAGGTAGAGGAGAAAAACCTACTGTACAGTTTGACGGAAGTGTTGGATTTGCGACAATGGGAGTTAGCCGTAAATATTACGAACCCGATGAATATCTGCAATATCGGTCGGATTATGCAACCAGCAGTAACGGATTCGAGAATAAAGGATACTACAGCAAACCGACAGCAGAAAATCTGAAGAAATATAACTTAACCGAAGAACAATGGCGTAACCATGATGCTATTGGTCAGGGTTCTACAAATATGGAAGATGTATGGTTGCAACGTATTGGCTTAGGGGATGTTGAACGTCGTAATTATTTTGCCAATACTCCATATGACTGGTATGACGCAACCTGGCAGACAGGATTACGACAAAACTACAATGTCAGTCTTTCCGGACAAACATCTCGCGTAAACTATTACTGGTCATTAGGCTACCAGGATAACGAAGGTAATCAGGTAGGAGACCGATTCAAAAACTATAGAACAAACTTACGTATAGATGCTAAAGCGACCGACTTTCTGGAAGTAGGAGCAAATCTGATTTTACAGAGTCGCGATGAGGGATACCAAAAAGTAGACTGGGAAGAAATGTGTAAAAACTCTCCTTATTCTACCCCTTATTATGAAGATGGCTCCCTGAATCCCTGGCCTATGGGAGAAGGCCACCAGGCACCTGGCACAAATAGTTTCTATAACTTATCCATGTCATCCAAAAGTGCAGGAACACAGACTGTCAATAGTAATTTCTTTGCAAAACTTACTTTGCCGTTCAATATCACTTATCAATTTACTTTTGCCCCCCGCTATAGCTGGGCACAAGACAGAAACTGGAGTAGTTCTGAAAGTGTTTTCGATACTACACACGGCTCTGCTACCAGAGCTAGTTCACGTTCTATTGTTTGGACATTAGATAACATAATAAAATGGAACTATACATTTGCTCAAAAGCATTTAGTCGATGTAACATTGTTACAAAGTGCAGAGCAAAGTCAGTACTGGAGCGAATCTATGACCGGAAAACAATTCTCTCCCACCGATATATTGGAATGGCATAATATGCAAAGCGCAAATGAAAAGACATTCAGTTCAAACGATGAAAAATACACAGGAGATGCCCTGATGGCACGTTTGTTCTACTCTTATGATAATCGTTATATGCTTACCGCTTCCGTACGCCGGGATGGATTTTCAGCCTTCGGACGTTCCAATCCACGTGCAACTTTCCCTTCATTAGCTCTGGCCTGGAATTTTTCTAATGAAAGCTTTTTTAATTGGGATCCTATGAGCAATGGTAAACTTCGTATTTCCTGGGGTAAAAACGGTAACCGCGATATTGGTATTTATCAGGCATTATCCCAGCTGACAACCGGTAGCGGTATCAGTAAATACTCATATGCCACTTCTGCCGGAACATTATATGAACTTTCAACTCTACAAATTGAGCGTATGGCCAATAATGATTTAAAATGGGAAAGTACAGCATCATGGAACGTCGGACTCGATTTCGGGTTCCTCAATAACCGTATCAACGGAAGTCTGGAATGGTATTATATGCCGACGACAGACTTATTGATGGACCGTACACTCCCCAATATCAGCGGTTATAGCTCTGTCGTAACAAATTTAGGAAAGGTCGTAAACAGTGGTTTTGAAATATCATTACATTCAGTGAATATTGATAATGAAAATTTCAGTTGGAACACTGCTTTTAATTTATCTCACAATAAAAACCGCATTAAACATTTATATTATACTTATGAAGACGTCTTAGATCAAAATGGAAATATAGTCGGTTCAAAAGAAGTTGATGATATAAACAAAAGCTGGTTTATCGACAAGCCCATGGGGACTATCTGGGATATTGAAATGATAGGAATCTGGCAGGAAAATGAAGCGGAAGAAGCCGCCAAATATGGACAAAAACCAGGCGATGCCAAGGCACGGGATGTAAATAATGACTACCGGATATCTCAGGATGATAATGTATTTTTAGGACAAACAGATCCGAAAGTCAGATTATCTCTCAGAAATGATTTCGTCTTGTTTAAAGACTTCGACATATCTTTCAACCTGTACTCTTATCTGGGACACAAAGCTGCAACAACGGATTATTTAAACTATTTTGATTTTAAAGGAGATTATTTGAATGCTCCGGTACGGAATTATTGGACCCCTGAAAATCAGTCCAACTCTTACGCACGTCTGAAGTCTACACTTCCTTCAAATGTCTCCCCTAAAAAAATAATCAGCAGAGACTTTATCCGTCTGGAAAATATATCTGTCGGATATAGAGTTCCGAAAAAAATAACAACTTTATTACGCACCCAGGATATCAGGGTATATGCAACGATCCGTAACGTAGCGATATGGGCATTCTCGAAAGAATGGTCAAAAGCCAATTATTGGGATGTTGAAACAACAGGCTCTATGCCCCGGACATATACATTAGGTGCAAGTATAACATTTTAATCCATTTTATTATGAAAAATAATCTATTCAAATCAGTTTCTCTTACGCTCGTTTTATCGACATTAGCTTCTTGTTCCGAAAGTTGGCTGGATCCGGAACCTCTGTCTTTTTATGAGCCTAATATTACATTTTCAACAGTCGAAGGTCTTGAAGGTGCATTAACCCGTTGCAGAAGTGATATGCTTTATTATTTTCTGGGTTCCAATGGAACTGCCGTATCAACCGAATTAATTTTCTCTGATGTAGCAGTATCTGCAATCTCAGATTTAAGTGGTTCACAAAATTTTACTTCAGATATTACTCCAACATCTAACAATCTTTTTATTGGAACCAACCTGTCCAATGCATTTTGGACTAGTGGAGTATCCGGAAGCAGTTTTGCCAATGCAGTCATATCACGTCTTCCCGAACTGGATTTGGACGAGACTACTAAAAACCAGATGCTTTCCAGAGCTTATTTTCACCGTGCATGGCGTTACTATCATCTTACTTTCCAGTTTGGAGACATTCCTCTGGTAACGAAAGAAATAACCACTCCCAAACTGGATTTCCGTTCAGTAAAGATGGAAGTGATTATTGAGAAAATGATCAAAGATTTGGAATTTGCGGTAGAAAACATCCCGGAAAGGGACGATTGGGGAAAAGAGAACAAAGGAACCTGTCTGATGTTGCTCACTAAGTATTACCTGGCCGCAGGCGAATTTGAGAAAGCTCTTAATGCCGCAAACACACTGATAAATAATTGTGGTTATGAATTGATGGAAGAACCTTTTGGTACATTTGAAAATCCTTATCCGGACGTTCGTCCGATGACACGGAATGTCTTATGGGATTTGCACAGACCTGTCAATAAATCTATTTCGGCCAATAAAGAAAGTATTATGACCATCATCAGCCGTTATGAGAATCAGGACAGTAGGGTTCCTACAATGTTTTTATACAACTTCACCCCATTCTGGAGTATGACAGATGTTAACAGGGGTATTTTAACTCCAAGTAAGCAAAATATCGGAATAGGCCGACAAGCCGGCACAGCCGAGTTTATGGCACAATATCCTGATTATATAGACCAAAGAGCAGTATGCGGACGAGGTGAATGTTTCATAAGACCAACTTACTTTGCTGAAAAAAGTATGTGGACAGACGAGAATGACCTTCGACATGACAGGAAAACAGGAAACTGGATGGCTATGGAGGATTTGAAGTATAACAACGTAAATCTGTTGGGTACTGATGATGAAAAATATTATTTGAAACCTCTTCAGAAATATGCAGATGACGGAACATTATTGTGTAAAGACACTATACGCTGCTGGTACGGTTATCCTTATTACAAATTATGGGTAGATGATGTTGACCGGGATGTTGCCAATGGATATAAAGGTGTCGATTATCAGGGAGGCCCCGGCGATATGTACCTATACAGGTTAGCCGAAGCATACTTATTGAGAGCCGAAGCATACTATTGGCTGAACGATTATGCAAAAGCAGCAGAAGATGTGAACAGGATCAGAAAACGTGCTCATTGTACTACATTCTTTAGTGCAGCCGATATGAACGGCCTGGATGGTCTGGATGTCATCATGGACGAAAGAGCCCGCGAATTGATGTATGAAGAATTCCGCCATGTGGAACTGGTACGTGTTTCATATATTAAGGCAAATAAAGAAGGAACATACCAGTCTCCCAAAAGCCTGGCTGACGAAAGCAGTAACAGTTACTGGTGGCACCGTATCGTAAAATATAATAATTACTATAACAAAGGTGTTACCACATTGCACGGCGATGAATACAAAATTGGAAAACACAATATATTCTGGCCTATTACACAAGGAAATATTGATCCTAATTTATATGGTCGCATAAACCAGAATTACGGATACGCCGGTTATGAGAAAAATGAACCGCCTATCAGTTCTCTTGAAGAATTAGAAGCATCCGGTCAGTAAAACTCATCGTATGAAATATAGTGCTCACTACAACTCAGTGGGCACTATTTGATAATAATCAATCTTACTCCCGAATCAAAAGGAAATACATCCATGAATATATTAAAGAAAAACACGTTCCTGGTTACAACATGCAGCTTATTGATTTCTTCGATGGCAGTAGCTCAGGACAAAGGAGAAAAAGACATTCAGCCTGAATGGTTAAAAAAATACAGTGACAAGGAAATTTATAACATGTTTGAAAATCCGCCCATGTTCTATGCCCCTCATACCTTTTGGTTTTGGGACGATGTGATCAGAGACGAACAAACGGCAGCCTCAATGGCCAAAGAGATGGCTAAACAAAAATTAAATCCCGGATATGCACATCCCCGCTCCGGATTTGATAACGCGGTAACAGCGCTTCCTGTCGAACAATACCTTGCCGAACCCTGGTTCAATAGCTTTAGTAACGCACTGCAAAACGCAAAGGATAACGGATTAACACTCGGATACTGTGATGATTATAACTGGCCAAGCGGCCAAGTAGCAGGTAAGGTTCTGCAAAAACACCCGGAACTGGAAGCAACTTATCTTGCTCCAAAACGTTACTATGTAAAAGGGGAAACAGAGGTAAAATACGACTCGATAAACTTCGCTGTTGCCGGAAAAATGGTTAACGACCAACTCGACGCCTCATCACTACGGATTATCGGTGAAGGAAGTAATATCAAATGGACAGCTCCTTCGGGGGACTGGATGATCTACACATACACAATAAAAAAACATCCGGGGATTGATGGCGGAAAGGTAAATTATCTGGACCCGAAATTAATGGAAGTATTTATTCCTTTAGTCCATGAACAATACGACAAACATTTCAAAAAGGACATGGGGCATAGCATTCCAGGAGTCTTCGTTGATAATGAAGGCGATTACGGATGGAAAATGGCCTGGTCCGAACATTTGGCAATCCAGTATCGGAAGAAAAAGAAACGTGATATAAGAACATGGTTGCCTTTATTAACCGAAAAAGACAAAGACGGCTTGTTTGTAGTGGCCCGATGTGACTGGTTCGACGTCGTATCGGATGTATATAATGAATGTTATTTCGAACCATTGGTTAAATGGCTGAAAGAACGTAATATGTATTATATTTCCAATTTGTGGGAAGAGTCATTACAACTCCAGACAATCGCTGTCGGTGATTTAATGAAAACAACACGCTGTGTAACAATGCCCGGTAACGACTGCCTGGAAATGAAATCTCAGGATGTACATGATTTCAAAGAAATACAATCCGTTGCAGAATTTGAAGACCGCCCTTTCATGAGCGAAATCATGGGAGTGGCCGGATGGATACAATCTCCGGAAATGATGAAAATGACAATAAATTCCGTTACTTCATTCGGGGTTAATCATGTTGTTCCTCATGGTATTTACATGAACAGGCAATTGGAAACAGTACCTTTTCCCAGTGACTGGTTCACTGAAAATCCCTATTGGAACTATTTACACCAATGGACTGATTTTGCCAGACGTGCCGCCTTCATTACCCGGCAAAGCAGCCTGGTGGCAGATGTTTTGCTAGTCCACCCTGTTGAAACCGCCTGGTCTTTTTCAGAAAACTATTTTTCGGAAGAAAAAGGTGTACAGAATGCACCGTGGGATCCTCGTGTAGTTGAAACGGATCAGGTCTATTCGGATGCCATGAGAAAGATGAATCAGGAAAATATTGACTTCTTGATAGCCGACAAACATTACTTATCGAAAAGTACAATACAAAAATCCGGTAAAAGTACAACAATAACGATCAATAATCATGATTTTAAAGCAATCGTACTTCCGGTGACTTATATTATTCCTCAGTCATCATTCAAAAAAATCGTTGAATTCGCCAAACAGGGAGGGGTAGTTGTTTTATTGGGTGAATTACCTCAGGGTTCTCCCGAAAAAGGATTGAACGATAAAACAATTATAGCCTTGGCAAAAACATTAAAACAGTTTCCGAGCGTTATCAATTTAGCATCCGATAAAGACAAAATGGAAGCTATGATCACGGTCTTAAACGAAAATATGGCACCTCAGATACGTCTTGAAAACTCCGGTAGATTATATACGGCTCAAAGAAAGGCCGGTAATACCAATTTATACTGGTTTGCAAACAATACCGATACATTAAAACATTTCACCGCATGGCTCAGAGATGGAAAAGGCGTTGCTGAGATATGGGATTGTGAGACAGGTCAGAAAAAGATTATTCCATCGACAACAGAGAACGGATATCAGAAAGTATCCCTGACATTGAATCCGTTTGAAGCTTATTGGCTGGCCTTTAATCCGGATAAAACAAATTCAACAGAAGTGAAACCGGATATCACCACCAAAGAAAGAATAATCGATACCACATGGGAAATTAGCTATCCAAATGAAAACACTATTTATAAAACAACGGCAAAAGTATTATATTCAGATAGCCGGTTGAAAGAAAATGAGTTTTTGCGATTAGGATATGATGACTCGAACTGGAAATATTATTCCCGCCAAGACGAAAATAATATTAAAAGCATTTATGGCTATTGGAGAATGAATATTCCGGTAGGTGCAAAATCAGTTGTAGTTCCATCCTATATGTTGGGTAAAGAAATCTGGCTGAATGATAAAAAGATAAAGATAACGGATTCTTTAATCAGCCTGGCTCCGAAATCAAAATTACTATCGTTTGTTATAAACCGGAAGGAAGAAAAAATAACTGTTGCTCCTTTTAAATTTACAGTTGGTACGAAAGAGAATCAAAAACTGGCTTCCTGGTACACTTATGGACTTCAGCAATATTCCGGATTTTTAGAATATGAAACTTCAATTACGATAGACGATACGTCTTCAAATGTTTTTATTGATTTAGGCGAAGTAAAATATATGGCTGAAGTTTTTGTCAATGATCAACCTGCAGGCGCCCGTTTATGGCCTCCTTTCAAATTTAATATTTCCAACACATTAAAACAGGGAGAGAATAAAATCAGGATAAAAATAGGAAACCTGATAGCCAATAAAATGTGGATGAAAGAGGATATGGGAAAACTCCGTACCTGGGGATGGAGAGGAATACCGGATTTAAACCAATGCAATGCAGGACTATTCGGACCTGTCAAATTGATTTATACAAAAAGTTATTAATTAAAATATAGGAAAAGATATAAAAACAAAAGAACTACGGTATCACAACAACACCTTAGTTCTTTTGTTTTATTTAAATTAATCCAGGAACAGTGCCGAACAAGCAGCATTTGCCCCCCGCACCTGACAAATACGGACACGTACCGGTTGATTGACTTCAAATGTCACATAACGTCCCATTCCGTAATTGCGGACCATATGGACCGGAGATAAAATACGTTTATTCTGTAAATCAAACAGTTCGATCGCGCTCCGCCGTCCGTTATAATCCCAATCCACAAAATAAAGAGATATTTTATACGGTTTATCGTGCCGGTAATCCACATCTATTGTTATCGTCTGACGGCAAACCTGCGGATCAAAGGTCGTTATAGCTCCTAAACTACGGCTTTCATCATTTTCAATATTGGAGACCAATGCCCGTTTGTCAGAAGCCGTATTCATATAGTTAGAGTTTTCTTCTCGCTGGCAAATGATACTTTGACATTGCTTCGGCAGCTTAGTCCGGTGTGCACCTTCCCCGTCGTAATTGAACAAAATATATCCTTTCGAACCATATACTCCTTTCCAGTTACCCTGAGTCAAAGTATCTTCCTTTACCGTCGAAGCCGGATAACAGTACTTGAGATCTTCTTCAACCACCGGGCTTTCAGCAGGACGGTCATAAGAAAAGCTGAATGTATGCGATCCTTCATTCAAAACAGGCAAATAAACGTGAGTGGCGTTCTTCTTTTCCGGCAGTATCGTTTGTCCGTCCATTTTGATTTCTATATTTGCAGCTCCCATAAGAGGTATAGCCAAGCGCCCTGTTGTTCCGGCAGGAACAGACAAAGAACCTTTTCCTTCCTTTACATCCATATAAACCTTTATTTTCCCATGAGGAGTAGGAACAGCCCCGTCAATACGGGTCAATCCGGTAGTCAGATGGGGACAAACGGTAAAAGTTTTAAATCCCGGAACCTCCGGTTTTACACCTAAAACCTCTTCACTCAACCATTTCGCTACACCGGCACTCCAGGGATGAGTAAAACTGGTATATCCGCACTGATTATTGACCGGAGCATCATTATCCGCCAGTTTACAGAGATTCCACGAAGGACGGAATACTTCAAAAAATGTTGTCGCTCCATAACGTAACTGTCCTCCCCAGCAATCATCGATCGTATTCATCGCTTCTCCATAACGCCCCAAACGAGCCAGTGCATTAATTACAAAATACTGGTTGAAAGGAGAATAGGAAACACGCTGCAAGCGATCGCCAAAAACATTATTCCATAAAGAAGCGACCTCCTCAGGAGAAACGACACCGGCATTCACAGCATCAGAAGCGGCAAATATATCCAATCCTTCCTGCCAGTCCGGACTACACTGCAATTGCTGTTGCTTTTCATCGGCATACGTTTCATATTTCCGGGACAGATCCTGCCGGCCACAATCAGTCATCGCCTTTGCAAACCTCTTCCAGGTCTGAATAGATAACATTTTATATGCCGTATGTGTCTCTTTACAGTTCGGATTCTCAAAACCAGCCCCTAACCGTTCGTCCCATCCGTAAAAAGAGACCGAAGGACTTTGTTCATAATGCTGATAAGCGATATCCAGTTTATTGCAGGCATTATTACATAAAGAATCCAAAAGAGACTGATCTCCGGTATACTGGTAATAATCCAGTAAGCTCTGTACCCAATAAAGAGAATAACTCAGGATACCATTAAACTGTTCCGCCGTATAAAGAATGTTCTTACGGACAAAATCATAATTACCAAAAGCGACAAGAGCGGCAGCCTGTGAAGTGTGTGCATCACCGGTCCACGAATGACGGTCACTCCGTTCCATCAGAATGGCACCGAAATAATCTTTCAGCAAATTGAGCCGGACAGTATAGGCGGCAGTGTACCAGATACGGTTCAACTGTTCGTCGTTACTGTTGAAACTACCTTCATAATTAGTCGGTTTCGTCTGGCAGACCAACCGGACATTCCGTATCCTGAATTTCCTAGACACGTCTTTCAAATGTATCCAGGCAAAACGTACACCTTCATACAATTGTTTATTCAACTCTAAACGATACGTTTTACCATATTGCTCAGGCACAGCCGTCTTTACCGGATGCTCGGAACCCAGATTGAAAACAGCCGGTTCATTGAACTCGCTGATACTGCATTCGACAGTAGCCGGCATATCATCACATTCAAACTCCAGCCAACCGGCATTGACCTGACCGAAATCAAACATGATATTACATGCCCCGGTAATTGTTAAGTCTGAATTACCTTTTACCGTCATATTCATCGGTTCATCACATGTAACAGAAACCGGTTTCCGTGTATACACCTCCAGATCATCGTCGGCATCCGGACTTTTCCACCGGTAATTGACCAATGGGTCCGGCGAGCAAGTGATCTTCTCTCCTGTCGGAACACCCTTCAAAGGAGGATACGGCGACTTCTTCAAGTCTTTTCCTCCCGGACTAGCGACCAGTACGAACAACGGTGTCAGTAATAATATTTTCGTAAACAGAATCAAGTTTTTAGACATAACTACAATTTTAACTTATAAATAACTATTTAACGCAATCCGAAGATAGTACAATCATAACAAATATGGATCTCTTGCCATTGTAATATGATTTATATATATTTGTACAAAGTTCATTGCATCTGAATATGAAAAACAAAAATCTTTTCAAATACCTCGTCAGTAGCGAAAGAGATTTACTCTGGGGATTGATCGTTGACAATGTAGGTCAGGCAGAAATCGGCAAAGACTATAAAATCTATCCGCCCAAAGTAGGACATCCCACAGATTATTACTTTACCCCCCAAAACGGACGTATACTCGATAATTACCAGCTCATTTATATTTCTAAAGGGAAAGGGACTTACTTCACTTCTCCCGATGAAAGTATTCCGATAACAGCCGGAGATATGCTGATAATCCCCCCCTATACATGGCATAGCTACTATCCGGACAAAAAAACCGGATGGCAGGAATACTGGATAGGCATGCGTGGTCCTCATCTGGATGCAAGGTTCAAAAACGGCTTCTTCGGAACAAACCGGTTAGTTTATAAAGTCGGGTTACGCGAAGATATCATCCAGTTATTCAACCAGGCTATAGATTTCGCTTTCTCCGAGCAAGTCACCTACCAGCAAACACTGGCCGGGATTGGCAACCTCATCCTGGGAATGGCTATCTATTATGACTGCAACCAACATTTCACAAATGATGTCGTTATCCAGCAAATCAACCAGGCCCGTATAATCATGAGGGAAAATTTCCTTACAGGAATATCCCCTAAAGATGTCGCTCAACAGATCAATATGGGATACTCCTGGTTCCGGAAACTATTCAAAGAATATACGAATGTCTCGCCGGCTCGTTTTATATTAGAATTAAAACTACAGAAAGCCAAAAGCCTCCTGCTCAATTCCTCCCTGAGTGTCAAAGAGATATCCTATATGGTCGGCTATGAAGATGCAACTTATTTTACCGCACTTTTCAAAAAATATACCGGATTCACTCCTTTAGCTTACAGGGAACAGCTTTCTTCAAACCAACTACAGCATGTTTCCGATTCAGAAAATGACGGGAAGACAGCTCTTTAAACACCGTATCAGACCTTATAACAAAACTTATTCTTACTTGTATGTTTTCACCGTATCTATCATTGCCAGAATATTTTCCACCGGCGTTCCGGCCTGTGCATTATGACATGAACAACAGATATAACCACCGTCTTTGCCTAACGTTTCAAGGCATTTCCGGGTTTCATCGACCACTTCACCGACTGTCCCCATCGGTAAGATGCGTTGGTTCTCGACTCCCCCGTGAAAAATAAGATCTTTTCCGTATTGCTGTTTCAGATTGGCCCTGTCCATCCCCGGGCAAACATGCTGTATCGGATTCAGGATATCGATGCCGCACTCGATCAATCCCGGTACCAAAGGAAGGACTGCACCATCCGTATGATACAATACCTTCTTTCCATAACTATGGATAAGGTCGCACCAGTTCTTCAGTCTGTGCTTAAAATGCGTTTCCCACGAATCCAGGGAAATCAGCATACTATCCTGCATTCCCATATCATCACTGATAAATACAATATCGAGCTCGTCGTTCAATTCAGTCAGCATCCGTTCCAGCATGACGGTTTGAATGGCGTCGATACGCTCTACCGTCGCATCCAGGAAATCCGGATTTGCCAACGTATCCATCAGGGCATTTTCCAATCCGCGCATCTGGCAATAAATCTCAAAATGAGATATCCAGGGACCTATCGTTGCGAAATTCCAGGAACGTGCTTCTTTTGCCAATGCCTTCGCTCCTGCATAATCAAATTTATCCGGGTCAGGCCAGGAGTGATAACCAGCCAGCTGGGAGGGATCCATATAATCGGCAATCGGCGGATCGATATATTCCTGGTAAGTTGCCAGGCCAGCCTTTACCATCCGGGTAGGAACACCCCACATCGTTATCTCCCCGCTATCGTTCGGATCGAAGAAACGTCCTCCGTAACCGGGAAATATCCAGACGATTTTATCTATTCCCAACTTATTATAAACAGCCATTTCATCTTGCAATGAAGTATATTTCCGGAGTGAATCGAGTACTTCGGGTGTACACCAGAGGTCGACGGGCGGACGATCGACCGGCTGACGGTTTATTGTTGCCCAAATACGTTCTTGGGGAGTCATATTATCCATATCTGTTAACAGTTTATTTATTGCTTGTTCAATGTTGATTATTCTTATTTTTTACTTTCCGGTAAATACAGGTGAGATTGTTGCAGATATCACAGGAATAACTACTTTTCCGCACATTCCTGCCGATGCCGATAATACCGCTTACCGATTTGATCGGAACCATCAGGCAACTGGCTGAAAGTGAGATCTCACATGTATGAGCCGGTACTAATGAGAAAAGCTGCTTCTGATCGTCGACAGGCCAGTTACAATAACCGGGACTGTACCGATTGGTTATTTTCATTCCTTCTAGCTGTACTTGCTTCTCCAGTTCAGACTGAATAAAATCCATAGACTTTTCAACAACAACACTCCCCATCGTATCCACGATATACCCTTTCAGATACTCACCTTCTTTATTGTACTTTCCGGAATAATCCGAAAATCCCTGTCCGGCCGTACAGATAAAAACGGCGATCTTTTCTGCTCCTTCCATCAGCCGGCAGATTTTACGGGACGTTTTGATAGTCTGTCCCGCTATCCGTATCTCTCCTGTTTCCGGGAACCGTTCTATGTCCTCAAAAACGGCATAGCCTCCCCGTATATCTGAGATTGCAGAGAGTTGCCCAAAAACCTCCGTTACCTCGCACACTACCGGATTATCCGGAGAACGGTCTTCTTCGTGCAGCATTTCCAGCAGATCATCCGGAAGAATACCTGTTTCCCGGACTGTCGGACTATAATAACTAAATGCAGCCATCAAAACGTCATTTACATGCTACGATTAAAAGCTGATAAAGCATTATAATAGGCCCGGATATTTTCTTCCGGTACGCAAGGAGGCACATCACAACCGGTCGACAGTACAAAATTCGGGTACTCTGCCGTCTGTTCCAATAATAAGGTTACCTCTTTCTCGATCTCATCCGGTGACATCATACGGAGTACTCCTACCGGATCGATATTCCCCATGACCAACGTATCCCCCGGACATTGTTTCAAAACTTCCGTCATCGATATGGCATTACCGAAATGATAGGCTTTCGCTCCGGTGGATATCATGGCGTCTGTACACTGACCGGTATTACCGCAGTTATGCAGGATTACCATGAACGAATCGTCCTGTACCTTGTCGATGATATTTTTTACATATACGGAAGAGAACTGTAAACAATCTTCGTTCGATAACAATCCGGCGGCCGGTTCGGCAATTATAACCCCGGAGCATCCCGTCCGCTTCAGTTCCATACAATAATCTTCTATAAAACGGGTACATTTATCGAGCAGCAGAGCTATAGCTTCCGGTTCCAGATAACAAGCAATCATAATCTCCGACATGCCATATAATCTTCCGGCCAGAGAGAAAGGACCGATAGCCCCGGCAAACACAGGTTTATCCGTGATCATCCCGGCCGCCATTTTATTAGCCAGTATATACTCAGGTATCCTGCCGGATGACAAAGAAGGTATCTGCAATCCTTCTATACTTTCCGAATCGACCAGGCTTCCCAGAATATGCGGCATATCATTTTCAGGGAATGCGATGGAACTCCCAAACGCTTCCGCTTCTACTGTCAGGTCCATGATCACGGTAGCCGCCTTCGACGGATACTTATTGCTCAGTTCATAGATTGCCTGTGCATGTTTCTCTCCGCTCTGAACAGCATCTTTCACGGTTGCCCCTATCATCTCGATGCCGGGATGGGTCATAATCGGCACGGTACAACGTTCGCGTACATTTATAATATCACTGATCCAATTATCTACATTCATACCATTCTTTTTTATGCAACCAGCTTATCCAATATCTCAACCAATGCCTGCGGTTCGTCCGTATAATAATCAGCGCCGATCTTTTGGGCGAACTCATTGTTCAACGGTGCACCTCCCACACAGGTGATGACTTCGGGAAATTCCGACTTGATCTGCTTGTTGATTTTTTCCATATTGGCCATCGTTGTCGTCAGCAAGGCTGACATTCCAACAAATGCACCCGGATTCACCTTTATGGCATCGATAAACTTCTCGGCAGGAACATCCACGCCTAAATCTATTACCTCATATCCGTTTCCTTCGGCGATCATACTCACCAGGTTCTTCCCGATATCATGCAAATCGCCTTCCACCGTACCGATGATCAGCTTCCCTTTCCGTTTGACGGAACCATCCATAAAATACTTCTTCAGATGCGCCATCGCCCCACTCATGGCTTTGGCACTCATCAAGACCTGGGGTACGAAGACTTTGTTTTCACGGAATTTCACTCCGATACGTCCCATACCGACAATCAGCCCTTTTGAGAGGACATCCGCAGGTGCAACACCCTCTTCCAAAGCCTGTAAAGTAAGTTCGTCGGCACCCAACTGCCCTTTCATGCTTGGCGGATAGGGAGATTTTTGATTTATTTTCCCGTTCTCCACACATAATGCGATTTGTTCTAAAATGTCGTTCATAGTTTTTGTTGTTAGCATGTTCAATAATTATTTTATTTGCCGTATAATCTTACTCTCACTGTTCCTTTACAAGGATAAGTAAAGGAAGCCTTGCCATCTACCCCGACTTCTACAGGAGTCGTTTTTCCCTGAATGGCTAATTTATATTTTAAAGCCGGATTCAATCCTTCAATAATAAACCGGTAATTGTCCGCCGTATTCATCTCCCACGAAATATCATTTCCGGAACATTGTTTCAAGGTTACACCCACCGGTGAAGACGACTCACCGAAGACTTTCAACACTGTTTTTTCTTCATTGTGCGGATAGAGAACCAAACCGCCTTCCCGGAAAGAGGCTCCGAAAGCATCACGGCTTTTAACAGAGAAACGGTCTGTCTGCATCTCATAATCATCGACACTCAAACGGATGCGATAGTCGGTATCCCGTAACGTATAATTAAATTCCGTTCCGTTAAGTATCTCAGACAGGTTAGGTTCCAGCCCCATCCTGTTCCATTTCGGACGTATCCCGTAAATGTCGCGGTAAAGAGCCGTCACACTTGTACAGATACCCGCCAAAATATCGGAACCCTGCCCCTCCTGTGTCTTACGGCTATACCGCTGGGAAGAGAGTCCGTCTTTTTTATATTGCGCCAGGATGTTACGGATATACTTTAAAGCGATGTGCTTGTCGTAACCGACATAAGCCCTGACTCCCAGGTATCCCCAGGTCGGGAAGATATCCCCGTTCTCATAAGTTGGGAAAGGCCAGTTCCCTGCTGATACTTCCTCTCTTTTGAAAGAGTCGAAACAAAGCGGCCAGTGGAACAAATTCTCGGCAACCGTTCTTTTCTCAATCTGTTCAAGTACCTGGGCGATCCGTCTTTTATCATCACATAAACCGAAGGCGATCACAGCGAAGTTGACCGGAGTAACCAGGTTATCCCCATGTACGGAACCGTCTTTATCCCTCCAATAAACATATTGCTTTTTCTCCGGCGACCAGAAACCGCCCTCATGGATCGACTTGTTGAAGTTATCTTTCAGCTTCTGTGCCACTGCCGTATAATAATCAGCCTTTGCCTTATCTCCCAAAACCCGTTCACAGCCGGCCCACAGATTAAGGGCTTCATACATCTGGGCATTTACAAACGCATTCTCGAAGCTGGCCCAGACGATATCCAGCCAATCGCTTGCTTTCTCTTCTTTTATAGAGTTATTCATCATCTCAAAAATGCCGTTGCCATTCGAATCCCTTCTGATCAACCAGTCCAGCGCCTTCTCGCAACCTGCTTTATGAGATTTCAGCCACTCGATATCGCCACACAAGTCAAATTGTTCCGCTGTGTTAATCACATGGCCGGTCTGCGAATCTATCGTGTATCCCCATCTTGCTTCATAATATCCGGTTTTGTAATTGAATGTTCCCGGCATCTGGTCTTCATCCGCATTATGCCACCGGGAAAGGACACGTCCGTCGGCTGTTATCGCATAATCCCTCTCACTGTCTAAGGTTGCGGACATATTTTTTACATAATTGCCGTCATTCAAGGCCATTCCTATCTGGGCAAAGAAAGGCTCATGCAAACATTTCCAGTTGGTAGTCCATCCGTTTGCTCCTACAATCGTATTATCCACCACCCCGTATCTGCCGGTCGTATTCATCAACTCACGAACCGCTTCCGCATCTATGCCGGGCAGGTTTCCTCTTGAATAGGCAACTGCATAATCGACATATTCCATTTCCAACGTCATGTTTACCTCGCCTTTCCGAACATTAAAAGGGGTAAACACATCTGCTCGCTGATGGACAAAGCGGTTCAGATTATACCGGGGTTCCAATTCTTCATCTGTCACAAAATGAGTACAGACAAACTCTTTCTTATCACTCTGCGAATATTTTGCCGCCAGCTGTCTCCCATCCGATTTTGCTTTGATACGCAAGGCATTTCCCGTATCCGGATTCCAGAAAGTAACGCCTCCGGTATGTACGCCGTATGTATCATTTACCTCTCTCAAATATTTACACCAGACCATTCCTCCGTTATCCAGGATTCCTCCCTTCCAGACGGCTAAGTCTGCAAAATTCCATTGAGGGAAAGCCATTTCTTCCAGCTTTGCCAGGTTACTGTATTTTCGGTTGATATTCCATATGATCTTGTCACCATTCAGGTCAAAGCTCCATGATTCATTTACACTTATCGAATGATCTCCATAAATGATATTCTTTATAAGTATCTTATTTCCGGACTCTTCCACCTTAATCCCATCCTGACCGGAACAGGAGGTAAAAGAACCTCCCCTGGTTCTGAATCCAGTATAAACACCCGATTCGGATAATACATTTTTACCTTTTACTTTTAACTGCGTTATTTTACAACCATCCGAATAGTCGAGTTGAAGAACCAGCTTTTGACCGGGATCGGAGATAGTTATTTTTTTCAGTGCCGGATCATGAGGCCCATTATTATTCAGGGCATAAGAATCAATAGCAAACATAAACATCCCTAAAAAGATAAAGGTCACCAGTAGTCTCATATTCATGAATTATGTGAATTAAGTTAGTAATTAAAAACATTGGTATTAAATTTCAAGAACAAAGGTCTGTATATATTTTTCTTTGGAACATGAGGATTTGTTCTTTATACATGACAGAATGATACAATTATCGACATATTCTCTCAACAAAAGTTTTACAAAATAAATCCTTCATTCCTTCATCTATATGATATCTTATTGGTTATCTTTGTGTTACAACTTATAAATAATGAACAAAATGAAGGAAACGCTTTTCAATCCCTGATTTTTAGCTAATAATTGATAGCTTCCAATACCATAAAAAGGTAAATATCTACCGGAAGATTATCTGTCAGCATATCTTATTCTAATACAGAGCCAGTGAACCCTTAGTCCTGATATGCTTTCTTCTTTCTTGTTTTTCAATTATCTGACACTTGTTTGCCATCTGTCGAACGCTTGTTCGATAATTGTGCGATAAGCGTTCGACATATGACAAACAACAACGCATATATAACCTACAGAATAGCAGACTATTAGGATATACCTAATTATCTATTACCGGACTCCTACTTCTTTTCTACCTGTTAACAAAGCCATTTCCTTCATCTTGTTCATCATTTATTATCAGTAACATAAAGATAACCAACAAGATATCATATAGATGAAGGAATGAAGGATTTATTTTGATAAACTTTTATTGAGATGTTTAAGCGAATAAAGCATTTATACGATATATATAAAAAGAACCCCTGAAGCCTTTTTGTTCGACTCCAGGGGTTCAACTATCCACATCTCCTTTACCTATTTCACTTATTCTGTTAGCTTTTCTTTGCTAATTCCGATTCGATAGGATCGTTATATTGTCTCTGCAATTTGTGCAGTTCGTCCATCAACTGTTTGGTGATTTCTTCCGTACCGGGTTTATTATAAATGTTATTCATTTCCATCGGGTCGTTTTGCAGGTCGTAAAGTTCCCATACGTCGATGTCATTATAGAAATGCATTAATTTATAACGGTCTGTACGTACGCCATAATGACGTTTTACCATGTGTTCGGCCGGGAACTCATAATAATGGTAATACAAGGAAGTACGCCAGTCTTTCGGATGCTCGCCTTTCAGCAACGGCAGGTAAGAATCACCCTGGATATCTTCAGGAACCGGAGCGCCTGCCAGTTCGAGGAAGGTAGCGGCATGGTCGATATTCTGAACCATTTCAGGAATATCACCCTTTATGCCACCCGGATAGCGAACCAACATCGGTGTGCGGAAAGATTCTTCATACATGAAACGTTTGTCAAACCAACCGTGTTCACCCATATAGAATCCCTGATCGGATGTATAAACGATAATCGTATTATCCAGCAGATCGTTCTTTTCCAGATAATCCAATACACGACCTACATTACGGTCTACCGAATGGATGACACGAATATAATCGTGCATATACTGCTGGTATTTCCATTCTGCTAACGCCTTGCCGGAAAGTTTCTTTTCCTTGAACTCTTTGATGATCGGGTCATAATGCTTGTCCCAGGCGGCTTTCTGTTCCGGAGTCATCCGGTTGTACATATTACGTCCGGCTTTTTCCAATCCCGGATTGGAGTGGATCTCGTTTTCTTTGTCAGCCAGTTTCAGGTCATACACCAGATCCATGTCTTTAATGACACTCATTTCCTGCTGCGAAGCGGCAATACGGCCTTCATATTTGTCGTAGAAAGTTTCCGGTATCGGGAAAACAACATCCTTATACAATTCCAGATCGCAGGTATCCGGCATCCAGGTACGGTGTGGAGCCTTATGATGCAGGAGCAGGCAGAACGGTTTGTTCTTATCTCTTTTCTGGTCCATCCAGTCGATAGCCAGATCGGTTGTTATATTGGTGGCGTATCCTTCTATTTGTTTCTTTTCTCCGTTATCGATAAAATAAGGATTGTAATAATCGCCCTGTCCTATCAATATGTTCCAGTAATCGAACCCGGTAGGTTCGGATGTCAGGTGCCATTTACCGACAATAGCGGTCTGGTAACCGGCTTGCTTCAATAGTTTCGGGAACGTCTGTTGTCCGCCGTCGAATGTTTTCGTGTTGTCGGTAAAGCCGTTTGCATGGCTATGCTTACCGGTCAGCAGACAGGCACGGCTGGGACCACTCAACGAGTTGGCAACGAAACTGTTGGTAAAACGGACTCCCTCTTTGGCGATGCGGTCGATGTTCGGAGTCTCGATGAACCGATGATCATACGCACTGATTGTCTGAAACGAATGATCATCGCACATAATGTAGAGGATATTCATTGGCTTCTTAGCCTCCTCTGCCCCTGCTTTTTTCTCTTTGCAGGAAGGCAGCGATGCTAACACCGCTGCTCCTGTTAATGAGAATAATACTTTAGACCTAATGTTCTTCATATTCTATATACTTGTATAAATTAGATTACCATCCCGGGTTCTGTTCCCATTTACCTCCTGTCAAAGACAACATACGAGGTTGAATAGGCAACAAATAGTCGCGACCTACATTAAACCGCCATCCCTGCTCATAACCTGCCGGATTGCTGGGCACAACATAACGAAGTGCGTCACCCGGTTTACCTGTCAGGAAGAGATTGTTTCCGGAAGCCTGGTCGTAAACCAACTTACCGCCAAATGCGGGATGGTTTTCCAGGTTACTTCCAGTAAATAAGGCACCTTTCGGCCATTTGCCAACGATCAGTTCTTCGGCAGCAGCCCAACGAAGAATATCTTCCAGACGACGGCCTTCACAGGCTTTCTCGATACGACGTTCACGACGGACAGCCTGAATATATTTATCCAGATGACGGAACGGATAATCAGCCTCCTGATTATACTCCCGATCAAAATCTACGGCAGGCATACCAACACGGTCACGTAACGGTTGCAAAGCTACAATTATTTTCTGAGAATTGGCCGCTCCGTCCAACTCGGCCAACGCTTCGGCATAATTTAACAGGATATCGGCATAACGGAACTGGATTGCCGGGGTTGCTCCTTTAGCTTCAGCATCCAGGCTACCGGTATAATCGATCTGTACATATTTCAGTAAAGAATATCCTGTCATATTCTGATTGTAAGACGAAGTACCAATCAGTGGCGGAACGACATAGTAAGGAGGCAAATCATCCGGACGCAGTTGTTGTCCGGGCGTACAGATCGTCTGCGACAAACGCGGATCACGTACGGTAGGCAATAACTCATCACCAAACACCTTCTTTGCATTTACCAATGCTGCACCGATAAACGGTTTGCCATCTTTTGTCAGATAATCATCGATCAAAGATGCAGTAACACCGATGCTACCTCCTCCCTGGTTCAGATAACGATTTACACTGTTACCCACCTGATCGCCATCATACATTTTAAACCAAAGTACTTCAGAATTAGCCGATAAGTCGGTGGTTTGAAACATCTGGCGGTAGTCATCCAGTTCGTTACCAGTAGAATATATTTTCCATACTCCGCGATCCATTACATCTTTGGCGGCATCGGCAGCCTGTGTAAAGTACCCGCGAATCTTTTCATCCGTTACGGAAGGATCAAAAAACTTATCGCCTTTTGCCTTATGATATTTCTCCCAGGTACCCTCGAAAAGAGCCACTTCACTCTTCAATGCACGGGCAACATCCTTATGGACACGCATGGAAGTACTATTATTCTGTATACCCAAATAAGAAATAGCCTTGTCCAGGTCGGCCAAAATGCTATCCGCCACTACGGTCCGGCTATCCCGAGGTAACTGCATCTCTTCTTCATTAGGGTCAAGCGGAGTACTTACCCATGTCAATGGCCCATAATCCACAAACATCCTGTAATAGTACCAGGCCCGGAAGTAATAGGCTTCGCCGACATACTGATCATAATCGGGACTTCCCTGTTCCACACAGTTATCTAAATTGGCTAATAAAAAGTTCAAATTACGGATAGCCGTATAATTGGTCAGTTTGGCTGCACCGCTCAAAGTAGTCTCCCCTACCAGACGCGAGCTAACAGAACTGGATGACATATTATCACTATTTATATCAGAACCGGCAATACCGTCACCACTACCACCGGCACCGAAGTCTTGTCCCCGCAAGCCGTTACCAAAATTTACTTTTATTTTATCATCTTCATATTTCGGATTGCCTATCTGATAAAACATGTCCAGATAATTTCTCATTTCACCTGTACTGCTGAAAGGCTGCGCAGTCGAAAGTACGCCTTCCGGCATTTTATCCATATCGAAGCAGGATGTTAGGCTGAAAGCCAGAATCACGCCTAAAAATATATTTCTTTTTTTCATATGATCTCTAAATTATAAGTTAACAACCAAGCCTACAGATACTACACGGTTCATCGGATAGTTCTTACCACCCTCACTGGTGTAGTCGTTCTTTGTATAGATCGCTTCCGGGTCAAACATACCTTTCAGTTTTGTAAAGGTCAGCAGGTTTTCACCAGAGAAGAATACCTGAACTTTCTGCATACCTACTTTATTCGTCCAGATAGCAGGAAGGTCATAGCTGATTGTCAGGTTTTTCAAACGGCAATAAGCACCACTCTGAATATACCGGTCGCTGGTAGTCATTGTTTTATCACGGAACGGAACAACACCGCCTGCCGTATGGATATAGGGCTTCGGATAATAAGCTCCCGGATTCGATTCACTCCAGAAATCCAGATGTTCCTTAAACACAGTTACCTGTGCATAGGGACCGCTTCCCCAGAAGTAAGCGCCTGTTCCCGGATCCCAATCACGTTTGCCAACTCCTTGGAACATCATGCTCAGGCTGATGCCTTTCCAACTGATAGAACCGTTAATTGTGTACTGATAACGCGGAGTCGTATTACCGATTACCGTCATATCGCCCATATCATCCAATGTATTTGTCCCGTTATTGATCTTATTATCATTATTCAGGTCACGATATTTCACATCACCCGGAGTCCAGGGTTTACCACTGATAAATGACAAGTCATACTTTTCATTATAAGCATCTGCTTCTTCCTGTGTCTGGATCAGACCGTCGGCACGATACCCCCAGATTTCGCCCACCTTTTTACCGGTATACCAGTTTTCTTTCGGATTTGTTCCGGTCGGGTTGGCATATTCCGTTACTTCTGAAGTTGCATCCGACAATGAACCACCGATCGTATACTGAATATCGCTACCGATCTGTCCGCGATAATTCAGGGCAAGCTCCCAACCGCGGTTTCTCATCCGTGCATTATTGGTCTTAGGTGCATCTGCTCCGAAAATATCCGGAAAGTCGACGCCGGGCCCTAACATATCCTTTGTATCACGCTGGAAAACATCGAGTGTACCGGTCAAAGAGTTCCCTAAGAATCCAAAGTCGAGACCGATATTCTTACTTTCCACCTTTTCCCAGGTAGTAGTCGGATTCACAACGCCCGGAGCCCGTGTAAAGATATGACGTCCGTCAGAGAAAATATAATTGCCCAACTTATTATTCAATTCCATTGTTGCGGCAAAAGTATATAAGGCAGCACCGGCCTGGTTACCCAGCAAACCATAGGAAGCACGCAGTTTCAGGTTTGACAGTACATCAGTCACAGAACTCATGAATTGTTCGCGGGTAATGTTCCATCCCAAAGAGACGGAAGGGAAGAATCCCCAACGATTGCCTGAGGCAAAACGGGAAGAGCCGTCATAACGTCCGTTCAGTTCAACCAGATAACGTCCGTCATAATCATAATTGATACGTCCGAAGAAACCGCGGGTTGCCCAACCGTTACGGGTATCGATGACAGTCTTGTCGCCGGTTCCCATACCAACATTCGGATTGCTGGTCGAATACAGGCCGGTAATGGAGTTCTTCATCAGACTGAACTCATAATCTTCTTCCTGAAAACCAGCCATTACTGTAAAGTTGTGCTTTTCAGCCAAGCTGAAAAGATAATTTGTATACAAATTGATCGACTGATAACGTGTACGGTCATAGCTACGGGTAAACTTACCATCAGGAGACATACCCAATTCCGCACGAACACCTTTTGAGGTACTGACACCGTCGGCACCATAAATAAGCGGACTGACATTTAGTGCTTCGTATTCTTTATTTCCTAATTTATAGGTATAGTCGAAGAATATAAACCAGTTCTTAACAGGTTGAATATCCAAACCGGCAGTGATATTCATATTATCACGCTGTGTATTTGTATAGGTTCCGCTCTGCAGATAAGGAATCATTGTCAGTTCCGTGAAATGACCGTTCGGGTCGACCGGAGAAACTGTGGGACGGAAACGAGCCAGTGAATGATAGAAACCTTCGCTGATACCACCGTCACCAAACGGAGTATTCTGGTCGGAATGCATGAATTTGGTATTCACTTTCAACTTCATCCAACTAGTCAGCTGCGAAGTAACATTGGCAGCAAAATTATACCGTTTATAATCCATATCTGCATAACGGAGGATTCCGTCTTCCGAATAGTAACCACCTGAAATATAATATTGTGCAGCCTTACCACCACCGCTCAGGCTGATATTATGATTCTGTTTAAACGCCCAGTTCTTATAATGCAAATCAAAATAGTTCACATTACCGACACCAGACTCCGAGTTTTCGAAAGCCGGGTTCATATTGGAATTGGCAGGCAGTTCGAACCACGGATCGACACTGCTCGGATCATTGATATACTGCTGTAACAAAGCTAGTTTCTCATCGCTGTACAAACGCGGAGAACCGGCATTGGTTACACCGGCATTCCAGTATTGTGCAAAATCATACGAATTGACCATATCCGGCAGAACAGTCGGTGTACTCCAACCGACCGTACCCTGGTAGTTGATGCGCGTTTTACCTTCTTCCCCTTTCTTTGTCGTGACAAGAATCACACCGTAAGCGGCACGTGCACCGTAGATAGCACAAGCAGCCGCATCTTTTAATACGGATATATTTTCAATATCACTGGGGTTTACATCGGTGAGGCTCATTTCCACACCATCGACCAGGACGTAAGGGGCCGCATTATTATCCAGATTACCTTGTCCGCGTAATGTCAAAGTACCGGCTCCACCCGGACGGCCACCATCGGAATTGCTTACCAGCAAACCCGGAACCATCCCTTGTAAACTCTGTACGGCATCGGCAACAGGACGACGTTCCAGCACATCTCCCTTAACGGAAGATACGGAACCGGTCAGATTCACTTTCTTCTGCACGCCATAACCGACAACAACTACTTCATTAATATCAACCGCATCACTAAGCATCTTGATCGTTAAATCCTTCATGCCTTCCTTTATCAGGATTTCCTGAGGGATCAGACCAATATAAGATATTAATAATGTTTGTCCGGGTGATACCGAGATAGAAAAACGGCCATCGGCATCGGCAATCGTACCGTTCTGTGAATCTTTCACCTGAACAGCTGCTCCGGCCAAAGGTTCGGAAGTTGCCTCTTCGAGGATAACCCCCGTTACTGTTTGCTGAGCAAAACCTGCCAAGCAAAACAACATCAGTAAGAATGTTAGAAAAGATTTTTTCATAAAACAATAAATTTAGTAAACAACATAATTTAATTCTCAAGACAGGTAAGTTTTTTCAAATTCACCTATATCCAATAACATCGAATTAACCCTATTTCATAAGCACGCTCTGTTTAGTTAATATTTGCAAAGGCAAAGTTGCACTTTCCGAGACATACCGATGTCAACAATCGTACTTTTCATGTCAAAAACCATCCCAAAGTTCTGTTTAGACTGAATGTTTTCTATTTTAGATCGGTTTTATTACATTTGCACTTATTAGAAATAAAGTACGATGAGAAGCATCCCTATTATAAAATTATTACAATTCCTGTTTTTGTTTTACTTCTGTATAGGATATACAAAAGGAGCAACCCCCAGCTATTTTTTCCAGCAGCTGAATTTGGACAAAGGTTTATCGCAAACAACAGTGAATTGTATCCTGGCAGACAATAAAGGATTGATATGGATCGGGACGGCCTCCGGATTGAGTTGTTTCGACCGTTACGGTATGAAAAGTTATTTCCATGAAAAGGATAACCCTTATTCCCTGCCGGGAAATACGATTTATTTCATTGCGGAAGATTCATTGAACAATATCTGGGTTTCCACCAATAACGGATTAACCTTATACGATAAAAGCAGCGACTCATTCCGCCCTGTCAAATTCGAAGATAAGATAATCACAACAAATTCATTCCATACATTCTCCGGCTCCATCCTTTTCACAGCTGATGAAGGAGTGTATATCTATGACGGCAAAAGTCGGACTCTTCATAAAAGACCCGTCCTTCAAAAAGACTCATCCGATTTTATACCTTATTATATTCGTCCCTGGGACAAAGACGAAGTATTGCTTATCTCACGCAGAAACGGTATCCTCAGATACAACCCGGTTACCGATCAGATAACTCCTACCGATTATCCGATCCAAACGGGAGACCTGAATGCGGTTTATCTAGATAGTAAGAAAAGGCTTTATCTTTCCTCCTATAATAAAGGCTTCGTTTGTTACGCTCCGGATGGAAAAAAGCTTTACCATATCCATACGGGAAATTCCAAATTAAATAATAACCTGGTACTTGACTTTCTAGAGATAAATAACAAACTCTGGATAACGACCGATGGCGGAGGAATCAATATTATGGATCTGGAAAACACCTCCGATATTACAGCCATTGTCCATACGCCGGGAGACAGGAACACGCTTCCGGTAAATTCCGTCAAATGCATCTATAAAGACAAACAGGATAATATCTGGGTAGGGACAGTCAGAGGCGGTATGATCGGTATCAAAGAAGTTTTCATGAAAACATATACGGATGTTCCGCGCAACAATACCAACGGATTGAGCGATATATCAGTCATCAGTATCCACGAAGACAAACGGGGACGCTTGTGGCTGGGGACAGACGGAGGCGGTATCAACCAATACGATCCTTATACCGATACCTTCAAACATTATCCATCCACTTACGGAGATAAAGTCGTATCTATTACAGATTATTCGGACTCAGAATTACTCGTTTCCCTATATACCAAAGGTATGTATCTCTTTAATAAAGAAACAGGAAACTACCACCGGCCCTTCTATCTGATCGACGAAGCCACGACGGTCGACCAGTTTCACGGAGGAAATGCCTCACTGGCTTATAGGGTTACCGACGAATGGGCTTATTTTCTGGGTAAAAATGCAGTCAGCCATAGTTTCCGGACCGGGAAGTTCTCTTTCCTGAAGATAGACGGGAAGAAGCTGGCCGTAGGTCCGATGAAAATGGTTTGTGCCGACGATAAATCAGCCTTTATCATCCAAAGCAACAACCTGTATGAAGTATATCACGGCAGCGACACGCTTCATGTCCTCCTCAGTATCGGTGGACATGAAGCGATCAAAGCGGTAGCACGCGACAAGAACGGTATTTTCTGGATCGGGACGGAGTATGGTTTCGGTTATTTCGATTCTAACACAAAGGAATTCACCAAGATTGAAACCAAACTGTTCAACAGTGTCTCTACCTTACTACTGGACGAACAGGAACGTCTTTGGATCGGTGCCCGCAACATGTTATTCTCATACGATCTCAAAAAGAAACGTTTCGCCTCCTGGGGAGAATCGGACGGTTATACGACGAATGAGTTCATCTATAAATACCAGGTTTCGTCCATCTCCGATTATATCTATCTGGGTGGCGCCTCCGGATTGCTGCGTATCAATAAAAACATACCGACCAAAGAAGAGCCGCTGCCCGAAGTCAGGCTGATGGACGTGTTGCTGAACGGGAACTCCTGTATCGACCAGTTGGAAAACGGCCGTAACCGGATAACGATTCCTCATACGCACAGCTCCATTGAAATAAAAGTCATCTCGATGGAAAAAGATGTGTTCCGCAGCAAACTATACCGTTATATGATTAACGGAACCGATCAACAATACACCGAAACATACAACCATGTCCTTTCACTGCGTATGCTGGCTCCGGGCAACTACTCCATCCTGGTGTCCTGCAACTCAAAAAGCGGGGAATGGAGCGAACCGGTCGAAGTACTTCATATCACGGTAACACCTCCCTGGTATCAACGCCCCTACGTCTTTGTCATTTTCATCATCCTGTTAATCCTCTTTCTTTTCTGGTCCGAACGCATAGCAAGGCGGCGCAGAAACCGGAAAATGAAATGGCAGATGAAAGAGCACACCAATAAGATGAATGAGGAAAAGGTACGCTTCCTCATCAACATCAGCCATGAACTGCGTACCCCGCTAACACTGATTTACGCACCTCTGAAAAGGATACTCGACAAAAGCAGCTGGAATGAACCGGAAAATCTGAAAGGACAATTATCCGGCATATACAAACAGGTGCTGGACATGCGGAACACCATCAATATGGTATTGGATATGAGCAGCCTGAAGGAGGCGAAGAATACGTTGCACAAAACGCCCCATCAACTGAACGAATGGATTATTTCCGTCGCCAAAGATTTTGAAAGCGAACTGGAAGCCCGCCATATCCGGATAGACTACCAACTGGATGAACATATCGGACAAGTTTCGTTCGACGGTCCCAAATGTACGACCGTCTTATCGAACCTATTAATGAATGCGCTGAAGTTCAGCCCTTCGGACACAACGATCACCGTATCCAGCGAATTACTGGATGATAAAATCCGGGTAAGCGTAGCCGACCAGGGAATCGGTCTGGGCAATCTCGATGCCAATAAACTCTTTACCCGCTACTATCAGGGTAACCACGACCAGTCGGGAAGCGGGATAGGACTCTCTTTCTCCAAAGCACTGATAGAAAGGCACAAAGGAACGATCGGTGCCATGAACAATGAAGACTGCGGAGCCACTTTCTTCTTTGAACTGCCACTCGATGCCGAGAATGAAAACATAGAAAAAGAAAACCGGCAAGACGTATGGTTCCCGGTTGAATCCCCATCCGAAACGGAAACATTCTCTACAAACCATTATTCTATCATCATCGTAGAAGACAAGAAGGAATTAAGTTCGTTCCTGAAAGAATCCTTACAGGAATCATTCAAAAATGTCTATGTGGCAGGCGACGGAGAAGAGGCCATTGAAATAATTAACCAGAAGCATCCGGACATCATTGTCAGCGACATTATGATGCCGAAGATGAACGGTTATGAATTGTGTAAAAAGATCAAGGAAGACATGGCAACCAGCCATATTCCCGTTATACTCCTAACTGCCAGGGGGGATCTGGACAGCACGACAATGGGATACAAACTGGGAGCGGACGCTTATCTGGCAAAGCCTTTCGATATGGAATTATTACTGGCAGTCATCAGTAACCAGCTGAAAAACCGGGAAGCGATCAGGCAGAAGTATAAAGAAAGCCATTTACTTCCTCCGGAAGCAACCCCTTCACAGACAAACAACCTGGACGAGGAGTTCATGCTGAAACTGAACAAGCTGATTTACGACAACCTTTCATCGCGTGAACTCGATGTCAAGTTCCTTACCACGCAGATGGGAATGAGCCGTACGCCACTCTACGCCAAGCTAAAGGCCTTAACCAATATGGGAGTTAACGATTATATCAATATGATCCGCATAGATAAAGCCTGCCAGCTACTGGTTGGCTCTTCCATGAATATCACAGAGATATCCGAAACTGTAGGATTCGAGTATCCCCGCCATTTCAGCACGCTATTCAAACAGCTCAAAGGCATGCCGCCATCGCAATACAGGAATAGTAAGGCTACAACAAAAGAATGCGATAGCGAAAGATTAGATTAGATTAGATATTTATCAAAAGTGAGCTATCTTGTCCCCGTGCTTGACACGGGGACGCAGAAGAACAGGCAGTATCAAAAGATACATATAGGATTACGGTCTGTGCCTTTGCGATCCCGTGTCAAGCACGGGAACGGGATAGCTCACCTTTTTCTATAATTACCCCCCATTTATTTCCAGTAAGGCAATGTATAAGGATTGCGATACTGATACCAGTACAACCGATGTGCAGCGGCTTCCTTATCATTCACGAAACTTAATGTAGCCGGATCCCATTTTACCGGACGGTTCAGTTCGCGGGAAATATTTGCCAGACAACAAAGCGTATTAGTGCTGCAACCTACCTCTACCGGAGCAATCGGATTCTCACGTGAACGAACGCAATCGATAAAGTTCTGCATATGAGGCGAACTTACTTCATACTCTCCTTTACCGACTTCTTTCTTCTTAGCTTTCAACAAGGAAGGATCCGAACATTCGATATAACCGCGTGCTACCTTCAGCCATCCTTTATCACCGATAAACTGGATACCCTGAGCATTCTCATTATCTTCCCGATAAGGCTGTTCGGTCATCACAATACCGTTAGCATATTTCATGGATGCATATTTCTGTCCGTTATAACCAGCCGGAGTAAATTCTACCGGGCCGGAACCGTCCATACCGATAGCAGCCTGAGCGATGTCAAACATATGGGCACCCCAGTCGGCCGTAAAGCCATTACCGGTTTCCTGATACCAACGCCAGGCTCCCCACAACTGTTCGTTCTGCTCCGGATCGAGAGAGATCGGAGGACAAAGATCCGGATGATAGTGTACCTTCGGATCATTCAGCGGTCCCATCCATTGATTGAAGTTCAGATTTCCCGGCACAGGCATTTCCGGCAGATCCAACGGTTTTGGAGGTGCACCGACACGGGCATATATTTTCTCTACATGACCGATCGCTCCATTACGAACCAACTCGATCGCTTTCTGAAACTCTTCGCTCGAACGTTGCTGGCTTCCCACCTGTAGCACCCGCTTGTTATCGCGGACGGCTTTTACCATCGCCAGACCTTCGGCAATTGTATAAGCCAGCGGTTTCTGGCAATAAACATCTTTTCCCGCCTGACAGGCATGAATAGTAGTCAAAGCATGCCAGTGGTCGGGAGTTGCCACCTCGATCGCATCGATGTCCTTACGTTCCAGCATTTCCTCATAAAACTCATAGCTGTCGCAACGCGGCGCTACGCCCTGTTGCTTCTGCCAGGCCGTAATTCTACGCACAAAACGCTCGCGTTTCATGGAATCTACGTCACAACCGGCAGCGACCTGCACGCCCGGACAATTGGAAAAACTGGTAAAATCGGATAAACCTTGCTGCCCCAGTCCGATAAAGCCTAAAACAACCCGATCACTCGGTGCGATGCGCACTCCATTGATCGACCAGCTGGGAAGGATTGTAAAACTGGCTAGTCCCAGTGCGGACAAGCCGAGGAATTTTCTTCGGGAAATTCCTTTCTTCTCGTTCTCTTTCATGGTATTAAATTATATTGGTCTTAAAAAATCAATACTGCAAATGTATAGAATTTATTGAAATAAATAAAAAAAAGCGGGAATATTTGATGAAATATTCCCGCTGATATGATATTGTATTATAACTTAAAATGCATAACCGAAGCCCATATTCAGATAGATCGGATACATGGCGAAAGAAACCGTATCAAAATCTTTCTTAAATATATCATTCAATCCCCAGGTCAGGTCTGCATACACATTCAAATGTTTGAAAGCCTTCCATTCACCTCCAAGTTGTAGTCCCCACTGGAATTTACGCAAATCTTTTGAGAAGTTATAAGGAGCACTTTTACCGTCTTCAAATATGACCTTATTTCCCGTCGGATCATTTTCACGCAGATAACCTTCATACACATCACCCGAAAAATCACCATCAAGCACATAAGATACATATGGACCTAAATTCAATCGCCAACGCGGAGCAACCTGATAAGCCACTAACACCGGAACTGTCAAGTACGAATTCTTAACTTTTGTCTTCACATTCCCTGTCCAGTAACCCTTCAGCCTTTCACCACCGTCACCAATGATCTCCATACGGTAATTCTTCACAGTTGCATCTGTCTTCATTCCTTTGTTTTCTAGACGAAGAGCAACACTTACTCCCCATTGACGTGCCGGATCCAACCATTTAGTAACATTCCCTTCAATGGCTATTTGCATTCCCGGATTATAACTATCTATACCACGAATTTCTTCCGGAAGAGGAATCGGAGCCGTACCACCAATACTGAATCCGGCCTTTACTTCATACTCCAAACCTATCAATGAAGATTTGATGATCCCTTTATTCCTGTCGGTCTGTGCAAATACGGAAGTTGACACCAACAGCAAAACTACAATACTTATAATCGATATATTCTTTTTCATCTATCCTTAGGTATTAATCGGCCTTATACTCTAATTCCACATTATCTATATACAATGTACTACCTACAGCACCATTGAAATGATCACCTTCAAGACTTGAAGAGAAAACAATAGCCACATTGTATTTCTTATTCTTTAATTTGTTGTTATCTATCGTTTTCCCAGGCTTCATTACGAACGGGATATTAAATTCCACCCATTCATTTGTTTCTTTCTGATTAGAAATACGAGCTACTGAGACCAGATTTGGATGCGTAAACTGGTTTGTTCCGTCCAAACGCTTCGTTTCGCTATCCGTTTCATAGAAAATAGCATAAATATCGCATTGATCTTTCTTACCGGGAACAGGAACTTTACCTTCGGTGAAGGTTTCACCTGCCTTATACTTATAATATCCTTTCAAAGCTGTCGGTTCATACGCAAACGGAAAACCAAAGCGTGTTGCCTTCAAAGCATTGCTCAAAGCACTTTTCGTATCGAATGACCCCATAAACAAGTTACCGGCTGCAATAGGCATTCCAACCCCTTCACCAAAGAAACCAGTCGAACGAGTCGTCAGTTTCAAACATTTTCCATTGATACCGTTCGGATCAGACACCGTTGGAAAATCTTCCGGCGCTTTTCCGGAACCTGTCAGGGCAAAACCAGGATTACCGCTAGCCCATGTCATTTTAGGCAGATTATCTTCATCTACTTCAAAGAATACTTGAAATTTATCTTTCTGTCTGACATTTTCAAAATCAAACTTTGTAGGAATATCAGCAAGGATAAACGATATTTCATAGCGCTTCTTCCAATCTCCGTCCTGTGAAGTTACTTCATAAACTTGTGGTGTAGTGAAATCGCGTACCGTACCGCTTTCAGGAGAAATCGTTGCGCCCTCCGTCAAAGAAAACTCAGGAGCGACGTTTTCAATATCAATATTCGGACTTGCCCAAATTATGATTTTATCATTCTCTATATCCATATCTAATATATCATCTTGCATCTGCGGAAGCTCGCAAGTCAGAATATCAGCTTCTGCATTCGGCGCCTCGTCCTGGATACAGGACATTCCCATAATACTTAAAAAAAGACAGGTTAATAAGCGTGTTAGCTTCATTTTGTTTCTTTTTTAGTGAATAATCCAATAATTACTTTTTCCATAAAGTGACTGCAAATTTACTTCCCTTTTTCGGATTTGTCTGCAATATTATGTTTTTATTACATATTTTATTGGGCAAACCCAGGCTTTCTTCCTATTTTTGGTGTTTTACAAACAATTGTGTATCATCACCATTAATTCATTCAGACCATGACAACACGCAGAGATTTTATCCGGCAGGCCGCTCTTCTGGGAGCCAGCCTCTCGATGAACCCTTTCTTTATTAAAGCCAGTAGTAACTCAGTCGGTGCAAACGATAAGATCAGGGTCGGACTGATCGGTTGCAAAGGAATGGGGTATTCCGACCTACAGGCTTTCCTCCGCAATCCGGAAGTCGAATGTATCGCTTTAGCGGATATTGATGAAAATGTGTTAAATAACAGGGCTGCCGAGACGGAAAAACTAACCGGAAAGAAGGTAAAACACCTTTATAAAGACTGGCGGAAGCTGATCGACAACAAAGATGTGGACGTCGTTATCATCGGTACTCCCGACCATTGGCACTGCCTCCAGATGGTTGCCGCCTGCGAAGCCGGAAAAGATGTTTATTGCGAAAAACCGCTGGGAAACAGTATCGAAGAATGTAATATCATGGTACGTGCTGCCGAGAAATACAACCGTGTCGTACAGGTCGGACAGTGGCAACGCAGCGACCCTCACTGGCAGGACGCAATGGCTTTCGTACATAGCGGGCAGTTGGGAAAGATACGTACTGTACGTGTATTCTCTTATCAGGGATGGTGTCCTTCCATTCCGGTTGTTGCCGACGAACCGGTTCCGGCAGGTGTTGATTATGACATGTGGCTTGGTCCGGCACCCAAACGCCCGTTCAACCGTAACCGTTTCCATTTCACTTTCCGTTGGTTCTGGGACTATGCCGGAGGACTGATGACAGACTGGGGTGTCCACCTGCTCGATTACGCCCTCTATGGCATGAATGTGACGGCACCGAACTCTATCATGGCTTCGGGCGGCAAATTCGGTTATCCGGACGATGCCTGCGAAACACCCGACCTTCTGCAAACGATCTATACATTCGATGACTTCACCGTGATGTGGGACCATGCCATCGGTATTGACGACGGTGCTTACGGACGTAACCACGGACTCGGTTTTGTAGGAGAAAACGGCACACTGGTTATCGACCGCGGCGGTTGGGAAGTCATCCCTGAAAAGGTGAACGGCAAGGCCCGCATGGAAGCAGTCGCTCTGAATAAGGCTTACGGAGAAGGCGGCTTGAACCTGCACGTCAAGAACCATCTGGAATGTATCAAATCGCGCAACCGTAATTGTAATGCTAGCATCGAGATCGGCGCACATATCGCCAAATTCTCTCAATTGGGTAACATTGCTTACCGGACCGGAAAGAAACTTTCGTGGGACGGAACAAGTTTCCATGACACAGAAGCTGATAAATATCTCTGCAAAGAGTATCGTGCCCCCTGGGAGTTACCGAAGATATAAGCAGAATGAAAAAGGCGGGCTCTCACAAGTCCGCCTTTTCGAATGTTTAATTTAAATACTAACTATGGTATCGATCCGATCATTGATGCTCGGACCGTAGTAAGTCGTTAACCGTCTTTACCGGATTGAAAGTCTCGATAGGAACTTCTACAAATACGGTATTCCAGTCGCTCATTGCACCATTCCACAAACCGGGAAGTTCCAATGCCTTTAATTCGCGGCCATCTTTACTCTTGTAAGAGATGAAACCGGTATTTTTATCTACATAATCAGGCAGATTATATTTTTCTCCTTTATGATTCTTCAATGCACATACCAGGTCAACCGGATTGAAGTGGGTACCTTGTTCGAACATCGCTTTCTTTGCCGGATCTTTCAGGTCGATCTGCGAACTTTCCAGGATTTGCGGAGAGACAGTGCCATCCGGATTCTGTGCCAGGAACGGACCGCCACCCGGTTCGCCTACATTCTTCACCATACCGCAAACACGCAACGGACGGAGCAGTTTGCTCTTGATATAGAGAATCAGTTCGGCATCTTCCAGCAACTTCGTATCCGGATTCTTGATACACAGGTCATCCTGTAGGAAATAAATCATTTCTTCTACCTGATCATGTGAATATTTTCCTGTTTCGATCAGGTTCAGATAATTGAATATACGTTCCTGCAAAGTAACCAGTACACCGGCTATCACTTTCTTAAAGATAACAGTCGAACATTTGAAACTGTCGGGAACGACATTGTCGATATTCTTTACGAAAACGACATCTGCATCGATATCATTGAGATTCTCGATCAAAGCACCATGACCGCCCGGACGGAACAACAATTTTCCATTCTTGTCGCGGAAAGGATTGTTCTCCATATCGGCGGCAACCGTATCCGTACTCGGCTTCTGTACACTGAAGGAAAGATCATAGCCTACCGAGAACTTTTCTTCGTATGCCTGTTTCTTTTCTGACACCAACTGTTCAAACAAAGCCTTATGTTCGGGAGATACGGTAAAATGGATATTTACTTCACCGGCATTGTTCTTGGCATACATGGCACCTTCAGCCAGATGTTCTTCCATGGCAGTACGGATCGTTTCACCTGCCCGGTGGAACAACAACAGACCTTTAGGCAACTGTCCGTAATTCAACCCTTTGGCATCCAGCAAATTGGAAACCACCGCCTTATAATTGCCGGCAGCGATCAGTGCCGGGATATCTTTCTCTTCGTTTGCCAGGCAAACCGCATTCAATGCATTATAAAAAGCGAAACGGGTAATCTCGCTGAAGAATTTCTTTTCAAAATCACAGGTCGGCACATCGTAAGAGGCTGACAGAAACTCGTACAGGTTCTTAAACATACGGCTGGCAGCACCCGAAGCAGGTACAAATTTCAGGATCCGTTTATTTTTAGCAAGATAGGCATCCCACGCATCCATATAAGTTGCCTGGTCCTCCTGCGATACAACCATTATACCTTTTTCTACCGATGCGGATGCGGCTATTTCCAGATAAGGGAAACCTTTGACGAAGCAAGCCAGTTGTTCTTCAATCTGCTGTTCGCTGATTCCTTTATCAGCCAATTGCTTTAAATCGTTTGCGTTTAACATAGTATATCTTTTAAAATTAGTACTCTTCGCATTGTGGCATAGCATTTTCCGTCTATGCTTCTCGCAAATGTATAAAAATACTGTTAGAATAGCATTGATATTCGAGGAAAAAAGATACTTTTACAGTATGTTTTACCGCCTGTCCTCAAATGGGCAGTAAAAAAGAAGATGCAACTATGGACATACAACCATTCTTTACGGAAGAAGAAAGAAAAGATTTCTTCTCTAAATACAGACAATTGGTACGTAGCCTCTACTCCTTTTTACATAGAGAGGATATACGGAAAATGAGAGAGTTGATGCAGCGCGTTGTCGCACTCGACTGTTACGGAAGAGACAAGAACGGCATCAACGGATTGATTCGCAATATTAATACTGCACTGATCGCAACAACAGAGATCGGACTGAAACGGACTTCGGTCATCGCCCTCCTGCTCTATCGCCCGGTGCTGAAAAAGGTTATTACACTGGAAGAGGTCGAAAAGACGTTCGACGCAGATGTCACGCTGATCATTCAGCGCCTGCTGAAGACTTCCGATCTGTATGCCCGCAATACGGCCGTCAATTCTGAGAACTTCCATCACCTGCTCTTCTCTTTTGCAGAAGATGTCAGGGTGATACTGATCATGATTGCCGACCGCCTCTGCCTGATGCGCCTGGGCAAACAGTTGAAGGAAGACGACCGCCTGCGGCTAGCCACCGAAGCTTCATATCTGTATGCTCCCCTGGCTCATCGCCTGGGTCTATACAAAATAAAGAGCGAACTCGAAGACTTGTCGCTGAAGTATACCGATCCCAAACAGTATGATTTCATCAAGAAAAAGCTGAATGAGACCAAACGTTCACGTGACATTTATATAGCCGAATTCATCGCACCTATCAAGAAAAAGTTGCAGGAAGCCGGCTTACAGTTCGATATCAAAGGACGTACCAAATCCATTCACTCGATCAACAACAAGCTGAAAAAGCAGAAGATCGAGTTTGAAGGCATATACGACCTGTTCGCGATCCGTGTCGTGCTGGATACTCCACTTAAAAAAGAACGTTCGGAATGCTGGCAGGTATATTCGATCATTACCGACATGTACCAGCCTAACCCCAACCGTATGAAAGACTGGATTTCCATTCCGAAGACGAATGGATACGAGAGTCTGCATATCACGGTCATGGGCCCGCAAAACAAATGGGTGGAAGTGCAGATCCGTACCCGCCGGATGGATGAGATCGCCGAACGCGGACTGGCAGCCCACTGGAAATACAAAGGCGTGAAAGCCGAAAGCGGACTGGACGAATTCCTCAATACCGTGCGTGCCGCCCTGGAAGAGAAGGAGAACAACCCGCTCGACCTGATGCAGGACTTCAAGATGGACCTGTATAAGGACGAAATCTATGTCTTCACACCGACCGGCGAACTGATCAAACTGGCGAAAGGGGCCACCGTGCTCGACTTTGCCTTTGCCATCCATTCAAAGCTGGGATGCAAATGCGTTTCCGCCAAGGTAAATGAAAAGAACGTACCTATTAAATATGTACTGAACAACGGGGATACGGTTTCGGTTGTCACCTCTCCAACTCAGACGCCTAAACGCGACTGGCTGAACATCGTCGTCACCTCCAAAGCCCGTGTAAAGATCAAACAGGCCCTCCGTGAAGAGACAGCCAAGGCGGTCGACTTTGCCAAGGAGATGCTCCAACGCCGTTTCAAAAACCGGAAGATCGAGATGGAAGAACCTCATCTGATGCGTTACATCAAGAAGAAAGGATTCAAGACCGTCACCGACTTCTACATCGAAATAGCCGAAGAACGCCTCGACCCGAACAATGTGATCGACGAATATCAGGAGTTTGTCCGCAAGGAAACCGAGACCAACGACCGTTCGGAAACCCGTAGTGCCGGCGAATACATCACGACCACCGAAGTGGAGGAAATATCCACCAACAAGGATGTTCTGGTCATCGACAAGAACCTGACAGGGATTGAATACAAGTTGGCAAAATGCTGTAACCCGATCTACGGCGACGAAGTATTCGGATTCGTTTCCACCCAGGGCATCAAGATCCACCGGATGGATTGCCCGAACGCGCAGGAGATGTTCAGCCGTTTCGGTTACCGTATCATCCGTGCAAAATGGAGCGGAAAAGGTGACAACGGATATGTGGTAACCCTTCGCGTTGTCGGCAGGGACGATATCGCGATCGTCACCAACATCACCTCGGTGATCGGAAAAGAGAATGGCGTCACGCTCCGTTCGTTGAACATAGATTCGGTAGACGGGATATTCCAGGGTAACTTTGCCGTACTGGTGAGAGATACCAATTCGCTGAATATGCTGGTCAAGAAAATAAAATCAGTCAAAGGAGTCAAGACGGTAGACCGTCTGAATTCATAAGAAAAAGGCTCGCCATAACGGTCGAGCCTTTTTCTTTTTTTATAATCAAATAATTAATACTAAAGTAATAAAATAAAGTTCTTTGTATTTTTACCTTAAAAACATTTTCTGTTATTCACTTTTAAATTGATAGACAAAGATAAATCTTTTTGTTCAACTATTAAACGTATTACCGCCCGTCAGACGAACCCCAACGGTTATTGAACAAAAAGATTTATTTTAAGGACAAAATCAGTCTTTTGCCTGATGCACCGTCAGTTGCGGGAACGGGAACCCGATACCCTCAGCATTGAAGGTTGCATAAATAGCTTTATTGGTATCAAAATAAACGCCCCAGTAATCGGAACTTTTTACCCATACACGCACAACGACATTGACACTGCTATCAGCCAGCGCACTCAAGGCTATGAAAGGAGCCGGTTCGTTCAAAACACGTGCATCCTGTGCAAGAACGGATTCGATCACTCTCTTTACATGCTCGTAATCGCTTCCGTATTCCACACCGAAAGTCCATTCCACACGACGCGTCGGCTCATTACCGATATTGGTTACCACGCCGCTGCTCAATGAGCCGTTCGGAATAAAGATATTTTTATTGTCTGCCGTAAGCAAAATAGTATGGAAGATCTGAATCTCCCTCACCGTACCGCCTACACCCTGCGATTCGATATAATCACCGACCTTATACGGTTTAAACAAAAGGATAATCAGCCCGCCGGCGAAGTTCGACAGGTTTCCGCTCAACGCCATACCGATAGCGACACCGGCAGAAGCAAGCAATGCAGCAAACGAAGTCGTCTGTACTCCCAACGCCCCTACAACGGAAATGATCAACAGGATCATCAACGTAACATTCACCAGACTTCCTACGAATGTTTTAACAGACGGATCAAAATCACGTTTCGTTAAAATACGGCGAACAAGTTTGTTAATCATGCGGATAATGAAACGTCCTACAACGAAAACAATGATCGCTTTAATAATTGTCCACCCTAAATGACTACCCTGCTCTATCAGGGAATTGATAAAACCTTCCAATTTCGGATTGGAAGCCAACACATCTAATAATATCATATTTCTATCTATTTTAATTAAACACTTTTATCTTATAACAATCAAAGCATCGAAAAGTCTTATAAAATGTGGCAAAGGTATAAAGTTTTTTTAATCCGGCGGCAGAACAAGATATTTGCGTAGCTTTGCGACGATCAAATAACAGATAAAAACAAGAGAATGAGATTACTGCTAATATTCATCACTTTTATCATGACAACAGCTAACTGTTTTGCCCAATCGTATGAGGAACTGATTGAAAAAAGTTACGACTTTCTGGATAAGAAAGACCTGGTGTCTGCCGAAGAAAGCCTGAGGGCCGCCATGCGCCTGGAACCGGGAAACCCTATGAACTATGCCTTGTTGACAAACCTCGGCAGTATCCAACGCCGCCAGGGCAAGCTCCAGGATGCGCTGCTTTCCTATACGGCCGCACTCAGCGGACGTCCCAACAATCCGACTATCCTGGAGAACCGCGCCTCTCTCTACTCCGAGCTGGGAGAAACGGAGAAAGCGCTGAATGATTACGATGCCTTACTGATCGTGGAACCGACAAACGAAGAGGCTCTTTACTGCCGCGGACTGATCTATATCCAAAAGAAGAATTATATCTGGGCGGAACAGGATTTCGATAAAATACTCGAGATGAACGAAAAGTCCGTCCGTGCCCGTCTGGGACATGCCATTCTTGAAAAGATGCGTGGTAACTATGAGGAAAGTGAAAGAATCTTCAACTACCTGATCAGCCAGATGCCCCGTGACTGGCTATTGTATGAAGGTCGTGCCGATGTGTATTTCATGATGGGCAAGAACGCCCGCGCCATGGCAGATATTAACAAGGTATTTATTGAAAGTACTCCCAGCGCTTCCCTGTATGTGCTGAGAGGAAAAGTGAAACTGGCCCAGTATGAAAAAGAATCCGCCGCAAAAGATTTCCTGAAAGCACAGGAAATGGGCTATGACCAGACAATCATCGACGAGTTGATGAAGATGACAAAATAATAAACTCACAATCAGCATTCTTTCATTCCGACTTTTTATGTCAGCTCCAATGGGTTACAACCTATTTCTTCGCAAGATATCGAGCTACCCAATATGTATATATTGTATATATGATGTATATTTTCTACCTTTGTGGAAAATATAAAAGATTATGGCAACAATAGCAATCGAAAAGAAAAGGAAAAATATAGATTTGTCTGTAGACACTTTGAAAAAGCTGTCCATTATGGCTGCTTCACAAGGTAAAAGCGTAAAGGCTTTCATAGAAAATCTGTTGGAAACCAAAGCAAATTCTTTGAGTATAGAAGTTTCAACAAATCCGAGCCCAAGCGGTGACCCGTGGTTTGATGATCCGGAGAATATGGCATCTGTCATGCGTGGCATTGAAGATGCAAAACAGGGCAGAGTTACAGCTTATACAATAGATGATATCAAAAATTTGTTAGGCGTATGAGCTATAAACTGAAGTTAACGGATGAAGCCCAAAAACAGCTACTCCAATGGAAGAAATCAGGAAAGAAGAAAGATCTAGCCAAAATTTTTTCACTATTCCAGGAGTTAGAAGAGCATCCGACCACCGGAACCGGACAGGTAGAGCAATTAAAAGGCAACCTTTCCGGTTTTTGGAGTAGACGTATAGACAAACATTATCGTATCATCTACGCCATACATGAAGAGATTGTAACTGTTGAAGTCGTTTCTGTAAAAAGTCATTATGGCGATAAATAAAAATGGGACGAAAAATGTTTCGCCCCATCGGATGTTTTAATCAAATTACTTCTTCGCAATATATTCAGCAATCCAGTCCCCTACTTCGCTGGTCTTGTAGGCTTTGCCATTTTCAGCGATATCTTCGGTTACAATATTGGCATCCATGGAAGCGGCAACGGCTTCGCGGATCAATGCGCCTTCTTCCATCCCGTTGAAAGTATATTCGAACATCAGGGCGGCACTCAGGATAGTAGCCAGCGGATTGGCTATATTCTTTCCGGCAGCCTGCGGATAAGAACCGTGGATCGGTTCGAATACGGAAGTATGCACACCGATAGAAGCAGAAGGCAGCATGCCCAATGAACCGGTAATTACCGAAGCCTCGTCTGTCAGGATATCACCGAACATGTTTTCGGTAACCATCACGTCGAAACTCTTCGGCCATTGAACCAAACGCATGGCGGCGTTGTCGACAAACATATATTCTGTCTCCACATCGGGATATTCCTTTTCAATCTCCTGTGCTACCTGACGCCACAGACGGGAAGTAGCCAACACATTCGCCTTATCGACTACCGTTACTTTCTTGCGGCGTTTCTGTGCATACTGGTAAGCCAGGCGAACGATACGTTCGATCTCTTCACGGGTATAAACACAGGTATCGTAAGCCGTGTTCCCATCTTCGCTTCTACCCTGCGGACGACCGAAATACATACCGCCTGTCAATTCGCGAATACACATAAAGTCTGCTCCCTCGATCAGTTCGGCACGAAGCGGAGATTTATGCAACAGCGACGGGAACGTTGTTACCGGACGGATATTGGCAAAAAGTCCCAGCTTCTTACGCATTCCCAGCAGTCCTTGTTCGGGGCGTACCTTTGCGGAAGGGTTATTATCATATTTCGGAGAACCGATCGCACCAAAATAAACGGCGTCGCTCTGCATACAAAGTTCGTGCGTTTCATCCGGATACGGGTTGCCGGTCTCATCGATGGCAACCGCTCCCACCAGAGCGTGTTTATAACTTAGTTCGTGGCCATATTTTTCGCATACGGCTTTAACGGCTTTCATGCCTTGTTCTACAATCTCGGGACCGATACCGTCGCCGGGAAGGACTGCGATGTTTAATTTCATTTCAGTTTGTTATTTTAGTCTCTTTTAAATAGCACATATTTGGGTTCCATAGGGACGTAACTATCATCGTCCCACAGGGTGCTCGTAATCATCAGGTCGGCACTGTAACGGTTACAAGCAATAGGCACATTATGAACACGACACTGGCGAAGCAACATCTGAATATCAGCTTCGTGCGGTTGCGCGTTCAGGTCATCGATCAGGAAGACCGCCAGATCCACCTCCTTGCGTACCACCATGGCAGCAATTTCTGCATCACCGCCTAACGGCCCGGAATGCATACAGATTACTTCGGCAGCAATACCTTTCTCGTCGAAAGCATTACGTATCAGTCCGCCGGTTGTACCGGTACATACTAAAAGATGGTGGGAAAGGAATTCTGCATTGTGTACAGCCCATTCTACCATGTCAGCTTTACGATTGTCGTGCGCTACCAGCGCAATGGTCAGTTTTCTGTTCATAACTAATACCTCCTATATTTATTGTTCAATCTTATTCAGCATCTTCAGCGTCGCCTTGATGGCGGCTTCCGTCTGGTCGGCATCGAGGCCGCGGGTTTTAAAATCTATCCCGGCATAATTCCAGCTGATGATCGTCTGCACAAAGGCATCGGTACGACCTCCGGGGGGAATGGATACGGAATAGTTCGTCAGCATCGGGAATGGGCGACCCAGGTCGGAATAGATCTTGCGAAGGGCACGGACGAACGCGTCGTACTGGCCGTCGCCGGATGCCGACTCTTCGTATGCCTCGCCGTCGATCTCTATTTTCAGCGTGGCTACCGGCCTCAGTCCCTGCGCCAAAGATAAGGAATAATTTAATATACGGATACGTTGGTCCGCCATTGCATCGTGATGAAGCACATCGCTGATAATATATGGCAGGTCTTCCGTCGTCACCATTTCCTTCTTGTCGCCCAGTTCGATGATACGCTCGGTGATCTTACGCATGGACTCGTCGTCCACGTCGATTCCCAGCGATTCGAGGTTCATGCGGATATTCGCTTTGCCGGAAGTCTTTCCGAGGGCATATTCGCGGACACGACCGAAACGTTCGGGGATCAGGTCGTTGCAATACAAGTTGTTTTTGCTGTCGCCATCGGCATGAACACCGGCACATTGCGTAAAGACATGTTCGCCGATGATCGGGCGGTTCGGGGCGATATGGATGCCGGAATAGGTCTCGACCAGACGGCTTGCGGCGTTGATCTTTTCTTCCCGCACGCTTGTCTGACCGTTCAGATGATCTTTTATCACGGCGATCACGCTGCTGAGCGGTGCATTTCCCGCCCGTTCGCCCAGGCCGTTGATCGTGGTGTGGACACCGTGTATTCCTGCCCGGACTGCCGAATAGACATTGGCTACCGCCAGGTCGTAATCGTTGTGGGCATGGAAATCAAAATGCAGTTCGGGATAATGTTCGAGCATCTGTTTGCAGAACTCGTACGTATTGCCCGGATTCAGGATGCCCAACGTATCGGGCAGCATAAAACGTCGGATCGGCAGGTCTTTCAACGCATCGATCAGCTGGAAGACGTAATCGGGAGAGTTTTTGATCCCGTTCGACCAGTCTTCCAGATATATATTAACCTCAATACCTCTTTCGGTAGCCAGCGATACAACAGAACGGATATCTGCAATATGCTGTTCGGGCAATTTGCGGAGTTGTTCGGTTACGTGTTTATACGAACCTTTACAGAGAAGGTTTACCACGCGGCAACCGGCCGATTCGATCCAGTTGAGCGAGGCGTCGCCATCCACAAAGCCCAATACTTCGAGCTTATGCAGATTTCCGGTACGTTCGGCCCAGGCAGCCACTCGCTTCACAGCTTCGAACTCTCCATCCGATACGCGAGCAGAGGCAATCTCCACGCGGTTTACTCCCAGATCCCCCAGCAGCATCTGTGCAATACTGAGCTTTTCGTGAGCCGCAAAAGAGACACCCGATGTTTGTTCCCCGTCCCGAAGGGTTGTATCCATTATTTCTACCATCTTACTTTCTATTTGCTTCGTACGCTTCTATCTTCGACTTATTAGCCAGCAGGTAATCGATATCGTCCAGGCCATTTACCAGGCAATCTTTTTTATAGGCATTGATGTCAAAGGATTCGCTTTTGCCGGTTGCGTTGTTGGTGATTGTCTGCGCAGGCAGGTCGATTGTCAACGTTGCTTTCGGATCGGCTTCGACAGAAGCGAATATCTCCGCCAGGAACTCTGGAGAAACAACAACCGGAACAAGGCCGTTGTTCATCGAATTGTTCTTGAAGATATCGGCGAAGAAACTGCTGACTACCGCCCGGAAACCATATCCGGCAATCGCCCAGGCAGCATGTTCGCGGCTGGAACCGCTACCGAAGTTCTTCCCGGCAACAAGAATCTGACCTTTATAAGTATCCTGGTTCAATACAAAGTTGGGATTAGGGTTACCGGCTTTGTCATAACGCCAGTCGCGGAAAAGATTATCGCCGAAGCCCTCGCGTGTGGTTGCTTTCAGGAAGCGGGCCGGGATGATCTGGTCTGTGTCGACATTTTCCAGAGGAAGAGGGACACAGGTCGATGTTACTATCGTGAATTTTTCTTTCATTTCGTTCTCTTAATTTATCGGTTTATTTATTGTAATTATTCGCGCTACCCGCGAAAGCCCTTTCGCGGCACCGGCGACACCACTGTCTCCACATCAACGACACCTCTGTCGCCGCACCGGAGACCGTCCCTGGTTACCGCATCGGAGACTACATCAACTCCCGGGGATCGGTGATCTTACCCGTTACTGCCGCAGCCGCTGCCACCAACGGCCCGGCCAGGATAGTACGTGCACCCGGTCCCTGACGGCCTTCGAAGTTACGGTTTGAAGTAGATACGGCATATTTGCCTGCCGGAACCTTATCTTCATTCATGGCCAGACAAGCCGAGCAACCCGGCTGACGCAGTTCGAAACCGGCTTCCGTCAATACCTTATCGATACCTTCCGCACGGATCTGGCGTTCCACCTGCCAGCTACCCGGAACCAGCCATACGATCACATCGTCGGCTTTCTTCTTTCCTTTCACCAGGGAGGCAAAAGCACGGAAGTCCTCGATACGGCCGTTCGTACAACTTCCCAGGAAGACATAGTCGATCTTTTTGCCCAATACCGGTTCACCGGCAGTGAAGCCCATATAGTCCAGAGATTTCTTGTAAGAGATACGGCCGGCCTCGTCTACGCTCTCCATTGTCGGGATGTTTTCGCGGATACCCATTCCCATTCCCGGATTGGTTCCGTATGTAACCATCGGATCGATGTCTTCTGCATGGAAAACGACTTCCTTGTCGAATTTGGCATCGGGGTCACTGTAAAGTTCGCGCCATTCAGCCAGTTTCTTTTCCCAGGCTTCGGCACGGGGAGAGAATTCACGGTCTTTCAGATAGTCGAAAGTGACCTGGTCGGGAGCGATCATACCACCGCGGGCACCCATTTCGATAGACAGGTTGCAGATGGTCAGACGTTCTTCCATTGTTGTGTTGCGAATCGCTTCGCCGGCATATTCAACGAAATAACCGGTAGCACCGCCTGTCGTCATCTTACTTATAATGTATAGGGCGAAATCTTTTGCCGTTACACCCGGTTTGCGTTTGCCGTCGATGGTGATACGCATCGTCTTCGGCTTACGCTGCATAATACACTGAGTAGCCAATGTCATTTCTACCTCGCTGGTACCGATACCGAAAGCAATCGCGCCCATGGCACCGTGGGTAGAGGTATGAGAGTCACCGCAAACGATCGTCATACCCGGCTGAGTCAGACCTGTTTCCGGTCCTACTACATGGATGATACCGTTTTTAGGGTGTTGCAGACCGTAATAAGTCAGGTTGAAATCCTTCGCATTCTTTTCCAATGTATCCACCTGATTCTTGGAGACAGGGTCTTCGATCGGTTTTTCCTGATTCAATGTCGGGATATTGTGGTCCGGCATACAAGTGATCTGCTCCGGTCGGAACGGCTTCAGACCACGGGCACGTAACCCCGCAAAAGCCTGCGGACTGGTTACTTCGTGGCAATACAGACGGTCGATGTAAAACTGGATCGTTCCGTCGGGCAGGGTATCCACCACATGTTTCTCCCAAATCTTTTCGAATAATGTCTTGCTCATTGCTAATTATGTATTATGTTATTTTACGAACTTGTTGATTGCGTCGATGAAGGCTTCTACGGAAGCAGCGATGATATCGGTATTGGCGGCAAAACCGTAATAATTGTTTCCGTCGTATTCCACCTGCATATGGACTTTACCCATGTCGTCGCTACCTTTATTAATAGCCTGGATGAGAAATTCCTGGATGGTCATCGTGCGGTGGATAATCGACTTCACGGCTTTGATGGCTGCATCCACCGGACCGTTGCCGGAAGCGGCTGCTTCAAACTTTTCACCGGCGATATTCAGGCAGACGCTGGCAACAGACTGTAAGCCGACCCCCGATGTAACCTGCAAATATTCCAGTTTGATACGGTGCATGGCAGTGCGGTCTTTTCCGGCCAGCATCAACACGTCGTCGTCATTGATATCTTTCTTGCGGTCAGCCAGTTTCAGGAATTCCTGATATACCTTATCCAGTTTTTCCTGATCCAGTTCCACACCTAAAACACTCAGGCGGTGTTTCAATGCGGCACGTCCGCTACGGGCGGTCAATACGATTGCGTTATCGTCGATACCGACATCCTTCGGGTCGATAATCTCATAGCTTTCACGGTTTTTCAATACACCGTCCTGGTGGATACCGGAAGAATGGGCGAAAGCATTACGTCCGACAATCGCCTTGTTCGGCTGAACCGGCATGTTCATCAGGCTGGAAACCGTACGGCTGATGCCATAGATTTTGGTTGTGTTTATATTGGTTTCGATACCACGTTCTTTGTGGCTACGGAAGATCATGGCTACTTCTTCCAGCGAAGTATTACCGGCACGTTCGCCGATACCGTTGATGGTCACTTCCACCTGGCGGGCACCGTTCAGGACACCCTGCACGGTATTGGCTGTTGCCATACCCAGGTCATTATGGCAGTGGGTGGAGATGATTGCATGCTGGATACCGTCCACATGTTCCATCAGATATTTGATCTTTTCACCATATTCGTCGGGCAGACAGTAACCGGTCGTATCCGGGATATTCACAACGGTTGCACCCGCTTTGATCACCGCCTCCACGACACGTGCCAGATAGGCATTGTCCGTACGTCCGGCATCTTCGCAGTAGAATTCGATATCTTCCACATATCTTTTGGCATATTTGGTGGCAGCGATGGCACGCTCCAGTATCTCGTCCTGGTTGGAGTTGAACTTATAACGGATATGGTAATCGGAAGTACCGATACCGGTATGGATACGTCCGCGTTTGGCGAACTTCAATGCTTCGGCAGCCACATCTATATCTTTTTCAACCGCACGGGTCAAAGCACAGATAGTCGGCCAGGTAACGGCCTTGGATATTTCAACCACACTGTTGAAATCGCCCGGACTCGATACAGGAAATCCTGCCTCAATCACATCGACGCCCAGTTCTTCGAGTGCTCTGGCAACCTGAATCTTTTCAATACTGTTTAACTGGCAACCCGGCACTTGCTCACCATCCCGTAATGTGGTGTCGAAAATAAATAATCTGTCTGACATAGTTTTTATCATCTTAAATTTGTTAATATTCTTTTGTTCATTCATAAAAAAAGCCTCTCTCACAAGGAAGTGAGAAAGGCTCTTTTATATCTTCATGCATCAGAAAAGCACGTACAGTCTCACTTCCTATCCCGTTCCCAGAGTAGAATAATGTTTAGAGAAATAATGAGACTATTTGCTATGTTCTGTTTCATTGTCATTTTTATTTAACGCTGCAAAGATACAGCCTTTTTCTAAACCACCAAATATAAAACGATATTTTTTACACATATTCTCTTATAAACTGAAAGAGGAAAGGCTTTCGAATTAATAAATCATTACTCAGACTTCCTTCCTATAACAGTCTCCCACCTATCCTACCCTGATAATCGGTATATCCAGCAGGAATGCGATTTTCTCCAGTTTATCTATCTGATGTCCAAGCCCTATCGCACAATGATGGGAAGGTCCCGCCTTGCTCCAGGCATCGATAAAAGCACGGGCACCACAGGCAAAACGATAGCGGCTGTTCGTATTTCCGATCTTCAAAGTCGGTCCTTCCACCGACTCCCCTTCGGCTGCCAGCAGGAAAACACCGTCTTTCCCTTCGCAGACGGACAGTAAAGTAACAGGGCCATGTTTGACCGTCATCTGGATAGACAATCCTTTACCCGGTTTGCCATGATAAACCGGAAGCGGCACCAACCGGACTTTTCCTTCCGCTATGGCAAAATGAGCCGGACCGTCATGCCCCAACATAACGATATCATCCTTGAAGTCGAGGGCATAAAATTCAGAGAAAGAGCCGCCTGAGCCCAACAAAGACATGATCTTCATTGCCTGTACATTCTTCACTTCACATTCGCCGGCAACAGGGATCTCGCGTCCGGTCAACAACGTGTTCCCGGCAATGACGGAAGTCACAATATTCTCATAATCATTTCCGGCATAGCCTTCATAATAATAGGCCATCGAACCCAGGTCGTGCGCCTCGATCAGCCTGTCGAGGGCTATGGATGTCCGGGCGGCACGTTCCAGCTCACCGGCTTCGCATTGCTCGTCGATCTCAAAACAAGCATTGAATTCATCCAGTTTGTCTTTTACATCTTCATCGGTAACATTGTCACGGTAGGCTTTCAGTTCGCACATCTCCACAATTTCCACATGCGTACCGAAAACAGACGACTGCCGGGTCAGGTCGGTATACACATCGAGCATCCCGCAATAATAATGGCCCAGGATTCCCATGCGGTTATTCTTCATCCCATTTATCACACGGGTGGCATCGATCCAGCCGTTTATCTGCTTCCACACATATTCTTCCTGCAAATAGCCGCTTACGATTTCATAAGGAATACCGGCGCGGTTGAACACGCTGGCAAATTCAGGTACGGAACAGGCCTGGCAATGTGCCAGCCACTCACCGGTCATTTTCCCCCTGTCACCCAATCCATTTATATATTCATAGTCGATTGCCGCAACAGGCTGGATATTCAAGAGAATAACCGGAACCTTCACACGCTGGGCCAACGGCAGGACCATCGAAGACAAAGCATAAGTAGAGATAAAGACAAACAGAAGGCTGATCTCTTCTTTCTTCAGATCTTCAGCTGCCTCAACAGCTTTTACCGGGTTATCAGCAATCCCGGCGTTAACGACTTCGGTGTCCGGACGGGACATCTCCGATGCGATCCAGTCCTGGTACCCGCAAAGACGTGTGTATAATCCTTCAAATTGGGGCCAATACGTATCCAGGCCCAGTCCAATCAGGCCGACTTTAGTTTTTCCTGTTTTCATGGTATTACTAATAGATTTTGTGTAAGTATTATTCTACTTATTGTTTTTATGATTGTACAAATATAGAATCTCTGCTTCAACAGGTTATTTTCAAAACTGATTCTATTCTTCCTATTTTTGATAGTTCAGCCGGAAGGGGGATTGGTTTGTATAAGATTATAATTTATATTTGTCCTCTAAAGAGTCAACCTCTAATAATATACTCGATTTTACTCTAATACAATGACCGAAAAGTATAATACTTTCACGATTCTATATGAACAGCAATATGAACGTTTATTTCGTTTTGCCCTTCATTTTGTACCGGATCATGATGATTGTGAAGACATACTGGCCGATGTCTTCGTTGCTATTTGGGAGAACTGGGATACATTGAAAAAAATAGACAACCTCAACTCTTATCTTTTTACATCCGTCAAGAACAGATGCCTGAAGTTTCTAAACAAACAAAATCATTTTGAAGAATATATCGAAGATCTGCATATCCATTTAAGTATCGATTCAACCACTCCGGAGTCTCTCCTGCATTCGAGCGAAATGACAGGGATAATAGAAAACGCACTGAATCAACTCCCCCAACGATGTAAACTGATCTTCCTAATGTTGAAGGAAGAGAATCTAAAATACAAAGAAGTAGCCGATATCCTGGGTATTTCTGAAAAGACAGTGCAAGCTCAACAAATCATTGCTAAAAAGAAACTGACAGAGATTGTCAGACATTACATAAACGAATAGTAAACATACATATTAGTTAACAAATACTAAACGCCAACTTTCCTTTAGGCATAAATGATTGTTTCCGGATTCTATATATAAAAACATAGAATTATGAACAATCAAGAACAATCATGGAAGGGTCTACCCGAAGAACAACTTACCGATAAGCTGGCCGGACAAATACGCAGCCAGGCAGACCCGGAAGCGATTCGGAAAAGAAAAAGGAGTGTTCAGGATAAAATATTTATACAAATACAGCAACGAAAAAAACAAAAAGAACGAAGAATCCTTTTTGTGTCGATTGCAGCTTCCCTGCTCGTGTTATTTACCATCGGATATAATCTTTTGACAGGCAGTCATGGAAGTGAACAAATAGCCTGGATCGAAATATCCACCCCCAAAGGAGTACGTGATTCGGTATTATTGTCCGATGGCAGTAAAATATTTTTGAATGGAGGATCCGACTTGAAATATCCCCGACAGTTCACAGGAGATATACGTGAAGTATCTTTCACCGGAGAAGGTTATTTTGAGATTGCGAAGAATGCAAAGAAACCATTTTTAATTAACACTGAACTTATCGAAGTTAAAGTTTTAGGAACCAAATTCAACCTGAAAGCTTATGCAAACGATATGTCGGTAGAAACAATACTGGAAGAAGGTCGCGTACAAGTGAAACATTCCGCCTCGAATCAGATACTCGATATGAAGCCTAACGACTGTGTAACCTTCAATAAACAAATGAATACATTTTCGACCAAACAGGTAGATCCCTCAATGGCTACCATGTGGAGGAGCGGAAAGTATTCTTTTCACTCTACCCCATTCCCAGAGTTCGCCCAAACATTGGAAAGAGGGTTTGGTGTAACATTTATCATTGAGAATCCGGATGTGGCCTCCCGCCACTTTACCGGTGAGTTCATACGGGGAGAATCAATCGATGAAATTTTGAATATCCTAAAAATAAGTAGTAAGCTGAATTATCAGAAAAAAGATAATATTATCACGATCAGATGAGATAGCAGTAAAGTAATCAGAATATAAACCTAATCTAATATCGCCTATGGTATAACTTCTAAAAAAAAGAATAGGAAATACCTCCATATTCCCTATTCTCTGCGTTTGCCGAAGCAAACACGTAAACTTAATTAGCAATTAAATTTCTTCACAAAAGTATGAAAAAAAAACAAGACAAGCATCTCGTTTCAGGCATTTATTGTCTTAAATTGAAGCGAATTATGAGAATTACAGCCTTTTTTTTAATCTGTTGCGCTTTATATGTTTCAGCGGAAACATATTCGCAAACCAAGGTATTTTCATTTACCATGAAAAATGCAAGCATAGAAGAAGTTCTCTCTGCTATAAAAAAGAGCAGCGAATATTCTTTCTTCTATGAGGATTCCCAAATCGACCTAAGTCCCAAAGTTTCAGTTTCTGTCCGGAAGGAAACTGTTTCAAGTATTCTAGACAAAGTGTTAACTGACAAAAACATCAGCTATAAGATCGAGAACAAACATATTATTCTTTACAAAACAGAACCTAAGAATCAGCAGGCCAGCAATAAAATATCAATAAAAGGCCAGGTATTCGATAAGCAGGAGCCACCTTCTCCCCTGCCGGGTGTTACTATCCAGATAAAAGGTTCTAACCAAGGCGTAGCCACCGACCTGGACGGTCTTTTCCATATCGAAGCTCAACGGGACGACATTCTGATCTTCTCGTATGTCGGTTACAAACCGGTCGAATATGTGGTAAAGCGTCATCAGTCGAACCTGATCATTTCATTGGCCGAAAATATAAGTGCTTTGGAAGAAGTGATCGTAACCGGTTTCACAGAAGAACGTAAACTGAACAGTATTTCCTCTATCTCGCAGGTTAAACTGGATGCAACACTCAATAACAAACCGATCACTTCATTATCACAGGCGCTGCAAGGTGGTGTGACAGGAATTACCGTCACACAATCGACTGGCCTGCCGGGTGGAGATGCGGCAATAATAAAGATCAGAGGCGTTACGATGGGTAACCTGTCTCCACTGGTCCTGGTGGATGGTATCCCCATGAATATGGACAACCTCGATCCCACAACGATTGAAAGTGTCACTGTCTTAAAAGATGCGGCGGCGGCAGCTATTTATGGAGCCCGTGCAGCAAACGGAGTTATCGTGGTAAAAACGAAAAGGGGCCAGCCCGGCAAAATCAAAGTCAGTTACAATGGATACGGTGGCGTGCAAAAAGCGACCTATATGCCTGATTTTGTAAATGCCCCGACTTACATGAGAATGATGAACGAAGCCCACAAGAATAATGGAGGCGACCCGGTTTATTCGGAAGATGCGATACAAAAGACAATCGACCAAAGCGATCCATACAAATACCCCGATACCGACTGGACGGATTTATTATGGAAAAATGCAACGATACAAAGCCATTCGGTATCCGTTTACGGAGGTAGCAGCATCGCTCGTTTTGCCATTACGGGTAATTATATGTCGCAGACTGGTTTTGTCAAAGATTTCACATACGACCGTCTGAACCTCCGTGCAAATACCACCGTCAGTTTACGTGAAAACATCACAGTGGGTGTAGACCTGAACGTGATCCGCGGAACACAGCATAAATGTAGTGTAGACGGAGCTACCGGAGCATTCAACCCTATCGGTCTACTGTACTGGACACCACCTACCATCGTGGGGAAATATCCGCAACGGGAAGGAGATCCCAATGAGTATTACGGGAATTACGGTTCAAGTATGAGAAATCCGCTGGCACAAATTGAAAAAGGAGGTTTTACTGAGAATCTGACAGACAACATCAGTGTCAACCTACAACCCAAATGGGGAATAATACCCGGTTTAAACCTGGCAGGACAATTTAGTTACCAGGTAAACAGCGGTGCGACCAAAGGAGACCGTCGTGCTGTCAACTTTTTCGATTACGATAACGGACAGCTTATTGCCACATGGGGAAACTACCAACCCTCCTCCACATGGCGTTCCAGCTATTACTATATAGGAGGAACTGTAGACTATACTAAAACATTCAATGAGAAACACCGGTTGTTTGTCATTGCCGGAGTAAATGCCGAATTAAACAACAGCGGTGTGTGGGATGAATATGCCATGCAATCATTACTGGCTAAAGCCAATTATACGTACGATGAACGCTACTTGTTTGAAGCGACTATCCGCCGTGACGGATCATCACGTTTTGGTCCCGGTAATAAGTTCGGTTGGTTTCCGTCCGGAGCTATCGGATGGAATGTAAATAAAGAGGCTTTTTTAAAAGAGGTAGAATGGATAAACAATCTAAAGCTAAGAGGTTCATACGGATTATTAGGGAACGAAAATATCGGCGCCTATAAATACCAAAGTACGATCGATCCGAACAATGGCTCCGAACTTATTTTCGGAAATCCGGATATTTCATGGGAAAAGGTATCCATGTTCAACACTGGCGTCGACTTCAGTATTTTCAATAATATGATCGATATTACCTTCGATTATTACGACAAACTAACCTCAGACATTATTTTAAGACCGCCTTTATCATCTGTCGGCGGTATCGGACAATCGGATATCAATGCCGGAGAAATAAGAAACAGAGGTTGGGAATTCAGTATGAATTATATGCAAACCTTCGGAGGTTGGAAAGTATCGGCATTCGGAGGTATATCCCGTAATAAAAATAAGATTGAGAAACTACCCGGAGGCCCTTATGACGGCGGTAGCCATATCGACAAAGAAGGACATTCGTTGAGCAGCCATTACCGGTATGTGTCGAACGGATTATTACAGGAAAGTGATTTCATTCAACAAAGCGACGGTAGTTACATCCCCAAAGAAGGCATTGTAATCATAGACGGACAACAGCCCGGAGACATCCGTTATATGGACATCGACGGTGATAACATGATCACAGCAAACGACCGTAAAGTCATGGGGAACGGAGAACCTGATTTCAACTATTTCGCAAACCTCAGTCTAAACTGGAAAAATATTGATTTTGAGATCATGTTGCAAGGCGTATCGGGAGTTGACGCCTATTATGGAGGAGTCTACTCCGATCCGATAGGTAATGCAGCCAGTCCGCAAACATTTCATCTGGACTACTGGACAAAAGAGAATCCGAATGCTCGTTTTCCGCGTCTGACACCGACCTCCGGTGAAAACGGGAAATCATCTGATTACTGGTTCTTTGATGCCAGCTACTGCCGGGTAAAATATATCCAGGTGGGATATACAGTTCCTTCTTCTTTCAGTAATAAGTACTGGGTATCCAATCTACGTTTCTTTGTAAACCTACAGAATCCATTTACAATTGCCAAAGAAAATAAGATTGATCCGGAAGCCAGAGGAGGAGAAAGTACTTATCCTCTGTCAAAAACATATTCCGCAGGTATAAACATTTCATTTTAAAAGGAATACAGATATGAAAAATACATATTTATTATTGACTCTTACAGTCTTACTATCCAGTTGTAGCGACTTTCTGACACGGGATAATCCTTTCGGAGCTACCGACGATGCTTTCTGGAAAACCAGCGGTGAAGTGGGAGCGGCCTTGAATCTTTGCTACTCCCTGCCCTCCGGTTCCCTGCATTATACAGCACCTTATGCATCAATCATCCATTACGAAGGATTTACAGACAACACCTATCATGGGGCCGATTTCGGAGGTTTTATAACCACCATCGGAAACAGCACTATTACCTCCGATAGCCCCAACTCTTTTGGTGGTATTTCTGATGTGTGGACATCCTATTACAAGAATATCCGGAACTGCTGCCGTTTGCTCGAAAATATGGACAAAGCATACTTTATCGATCCGAGTGAAAAAGAACGAATGCGTGCGGAAGGAATCATTCTACGTGCATATTATCACTGGGAATTATTCAAATATTTCGGATATAAAGAAGGCATCCCCGTCGTTGATCATGCTTTATCTCCCAACGAGAATTATATGGAACGTTCTACACCTGAAGCGGTTGTCGATTTTATTCTGGCTGAATTAGACCGTGCATTGGCTATTGAAGACCTACCCTTCAAATATGAGGATGCAAAAAAAGACAGAATGGATAAAGCTGTAGCCTTATCTCTTAAATCGATTGTTGCCTTAAATGCCAAACGTTACGAAGTATCCAGACAGGCTGCGGCTGAAATTATAAATAGCGGAAGATATGAACTATTCTATACAACAGCGGAAGATGACGATCCTGGCAAAAATTTCAGAGATCTATTTCGGACAGTCAGCATGGACGGCTCCAATAAAGAACGGATACTTATCAAACCTGCCGGATGCAAAGAGGCTTATTTCCGTTTTTCCGGACCTGGATTGGGACAGCAATGTACCTCATGGCCCACACTCGACTTCGTTAACACATTCGAAACCAAGCAAGGAAAAACCTTGCAAGAATTAGGACCTGACTCACTGGATATTTATTCTAAAGATCCTCTGTATAATAATAACCGTGACCCGCGTCTTTATGCGACTATTGTTATGCCTTACGACAATACAACTTTTGAGCAATACACCTACGATCCATGGGGAGAAGGACCTGAAGCCGTCGGCAGGCCAAATGCATCGCGCAGTGGTTTCATGCTGAAAAAGTTCTATGATCCACAAGACAGGACCAGTCAAAGAAACGACTACATGATCATCCGGTATGCCGAAATTCTGCTTAATTACGTAGAGTGTTTAATCGAAACCGGACAATACAATAACCCTGATGTATTAAAGTATATAAATGATATAAGAAAACGTGCCGGTCAGATACAGGTTACTACCACCGAATACAATAGTGAAGACAAAGTACGTGAATTATATCGCCGGGAACGTCGTATTGAGCTGTCATTCGAAGGTGCCCGCTACATGGACATCCGCAGATGGGATATTGGCGAACAGACAATGAATGGCCCTATATATGGAGCAGTAAACCCAGCTACCGGCAAAAAAGTGCAGATAGAAATACGGCAGTTCCGTAAAAACAAAAACGAAGTCTGGCCGATACCGGAAAGCGAAATTCTTGCCAATCCGAATTTAAAGCAAAACCAAGGATATGTAGGCAAAGACTAATGTATATTATAGTATGAAGAAAACTCTCTTAACCAACTGAACAACAAAAATCCCCAACAAGCAGCACCTACACTGTTTGTTGGGGATAATTTATATCAGGAGTTATCTTTTACTTATTTATTGTCAGCTTATCCACCTCTTTCCCCTCCATGTCCAGTATCCTGATGTTTAATTCTTTTACGCCTGCTTCCGCTTTCAATACCGTATTATTGGAGTTTACAATAACCGGAAAACGAACACCGTCTTTCGGTTCATTCCGCATATACCGGTGAAGGTGGCCACAAAGCATGAGATCGACACCGGCATTATTGAGTAAGGGGATAAACTTTTCGGCAACTTCCTGCTCACCATGCCAACCACCGAACGGAGGCATATGGCAAACTACGACTTTAAACGGTGCTTCTTTATACTCCTTGCTTTCAAGTACCTTCTTCAACCATTCCGCCTGTTCCGTACGATACTGGTCATAGACTGTTATGCCGGCATATTCAAGATCCGAATCCGGTTTATCTTCGCCACTGTCCAGGATAACAAAGCAGACAGGTCCCTGGCGGAACATATAATAGATATGCTCCTGTTTCGGAGAGAAATAGTCCTGGAATGCGGTAGCAAAGGAACCGCGGGTTTCATGGTTTCCACGGGTATAGTACATCGGTATCTCGGAGGCGAAAAGCTCGGTTGCCTTATCCATAAAGCCTTCGAATATTTCCTTTTCATTGTTGAAAATAGAGACCATATCGCCATTGAACAGAAACATATCGGTCTTTTTCAGATCGCAATGGGAAACCAGTTTTTCCAGCACATCACTTTTTCCGTGGATATCGTTGACCATGGCAAAGTTCACGGATTGCCTGCCATGATCGCTGGTCAGGAACGTCAGCGGTTGCTTGCCGTAAACAGACGTTGCCGCCACATTCCCGTAAATCACCCGCCAGCCAACATGGCTTAACACTTCCTGCGAATACACCCGGTAGCGATAACGTGTGCCGGGCTTTAACCCTGTCAGATGCACAGAATGGACGGTAGAGGTCAGCTTGATGCCATTCTTCGCATTAAAGAACTTCGGACGTTCCGTCTGATAATAATGAGTTCCGTCATCAGGAGCCAGTTCCACCCAGCCGATCGAAGGCTTGTTTGCAGTCCATACAACAGTGACTTCATTTTCTCCCAGATTTTGCAGATAAGGGGCATGCGTTATCTTTATATCATCCTGGGCATAAGCAGAAAAAGTGATTAATACAGACAAAATAAACAGCAAACTGATTTTATTCATGGTATATCTTTTTAAGTTGTTAACGATCTCCTACAAAGATACATTCTTCATTTATTCCGGCAAACCCTACCGGGATTAAATCCCGTTATCTACAGGAAAGAAACACACCTTCACAGACACGCCTCTCCTTTTATGACTGATTAAACTATACCAAAAGAATTTGGTCCATTTCTTATCAGATATGAACTATCCTGTCCCCGTGCTTGACACGGGGCCGCAGAAGAACAGGCAGTATCAAAAGATACATATAGGATACGGTTTGTGCTTTTGCGATCCCGTGTCGAGCACGGGAACGGGATAGTTCAAATATTTCTATATTGAAACATCCTTTTGCTGCGGTTGCCTTGTTTACTATTGATGATTTACTTTTTGGGATATAAAAGCCAAGTCCTATCCGGAGAACATACTATTGGATACAAAGCGTCAGGAGAGTTCCTGGAAGTTAAAGGATTGTCAAAATGATATTTTATGTATGTGCTGAAGGAATTGTACGGGCAAAGGGAAATGTCGATCTGTTTTTATAGAAATCTCGCCGACTTACCTTTGTTCGCTTTGACCTGATTGTTGCAATATTCATATCACAAAAAATGTATATTATCTATGATTGTTACCCATATACCACATCTATTCATAATTTATTAACATATTGCTATTTTACACACACATCAAAAAGCGGTTGCTCTGGAAATAAAAACTGTCTAAAAACATATGATTTTCTTTTTTAAAAGCACTAATTGAGGTGTTTTTCTTCTCTAAACGAATAAAAACTCCACTACAATAGAAATTTATCTCAGTTTAAACGAAATTGAAACCCGTTTAAACTAAAATTTTCTTGGGTTTAAACGAGATAAAAAATCGATATCAGATATCTGTTATGTTAATAAATGTATGCTTCCCTTTTCTAGAATGAACAAATAAAAAATAAGTCTGTTTCCTCCAAAGGCCATTTACACTCATAATATTCATATATCATTCATTTTTATATCATTTTGATTTTGCCGTCTGTTTGGTTACAGGAAGTGAAGTTTCCATACGACTCTGATTTGCATCGACCGTTTCACTGATATCATGTTCACTATTATCGGTTGAAAGAGAAACTATTTTTCGCAATGACATACGTTTACTGGTAATTCTGGATCAGGTGAAAATACTGGATTCCACGCATCGCCAGCGCCTGACCTTTGATGTGTTTTTTCTGTGGTACAAATATTACCAGGCAACTCTTTCCGATATTTATTATGAGAGATAAACCGGATTTATTTTCTACCAACCCTTTCGACATACGAAAAAAGAAGTAATCTGGAGCCGGAAGTAATCGAAAAGATTGCCAAAGCATTAGATATACCCGAAGAAGCAATTACGGAACTAGGCGAAGCCACTTCCATTAATATCTTTTCCGGCACCTGGCAAGATAATGCTAATTGCCAGAATTATAATCCTACATTTACCCCCTTAGAAAAAGTCGTTGAATTATACGAACGTTTATTGAAAGCGGAGCAGGAGAAGGTGGCCATGTTACAGGAAGTGCTAAAGGACAAAAAGTAAAACAGTGAACATCAAATGTTACAAATAAAAGAGAGGGAGGCATGTAATAAACACCTCCCTCTCTTTTATTTATTTACAACAGATGAAACTTACTGCCCGCTCCACGGATTCTGATCTGATTCGGAGATCGCATCATTATTCAGGATTTCCATTTGCGGGATTTGGCAGAAGAAACGGTAATCGTTCGACTCCAGCGTCCCTATCGGTTGCGGATCGAGCGCATTATATCCGTTCAGATACTGCATGCCCCATACGTAATGTCCGGCAGGATTGGTAGTTGATTCACCGATACGAACCAATCTCTTTTGCAGGCGCACCAGGTCATAAAAACCGGCTTGTCCTTCACAGATCAACTCTTTACGGCGTTCCACATAGATGTCTTCCAGCAAAGCTTCGCCTCCGGCATTGGTTGTCGGGGTAGCATTACGCGCCACCTGCAAACGGTTCAGCAGATTCAAGGCCTCACCGGAGTTACCTTTTTGAGCGGCAGCCTCCGCCATGATCAGTAGCATCTCAGCTCCGCGCATCAGGCAGACTTCCGGACGGGTGGCGCTTTGAATAACGCTTCCGCCGTCTTCACCATAATGCTTGTATTTGTCGAAAGCCCATTTTGTATTGATTTCCGTATTCGCATTGTTCGTACGTTTCCAGAACTGGTAACGGTCTTCTTTTTCTTCAAATAGTTTCACAAACTGCTCATCCACGAAGTAGTCAAGGAACGAGTAGATAGGACCATCGGCATAACCCTCGCCGTAGCTGGCATCCTGGTTATACCAGAAATTGAACTGCGTACTACCGCCCAGGTTATTATCGGCGGTATATTTCATGGCCCATACCACTTCCGCATAATTGCCGGAGATCATATCGTCGAAACCGGAACGGTATTGTTCGCGGGTCATCAACTGGCTGTGCTGGTCGTAGACGATCTTGGCTTCGTTGTAAGCGCCGTCCCAGTTCTGCATCACCAGGTAAACACGGGCCAGGATTCCCGAACATATTTTGGAGTTAATCAGCCACATATCGTCCGGATTATAATCGGCAAGCAATGTTTTAGCCGTCGTCAGGTCGGACACAATCTGGGTATAGACTTCCTCTACGGTAGAAAAACCTTTATGGGATTCGTCATCGGAAGAGGTACGCAGGATCACCCCACGCTTGCTTTTGGCTATCACATAGGTCTGTTGGTAATTCTGGATCAGATGGAAATACTGGATTCCACGCATCGCCAACGCCTGGCCTTTGATATGTTTTTTCTGTGTTTCATCACCGGCGGCGGCATCCACATTGGTCAGGATGATATTGGCACGGTTGATCACATTATAGCACATCGACCAGATTTTTGAGGCATTTCCGTCAGCCTGTGTTTTTGAGTTGGAATACTGGTATGCTGTTACCTGATCGCCTCCCATATTAGTATGGCTGATCACGTCGGCACCACTCGCATCAACATACATCTGGAATCCGGGAAGACCGGCATACACACGGTCTCCTTTATCAGTATTAAAATACAGCTGCTTATAGGCTGAAGTCAATACTTTTTCCAACTGGGAGACATTCCCCAGTACATCTTCATCGTTTACTTTCACGTAGGAGCTGGTTGTCAGGTCGTCGTTACATCCGGTCAGGGCCATACCAGCAAAAACCAGGGACAGGAAGGATATATTTATAAATCGTTTCATAAATATCATTTTTTACGTTTACAATGTGATTTGAATACCGACCATATACAGTCTTCTCGAACCCTGAATACCGTTATCGGTTTCAGCATTACCGTTATAACTATTACCCATTATACCTGTTTCGGGGTCTGTGTAGCGTTTTTTGGCAGGACCGAAAGTCAACAGGTTATTACCGGTTACATAAACACGCAGGTTTTCTACCAGGGCCTTGCGGGTAAGGCTCTTAGGCAGCGTATAGCCTAATGTCAGGTTTCTCAGACGCCAGTAGTGGTTGTCGAATACGAAGTTATCTGCATATTTTACCGTCGCGCCATACTGGTTGTACGACCAACGTGGGATAAGCACATCCGCATCGCCCGGCTGACGCCATCTGTCCTCAACCAACTCCTGTATCACACCGACGCCCGGACGGTTCATGATACGTTCTTTATATGTATAGTCCGATATTTTGGAACCATAAGAATAATAGAACATGAACGACAGGTCGATCCCTTTGAACTGGAAGTTATTGGTGATAGCACCGAACACTTTGGGAATCGCGGAGCCACAGTACACAAAATCGTCTGTCGTTACTTCTTCCTGCTTTTCCGTACGTTTCCAACCGCCGTTACCATCGCGGATCAACCAGCCGGGTACTCCGGTTTCCGGATTAACACCGTCGTACTGGGGAGCGATAAATTCATACAGAGACTTGCCTTCCTCCATCTTGTAGGTACAGGCGGTACCAGAATAAGTGTAAGGACCTGTAGGCAAATAAGTCACCTCATTTTTCAGCGTACTCATGTTGGCATCGATATCCCATCTGAAATCTTTCGTTGTAAGGATATTCGCATTCAATGTGATTTCAATCCCGCTATTACGCAGGTCACCGATATTCATATTATACCCGGATGCACTACCAACCTGGGCAGAGAGAGGCAGTTCCTTATAATACAACAAGTCATGGGAAGTACGGGAATAATATTCCACTGTACCGCTAAGTCGGTTGAATACGGAAAAATCTAAACCGATATTCCATTGCTGATTACTTTCCCACTTCAAGTCCGGTGTCGGATAGGTAGATGGTTTTAAACCGGATTTCAGATACAGGTCATCACTTTCATAAGTACCCTGGTATCCGTAAAGGACTTCATCCCCTGCCTTACCATTCGATTCACGCACGATCAGCTTATCATTACCGGTCGTACCGTAACTACCACGCAACGAAAGGTTATCAATCCATTTCAGGTCTTCCATAAAACCTTCTTTCGATATTCGCCATGAACCGCCTGTCGACCAGAATGTGCCCCAGCGATGATCGGAGCTGAAACGGGAAGAACCATCCTCACGAAGCGAAGCGGACAAGTAATACTTATTCAAGAAGTTATAATCGACTTTACCGAAGAACGAAAGCAGAGAGTATTTATCACGTCCGCCGGAAACACCGAAGTTCTTGGTAGTATTCGATAATTCATATTTACCCAGTTCCATGATACCTTCACCCCAACCTTGTTCGTAGTGGGAGTCCCAGGTATACCACTCATGTCCGACCAGACCTGAAATCGTATGGTCACCAATCATCCATTCACCAGACAATACATTATTCCAGGTGGTGGAACGTTTATTGAAATTATAACGGCTGGCATAACCACCGTCTGCCAGTATAGAAATACCATAAGGTGCAGTCTGTCCGCTGCCATGTACGGCGGAAGTATATTGCATGGTACGATACCAGTAATCGTCAATATTCAAAGCCGAACGGAATTTCAGGTTGAAAGGAAGAGTAAACTCTGTATTTACCTGGGCAGACAGGATATGCCCCATATTGTTATCGAAACTGTCATCGTTCGGATTATCCCAATAATCACCCGAGTTATTCAGGATATGGGCACCAAAGAAGTTATTGGTATATTTACCGTAACTGTACATCCGTTCCCCTGTTTTTTCAGAAACGACCCAACCGGTATTATCTTCATTACGTAACCAGGGTGAAGACAAAGTCGTCGTAAAGTTAGCCGCACGGCTGGCACCACCGGAAAGGTTCTGGCGATGACGCGAATAAGAAAGGCTACCGGCCACTTTCCACCAATCGAACAACTCTGTACTCAGGTTGGTACGGAAAGAATAACGTTTATAATACTGCCGGTTACCATATCCCTGGTCGTCCAGATAACCGCCGGAGAAGAAATAGGCTGTTTTTCCACCATTGGCCTGACCACTTATATCCACACTATAATCCTGGCGCAGTTTACGGGAGAAGATAGCTTTGTAGACATCCCAATCATCTTCATCCCAGACATATTCCAGATTAGGATTCATGTAAGGATTCCCATTGCCGTCATGCAATACGTAATTTTCATTGATATGTCTGAACGGAGTGACATAAATCAGATTACCATTCGAATCTTTTGTAGCCTTTACCTGTTTGGTCAATGCCTGTGACGAAGCATAATCGCCCGCCTGTTGCATATTCATGCCGTCATAAAGAAGGGCATCATAATACAAGGCATACCAGGTATTTTCCAGCTGCTGGTACGGATCGGCTTTTTTCGGATTCTTGACAGCATTATCCGAAGTACCCCAACCTCCGCGGAAGTTAATACGCGGTTTTTCTGATTTACCCCGCTTGGTTGTAATCATTACGACGCCGTTTGCTGCACGCGAACCGTAAAGCGAAGTGGCCGCCGCATCCTTCAGCACCGTCATCGATTCTATGTCCGTAGGATTGATCTGATTCAGTTTTCCATCGTAAGGCATCCCGTCCACAATATATAACGGATCGGCCTTTCCGGACATGGAAGCAATACCACGGATCTCCACACGGGCATCAGCTCCGGGGTTACCCTGTACATTCACAACATTCACACCGGCACTCATCCCCTGCAATGCTTCCGCAAAGCCGGAGCCCATGATCTTTTCGAGTTTTTCAGCTTTTACAACGGAGGCCGATCCGGTGAAGGTTGATTTCTTAGCCGTTCCATAGGCTACGACAACGACTTCATCCAGGTCCTGTGTCGCATCACTTAATTTTACATTTAAAATAGATTGCCCGTTCCAAGTGATCTCCTGAGTGGCCAGGCCGACAAAGGAAATAACAATAACCGCTCCCCGCCGAACATTATCCAGCGTAAACTTTCCATCGATATCGGTTATCGTACCGATAGTGGTTCCTTTCACTACAACAGAAGCTCCGGCGACAGGTCCCATCTGGTCCTCTACCAGGCCGGTTACCTTATTACCCTGTTGTACTACCATCGTTTCCGGACCTGTAGGATTGGCTGCAATCGCACCTGCCGCACCTAATAATACAGAAATCATTAGTGATCTAATTAGTTTTGAGTTGGTCCACATAGCTAAATTCAAGTCTTTAATTAAATAAAATTAATCACAATAGCGTTCATTTCATTAGAGGTTACACTTTTCTAAGATAAAAGTGACTGGCATACATTTCAATAAAATAAAGTTAACTAAAACAAAGATATACTGATCATTACACACAACATCCTTCTATATTTCCACTCTACAAACTACAGTATCTCCATCAGCAAATATAACTTATCATTATTTAATACAAGCATAATTATGTATATTTATTGCTCTAATAAATATATTTTAACCACCATTTAATTGATTTTTTTATCTAAAATCCACATTCAAACAATGACATACATATTGGGATGAAAAATCAATAACAGTTGCAATCAAAAACATTTTTTAACCATTAACGCATTACATAAACCATAAAAAAACGGCAACCCGAAAAGCCGGATTGCCGTTTTTATATCACAAAATGTTTAACTATTAATGTATCACCATTTATTAGTTGTTTTCAGGACGAAGTTTACGAACAACAGCACCTGCACGCCACATTTCACTTTCGCGAAGAGCAGCCAGTTCTTTTTCCAGACCTTCACGATAGTCAGGCTTGCTGTTTGTGTCGATAGAACGCTGTGCTTCGTTACCGCAGGCAACTTCGCTATACAACTTCTGGAACACCGGTTTTGTAGCATCGTGGAACGGGCCCATCCAGTCCAAAGCACCACGCTGTGCAGTTGTTGAACAGTTTGCATACATCCAGTCCATACCGTTTTCTGCGAACAACGGCATCAATGACTGAGTCAGTTCTTCTACTGTTTCATTGAATGCTTCAGAAGGTTCGTGACCGTTTTCACGCAAAGTTTCGTACTGAGCCAACAGTAATCCCTGGATAGCTCCCATCAAAGTACCACGTTCGCCGGTCAGGTCAGAATAAACTTCTTTCTTGAATGTTGTTTCAAACAAGTAACCAGAACCAACACCGATACCCAGTGCAATCACGCGATCCCATGCTTTGCCTGTTGCATCCTGGAAGATTGCGTAGCTTGAGTTCAGACCACGACCCTGCAAGAACATACGGCGCAGTGAAGTACCTGAACCTTTCGGAGCAACCAGGATTACGTCTACATCAGCAGGAGGGATGATGTTTGTACGTTCTTTGTAAGTGATACCGAATCCGTGAGAGAAATACAAAGCCTTACCCGGAGTCAGGTATTTTTTGATGCGCGGCCAAACTTCAATCTGAGCAGCATCTGAAAGCAGATACTGGATGATAGTTGCTTTTTCGCATGCTTCTTCGATATCGAACAGTGTTTCGCCCGGTACCCAACCGTCAGCAACGGCCTTTTCCCAGGTCTTACCACCTTTACGTTGTCCTACAATTACGTTAAAACCGTTGTCGCGCAGGTTCAGGCTCTGGCCAGGACCTTGTACGCCGTAACCTATTACAGCGATTGTTTCGTCTTTCAATACTTCTCTTGCCTTTTCCAACGGAAATTCTTCGCGGGTTACTACGTTTTCGTCAACGCCGCCAAAATTCATTACTGCCATTTTCTTTTTACTATTAAAATGTATATAAAATAATTTGTTTTTCAGATCCAGGTAACGGCAGCGCGGCTGATGGCTTTGCCGTCGTTACAGATTGCCATATTATATTTACCGGGGGATACTTCCTGGTTATGGAGAGTCAGCTCCATCCCATACTTTCCTTCGGACTGATAAGCTATTTCGAAACGGCTTATCTCTTTTTCTCGGAACAGGCTGATATCGAACAAGTCGAGCAGGTGTTCCATGTATTTGATACTGTTCAGGTGGCCGTTTACGTCCAGGTCACTGTACTTCACACGGTAAGGTTCGCCGGAAGTGTTGTTTTCCACCGGAGCAATTTTACCCGGTTTTTCAATCGGACAGGGACGGTCGGTGATATAAGCACTCAGGCCCTCCACATCGAGCAAGGTCGGGCGGCGGGTTTCCATATCGATAGCCGCCCAGATAGAGCGGGCAAAGCCAAAGGTCTTGCCTTCGCCGTTCACCAGTTCAAAGCAACGGCTGGTAAACAACTTACCGACCTCATCCACCCAGGTATATAAAGTTACAGATTCAGACATAGCAGGATAAGAAGTCATCTCGATAGCCAGACGGGAAAGAACCCAGGCGGTATGCCTTTCGGTCATATCGTTATATCCGAATCCACGGTCGGCGGCATGGCAAGAAGCAGCATGCAACAAATAAGTTCCGATCATAGGGATTGTAATACGTCCCCGGAAGTCCATCAGATAAGACTCTGTTACGAAATGAAATTCTCCTACTTTGTTCTTCTCCATAATTTACTTTATTTACAAAATGTTTCCTTATTATTCTCAGACATGTTTTTCCTGCAACTTCTTTTCCATTGCAGATAACATGTCGCTCAGACGTTCTACCTTACTCTTCGTTATAGCAACGCGTCCGGAACGGATAAATTGCAGGACACCGATCGTCTCACTCAATTCTTTAAACAAAGCCTGTGTCTCATCATAATGACCACTCTTTTCCAACACCACACAATCCTCATTCATTTCAAGGATACGGGCATTGTACTTACGGATCAGATCCTCAACCGTCCCCATCTTGATAAAGAGTTCGGTACTCAGTTTATAAAGAGCGATTTCCTGGTAAACCAGATCTTCATCCGTATTATAATAGGCTTTCAGGATATCCACACGCTTGTCGATCTGTTTTACGACCTTGTCGATCGTATCCTCGTCGGCAAAGGTAGTAATTGTAAACTTATGTATTCCCTTTATAGCAGAGGGAGAAACAGAAAGCGTCTCAATGTTCAGTTGCCGGCGCGTAAAGATAACAGTTATCTGATTCAGAAGACCAACAGTGTTTTCCGAAAAGATAATAACGGTATATAATTGTTTTGTATTCATAGTTTCTCCTCCTTACTTATCACCCAAAATCATGTTTGTCACGCTTCCTCCGGCCGGAACCATCGGATATACCATACCACAAGTTTCCACATTGGCAACCAACATATAGGCACCATCGTGATTCAACATTTCAGCAATCGCCTCATCCAAGTCTTCCCGTTTATCTACCGCACGGGAAGCAATACCAAAAGCCTTGGCTATCGCTACAAAATCCGGATTCTTCATGATGGTATTCGAATACCGTTCGTTGAAGAACAGCTCCTGCCACTGGCGTACCATTCCCAGGAAATTGTTGTTAAGAACGATGATCTTTACATTCAGATTTTCCTGCATGATAGTTCCCAACTCCTGGATAGTCATCTGGATACCACCGTCGCCGGTAAAGAAACAGACCGTACGGTCAGGCGCTCCCAGCTTCGCTCCAATGGCGGCGGGAAGGCCAAAGCCCATCGTTCCCAAACCTCCTGAAGTAACTACGCTGCGTGTTTGTTTATATTTGAAATAGCGAACACCCATCATCTGGTTCTGACCTACATCCGTAACCAGAATCGCATCATTATCGGTTGCTTCGGAAACCTTACGGACTACTTCGCCCATTTTTAGTTGGCCTTCGGTAGGATAGAGTTCTTTTTCTATTACCTTATTATATTCCTCTTTTTCATCCGGTTCGAATTCAGCATTCCATTCCGGACGCTTCCGTTCTTCCAGTAAAGCCGTAATCATCGGAATCGTATGTTTGGCATTTCCCAGCACTTTCACGTCGACCGGCACATTCTTTCCGATCTCCGAATTGTCGATATCCAGGTGGATAATCTTTGCCTGCTTGGCATAAGTCTTCAGGTCGCCGGTTACACGGTCATCGAAACGCATACCGATAGCAATCAGCACGTCACATTCGTTAGTCTTGCGGTTCGGTCCGACATTTCCATGCATCCCCAACATACCTTTATTTAATGGGAAGTCCGAAGGTAATGCAGACAAGCCCAATACGGTAGAACCGGCTGGTATATCGTTTTTCAACAAGAATTCTTTCAGTTCTTCTTCAGCTCCTCCCAGGATAACCCCCTGCCCTACCAGACAGAATGGCTTTTTGGCATTATTTATCAATGAAGCAGCCGCCTCGATACGTTCCTCCCTGATATCCGGTTCAGGTTGGTAACTACGAACATAATCCACTTTCTGATACTCATAATCTACCAAACCCACCTGTGCATCTTTCGCCAAATCCAGTACCACAGGTCCCGGGCGACCGGTCGATGCGATATAGAAAGCACGGGAAACGGCCCACGCAATTTCTTCCGGGCGGCGTATCTGGTAAGCCCATTTGGTAATCGGTTGTGTGATACCGATCACATCAACTTCCTGGAAAGCATCTGTTCCAAGCAGCGGAGACGGAACCTGGCCGGCAATCACCACCATCGGTGTACTGTCCATCAGCGCATCGGCAATACCAGTGATGGTATTGGTTGCCCCGGGACCCGAAGTAACCACCGTTACTCCCACTTTTCCGGAAACACGGGCATATCCCTGTGCAGCATGTGTTGCACCTTGTTCGTGGCGCACCAGAATATGTTTTAACTGATCTCTGTAATCGTATAAACTATCGTAAATTGGTATCGCCTGCCCACCCGGATAACCGAAGATAGTATCTACTCCTTCAGCGATCAGCGCTTTCAGCAAAGCTTCCGAACCGGTTATCTTTTGTTTGTCCATCTCTAAAATATAGTATTTGGTGTTTATTAATCTTCTACTATTCGTACACCGCCCTTATCGGCCGAAGCAACCATCTTTGCATATGCTTTCAGTGCTTTCGATACCGTACGTTGGCGGAAAGGAGGTGTAAAGGCTTTTGTTCCGCGGGCTTCTTCCGCTTCACGGCGTTTGGCCAGTTCTTCGTCTGTCACCTTTACATGTATGGTTCTTTCGGGAATATTAATTTCGATAATATCGCCGTCTTTCACTAAGCCAATCGCTCCGCCGGCAGCCGCTTCGGGAGAAATATGTCCGATTGACAAACCTGATGTTCCACCGCTGAAGCGTCCGTCTGTGATTAGCGCACATTCTTTACCCAGGTGTTTACTCTTTATATAAGAGGTAGGATACAACATTTCCTGCATACCCGGACCACCCTTAGGACCTTCATAGGTGATAACGACGACATCGCCGGAGACGACTTGATCTTTCAGGATACCTTCGCAAGCGGCATCCTGCGAATCGAATACTTTGGCAGGACCGGCAAAACGGAAGATACTTTCGTCTACCCCGGCTGTTTTAACCACACAACCGTCCTGTGCAATATTTCCATACAGAACAGCCAGACCACCGTCTTTCACATAAGCATGTTCCACATCGCGGATACATCCGGTTGCACGGTCGGTATCCAGTTCTTTATAATAACTTTCCTGCGATCCGAGCACCAGATTGAAACGGTGGGCCGGAGCACTTTTATAAATATTGATTGCTTCTTCCGTTACATTTACAGAGGTAATGCAGTATTGGTCGATAGCCTCATTCAAAGTCAGACCATCCGCACGTTTCACGGAACCGTCCACCAGACCGGCTTTTACCAGCTCATTCATAATACCGATGATACCTCCGGCACGGTTCACATCTTCCACGTGATAAGAACAACTCGGAGCCACTTTACAGATAACCGGTGTTTTGCGTGAAAGCATATCGATGTCTTTCATTGTAAAATCGACTTCCGCTTCATGAGCCACGGCCAACAGGTGAAGGACTGTATTCGTCGATCCCCCCATGGCAATATCCAGCGACATAGCATTCAGAAAGGCCTGCCGGGTGGCAATACTGCGAGGCAATACGGAATCATCGCCGTCACGATAATATTTAAAGGCATTATCAACAATCATCTTCGCCGCTTTTTTGAACAAGCGAGTACGGTTGGCATGTGTTGCAACAACTGTTCCGTTGCCGGGAAGAGCCAATCCAATCGCTTCGTTCAGACAGTTCATAGAGTTAGCCGTGAACATACCAGAACAGCAACCGCAGGTCGGGCAAGCGGAACGTTCCACCTTTTCTACTTGTTCATCGCTGATAGAATCGTCAGCCGCTTCAATCATGGCGTCGATCAAATCGAGTGCACGTCCGTCCAGATTACCGGCTTCCATCGGACCGCCGGATACAAAGATTGTCGGAATATTCAGACGCATACTGGCCATCAGCATACCCGGAGTAATCTTGTCGCAGTTACTGATACAAACCATTGCATCAGCCTTATGCGCATTCACCATATATTCCACACTGTCAGCAATGATGTCGCGGGAAGGCAGAGAATAAAGCATTCCGTCGTGTCCCATAGCAATACCGTCATCAATAGCGATCGTATTAAATTCTGCGGCAAAGCAACCGAGCTTTTCGATTTCCGCTTTTACCTGCTGTCCGATCTCGTGTAGATGCACATGGCCCGGTACAAACTGGGTAAATGAATTCACAATGGCAATGATCGGTTTACCGAACTGTTCTTCTTTCATGCCGTTGGCACGCCATAATGCACGGGCACCGGCCATACGTCTGCCTTCTGTGCTATAGGAGCTTCTTAACGGATTCTTCATCATATCTGTTTTTATCTTTTAGTCAATAAAAAAGCCCTTCTCTATATGGAGAAAGGCTTAAGAAATATCTTTTACAACTTCACAACTTCTTACACACCTTTCTCCTTACCTACTAATGACTAGAAGGACCACCACGAGAATAATATGTAATACATTGTTCATCATCTTTTCTTATCGTCTTTATTTTGTTTGACGCTGCAAATGTAGAATAATAATTTGTACGAGCAAAGGATTTAAAAGAAAAATCTTACTTTTTCTTTCATTTATCAAGAAAAGAGGGCGGTTCATCTTGCATTTTAACAGATAACCAACCCTCAATCAATTGAATTCTTATTTCTGAGCCTCCATTCGCTTCATATTCGATAATTTCCGGTCATTCTCCTTTACTGATACGATTGTTCAGTTCTTTCAACAAAGCATACGATTTCGGAGAAATCGTTCCATCCTGATAAATCCGGACATTAATCATCGGAAGATTTTTTCGTTTGTTAGATTCTTTCACTACCTGCGTCAATTCGTCAATGGAAAGAACAGGATCACCGATAATGGAATCTTTATAAATGTGCGTCCAGTCACCCGGCTCCAATGTTCCGGAGAAAGTTGCCTGTAAGCCATCCTGAGGGCCACCGTGAAACAATCCGTCCCCATCCAACGGAAGAGAAGGATCGTTAACACCAGCACTGGCCAAAGACAAACCCAGTTCGCCTGCATAATAATCCTGAAAGTCCGTCAGTTTCGGCAATATCCAGGAATTAAAACAAATCGCCAACTCCTTATTTCCACTTTTGGCGGCTTTAGCAATCTTTTCAAACGAAGCGCCGTTAGGATAATAACCGATACCGTCATCCATCCACAAACCGGCCAGACGATTTCCATACCGCTGGCTAATCTCTCCCACTATCTTTTCCACATTTGTAAACAAATCTCCTGCATTATCCCGTGTATAATGCTGCTTGTCCCACCATTCTTTATCTCCATGACCGACATGGTAATACAGAATCAGACGAATGCCGTATTTACCCAACGCATCAGATAAATCAGCCACTAAATCTCTCTTTGTGGTACGCCCCGGCAAAATAGAATCGATTGCCTGTATCGGAGCCGGGAAATAATATTCCGCCCACGACGTTGTAAAAAATATCAACTTCCCGCCACATTCGTAAACAGTTCGTGCAAAGCGGTCCACATCAAAGTTATTGACCGCATCCTCATAGGCTAACGGCTCTCCTGACTGAGGCATACTCTTTGAATTCCAGTGGAAGAAAAAGCCATAAGGCAAATCCGCCATCCAGGATGTATTACTGCGAAGTGATGTAGCTTCCGCCCGCAACCGCTCATAAGTCTCCGGCCGGGTGACTTCCAACGAGTACAGATACACATTAAAATCATCCTGCTTACCGGGTTTGCCAATCTTTAAAGATAAAACGGAAGTCCCCTTATTAAAATGTAAAGGACGGGGGAACCGGCAACGCTGCCATCCGGTTGTATTTATCCGGCAAATAACACTGTCCGTTCCATTGGATAATACCAACTCCGTTTCTTCCCCATCTCCCATCCGGTTGACAGAAACGATCATTTCAGCCATGTAGTCTTCACCGTCCGTATTGACTTTCCAGGATATTGACTGCTCGGGAGTTTTCCAGTTCTCCGCCCAGAATGCTTTATAAGGTTCTTCCGGATAAAGTTGTTTCACACCATTATTCAGTTCTCCACGAAAAGGAATCAACCGGTTTATGTTCGCCGAATCCAGGTTTAATGCCGTCGGATCAACCGGATTACTGCAAGCAGCCAGGCACATAACAAACAAAGACAAAAAATAAATAAATTGCTTTTTCATTCGTATTTTACGGATATAGGAAGGGCCAATCCAATAATAACTCAGACCGGCCCTTCATGTATTCTACATTAATTATCTGTAATCCGGATTCTGAGGTATGTTATTATTCAGAATTTCGGTATCAGGAATCAACCAAGTATTGTTGTAAGCACCGATAGGGACATTCAATCTGCTGCCACGCGCTTTCTGTACCTTATCGAATGTCTGGGTACGTTTCAAATCGTACCAGGCAAAACCCTCTTCATACAATTCATGCTGACGTTCCAGCAGAACGGCTTCACGGAACTGATCCTGAGAAAGTCCGCTCAAGTCAGGCACGTTTGTCGGGTCGTTCTGGTCAACACGGGCACGTTTACGGATAGCATTGATATATTGATAAGCACCGGCCGGTCCGTTTATCTCATTTTCAGCTTCGGCGGCAATCAGATACATTTCAGCCAAACGAATCAATTGAGTCTGCCAGGTCAAAATATTGGTATTAGATGCTGGCAACTCCTGTTCCAGATACTCTTCATTGATATACTTATTATAATATGTACGCGCGATGACTTTATTTCCTTTCGCATTTACATACTCAGGTTTAATTCCCCATTCTTTACGCATGTCACCTTTATCGAAGCTGGCGATAAAAGCATCTGTCGGAAGATACAAGGCTGTCTGGCTGCCAATCGGTGAAGATTCATTATGCATACCGCTATAACTATCGGGAGCGGAGAACAACTGAGCCCAGATAGTTTCAGCCGTATAACGTTCCGTCTTAAAGACTTTATCGAAGGTAGGCATCAAAGAATACTGACCGCTGTTGATTACTTCAAGCGCTTTCTCTTTGGCTTTCGCATAATTTTCTTTCTGATTCATCGGGAAACCGGCAGAAGTCAGATAGATACGTGCCATAATCGCTTTTACGACCCATTTATTTACACGTCCCATATCCTGCGCTTCTTCCGGAAGTTTTTGTTCCGCATCCAGAATATCGTCAAAAATAAACTGATAGATATCAGCCTGCGGCGTACGGTCTATTGCCACGTCGGCATCACTGGTCACGACTTTATCCCGCAAAGGGACATCTCCAAAGAACTGGACCAATGTAAAATAAGACCAGGCACGCAAACATTTCGCCTCACCGATAATACGATTCTTGGTTTCGGCTGTAAAATCCTTATCTTCTATCGACTCCAATATCATATTTGCATTCTTTATCGTACTGTATGGTCCGGACCAGGCATTTCTAAAGGCATAAAAACCATATCCCGGATTATTTGCCCAGATATCCCCGACCTGTTCAGCCGATTCAGGCTTATCATTATAGTCGGCAAAAACTTCCGTCAGATTCAGATTTTGTCCCTGAGGATATAACCCTTTCAAAGCTCCGTCAAAATCTTCCACCGTTTGATAGAAGGAGGAAGGAGAAATAAACGTTTTCGGGTCTTCTTCCAGCCAATCGGAGCAAGAAGCAGACAGAATAACCGGTACAGCCAGCAATATATTTTTAATCAGTGTTTTCATTCTTTTCATACGTATTAAAATTTAACCTGTAAACCCAAAGTAAATGATTTCGCAGACGGGTAAACCCCTCTGTCCCATCCGTTCACGGCAGAAGACGTCCAGGATGCTTCCGGGTCATAATGAGAATAGCTTGTAATCGTAATCAGATTCTGTCCGCTCAGATAAACCGAGATATTAGGTTTACGGGAACCTGCGAACCATTGAGACGGCAACGTATAAGCCAGTTTGATATCTTTGAATCGCAGATACGAACCGTTTTCCACCCAAACCGAACTCGGGTCACCGAAGGCCAGATAATCCTTGGTCGCAACAGAAGCACGTGCATATTTGGCATTCGGATTTTCAGGAGTCCAATGGTTTTCCCAAACATCTTTGCGGATATTCCATGTGCCACCGATATTAGTGATACTTTTATTAAATTCATTAACGATATCACCACCAACACTACCTATTAACAGGAATGATAACTCGAAGTTATTCCAATTGATAATATTCGTCAGACCGAAAGTAAACTTAGGCTGCGTATTTGCAATAATCGTTTTATCACCTGTTGTAATACCAGCTTTCCCGTCCGTGTCTTTATACCGGTAATCACCTGCTTTCTTGGTTGCTTCGCCATTCAAACGAGCTTCTTCATCCGTCTGATAAATACCTTCTATTTCGTAGCCATACAATTGGAACGGAGCTTTACCGACAAACAGAGGGAACCAGTTTCCGCCACCGATAGGAGCATCTATCCGCTGAATCTTATTTCCATACACATCCGAACCCAAATCTTTCACGATTGATCTATTGGATGTAATATTCAAATTAGTCGTCCAGTTCACTTTTCCTTTCATATTGATTGTATTGATAGATATTTCAAAACCTTTATTATCAATACGTCCTAAGTTTCTCAGCATAGAAGAATATCCGGAAGACGGGGGAAGAGTCGCATTATACAGCAAATCACGCGTTTGTTTCCAATAATAGTCAAAACCGATATTCAGGCGGTTGGAAAAGAATCCAAAGTCGACACCTATATCCGTTTGTGTAGTTGTTTCCCATTTCAAGTCGTCGTTTGCCATGGAGGATAAACCGAAACCAATATCTTTTCCATCACCGAAAATAGGACCGGAAGTTCCCAGACGGGCGAAAGTCTGATACGGGCTAATAGATTGATTACCGGTCTGTCCGATACTGGCACGCAGTTTCAGATTGCTCAGCCAATCAATATCTTGCATAAAATTCTCTTCCGACAAACGCCAGGCCAATGCGGCGGAAGGGAAGAAAGCGAATTTATGGTTCTTACTGAATTTAGACGAACCGTCATATCGTGCGGTGACAGTCAACAGATATCTTTCCATCAGGTTATAATTGGCACGTCCCAGGAAAGAAGCCATCCGGTAATCGCTGTAACCGGAAGACGGAGTTCCGGGTGTAGAGGCTACTCCCAAATTATTCGTTTCATAGACATCGCGCAGAAATCCTGTACCTGAGCCGCCCAAATCATTATACTGATAGGTCTGGAAAGTAACACCACCCATCAGGTTCAATGCATGATTCTTATTGAACCGCTTGTCGTAGGTCAAAATATTCTCATTAATAATAGTATAATAATTAGATTTTGACTTAGACGCATCACCATCCAATTTACCTCCGGCAGACAAACCAATCGGAATGTACCGGTCGGAACTACCCGCATTGACTTCAGCACCGGCATTCACCCGGAAAGTCAATCCGTCGATAATCTCATAGATAAGCGACATATTCGCCAGTAAGCGGGAATTAACGGTTTTATTCTTATACAATTCAGCCATACCGACAGGGTTTGTTCCTCCCCAGGGAGTTCCCGAGAAATTGGTGTACTTGCCATCGGCATCTCTGATTTCCTGTATCGGAGCCATGACCATTGCCGTATAAGCAATCGCTCCCCAGCCATCCGCATTACTGTTCGCTGTATTCTGAGTTCCGTATGAATAAGCGATACTGGCATTCAACGACAAATTTCTCGCCAGCTTCTGGTCGCCATTGACACGCAATGCAAAACGGTTATAATCAGAACCTTTGATAATACCTTCCTGGTTCATATAGTTCAGAGAGGAGTACAACTTCGTTTTATCCGTACCGCCCGAGACAGACACCTGATGACTATGCGTCAAGGCAGTCTGATAAGCCAGGTCCTGCCAGTCATTGTTCGGCAGCAGAGCTGCTTGCTCCGGTGTGATGGCAATACCGTTCCCGTCATTCTGGGAAACTTCATTTACCATGGCGATATAATCATCTTTTCCCAGTAAATCCAGTTTCTTTCTTAAAGAAGAAACACCGACATATCCATTATATTCAAGGACCGTATCGCCGGTACGTCCTCTTTTCGTCGTAATCATAACGACACCGTTCGCACCACGTGAACCGTAGATAGCCGTAGAAGATGCATCTTTCAATACTTCCATCGACAGAATGTCTTCCGGGTTAATATCCGAATTCATCTTTTCTACCGGCATACCGTCAATGACATAAAGCGGTTCGTTACCACCTGCCAGGGAGTTACTTCCACGGACACGAATCATCATCGATTCACCCGGCTGACCAGTTCTGGCATTAACCTGCACACCGGCTATTTGTCCCTGCAACGCACGGTCGGCACTGGTTATACCCACCTGGCTCACGTCCTTCATCTGCACGGAACCAACAGCTCCCGTCAAGTCGCTCTTCTTTACCGTACCATAACCGATAACCACAACCTCATCCAAGGCTTCGGAATCCTCGCGAAGTGAAACATTAACGACATCTCCGCTTCCGACCTTTACTTCCTGGGTGTTGTAACCGATATAAGATATCTGCAACACACCACCTTCCGGGACTTCCAGACTATACCGTCCGTTCATATCCGTAACTGTTCCGTTCGTTGTTCCCTTTACGACTACATTCGCACCAATAACGGGTTCACCGGTTTCATCCTTCACAACTCCTGATATATTTTTCGTTGAAGAAACAGTCCGGGCTTGCTTGTTGATTATAATATGTCCGTTACTGAACGTTATCGAACAACCGGAACCTTCCAGCAACTGTTCCATAACCTCTTTCACATTACTGTTCTTTGGTAACTTTGTCAGGACGCGAGAATCGTTTACTTCCTGCGTGTTATAATCGACAAACAGTTTGGTCTGTTGCTCGATTTGTTTGAAGGCTGTCTTCAGTGTTACATTGCTTCCGGTCAGGCGCACTTGTTGATGTTGCGCATAAGAAAATAAACTGATGGAAGATAAAGCTGTAATAAACAACAGCCTGGATACACTTTTTCCGTTATTTATACGTATTAGATTAGTTAATTTCATATATTTGTACATTTGAAAATTGAATATTAATAAAACCATGACGATTTACTCGTCAATCCAAAGATGTTCAAGATTCGATTTCGAATTCCGGAAAGAGGGATTTTCGCACTTTCTGTCTTTCCGGTTTTCTTTTGTTCATATTTGTTTACTCCTATATTTTAGTTTATAAATACCACCTTTCCTTTTATTTTATAATGTATACCAATCAGTTGTTGCAGAATGTTCAGCACATCTTCCAGCTTTTCATCCGGCGAGAATTTGACATTATAATATTCTCCCGCAAACTTTTGGGAATTATAATGAATCGTCACATTGAACTTACGTTCCAAAGAGGCCATCAGACGGCTGAAAGATGTATTTTCAAATATCAGATAGCCGTTTCTTTCCATATTATATAAGGAAGCGTCGATAGAATGGACCATCACGGTATGTTCTGAATGCGAATAAACCAACTGTTGGTCAGGCTTTAGCACAGTCGGCTGAATGTCTTCATTCCTAACAGATACCAGTACACTTCCTTCCTCCAATGTTGCCATGGAACAGGAGTCGCCCGGATAAGCCTCCACGGTAAAGACAGTACCCAACGCCTGGACATCAAGGTAAGTCGTCTTCACAATAAAGGGTTGCTCCGGATTCTTACGGACAGAGAAGGATGCTTGCCCGGTCAGGTAAACCGTTCGTGTATCAGTATCGGTAAAATCTTTCGGATAAACCAACAGCGTACCGGCATCTACCCACACCTTCGAACCGTCAGGCAATACCACCTGCTCACTTTCTCCGTAAGGGACGAATACCTGTGCCATTTCCACATGACGGACCGGTTTAAAACGGTCGGTTGCCCAATAGGTCGTTCCGGCAGTCATCATCATCAAGACAATAACGGCCGCATATTTCAACCACTGGCGATAGAATGGCACCGAACGTTCACGAACGGGGAGCACGGAAAGATGCCTTTGCAAAGCCTTCCAATCACTATGGGTAGAATCCGTCACCTCCGGCTGAGATTTCTTCCACAAATCCTGCAACATTTCTTCTTTCTCAGCTTTTGCATCGTCCGCCCTCAACCAACGTCCAAACAAGATACGTCCATATCGGGAAAAGTGCTTTCCGAAGTAGAGCTGCATGAGTTGTTTTATCTTGTTGTTCTCTTCCATAAAATATCCGTCTTTATATGGATGTAGGTTTATCACAACAATACACACAATCTAAAATCAACTTTTTTTGAAAATAGTTTGATTCCGGTACTAACGGGTGCTATCGTTGAATGTGTTTCATACTAATGAAACAGTTGTTTCTATATAATGGAACACTTGTTTCATTAAGATGAAACACTTTTGGGGAACGGCAGTGCTCAGCCCAAACTGGTAAACAAAAAAAGATAAAGAACCTTACGAAGAATGGACAGGGCAGCAGTCAAATGGTTTTCGACTGTACGTTTACTGATTCCCAAACGGGTGGCGATCTCATCATTCGATAAACCCTGCTCACGACTCATCTTATAAATTAGCTTTCGTTGAGGAGACATTTGTTCGACAGTCCGGTTGATAAGGTTTTGCAATTCACGTGCAAACATCACTTCCTCTTCCGATTGGGAGATGGAGGCTTCCAGTAAAAACTCATTGGTATACTTTTCTGAAACGGCAAGACGGTCGAAATAATCATAAACGGTAAAGCGCGCCATCTGAAAGAGATAGGAGGAAAAAGAACGGACGTCTCTCAGTTTTTCCCGGTCTTTCCATATGGAAAGAAACAAATCCTGGGATATATCACGACTGATTTCCTTGTCGTGCGTCAGGCCGACAAGGAAATATACCAACCTAGGTTGGTAGTCGAAAAAAAGCTGTTCAAAAGCTTTTATGTTTCCTCTTGCGATCTCCCTCAAGATATGTTGCTCCTCTGGTAATTCCATAACTAGTGCGAAGTAACAAAAAATATCAGAAATAAAATTATTTACTTTGATAAATTCATAGAAAACACGGGAACATAAACTACCTTTGTCTTATCTCGTAAGCATAAATAAAAAAACAGGAGTAATTATTATGGAAGTTGCAAAAAGAATCCCTTACGGCATTTCCAATTTTGTGGAAGTGGTGGAGCAGAACCAGTATTATGTGGATAAGACGATGTATTTGCCTATGCTGGAAGAGCAACCCAGTAATTTGTTTTTCATCCGGCCCCGGCGTTTTGGCAAGAGCATCTTTCTGAGTATGCTCCGGGCCTATTATGATATTGCTCAAAAAGAGAAGTTTCAAAAACGTTTCGGCAATTTGTGGATAGGAGAGCATCCCACCCCTTTACAAGGAACATTTCAAGTACTTTATTTGGATTTCTCACGTGCCAGTGGCGGCAGTGGTTCACTATCAGAGAACTTTGACCGGTATTGCAGTATGGTGATGGATATGTTCGGCATGTCTTACGAGTCTTATTATTATCCGGGGTTTGCCAATGAAATGAAAGCATTGCCCGATTTTGTCAGCAAACTGAACTATTTGAATCTTCATGCACCCGAAACCGGGGCGCATCTCTATCTTATTATCGACGAATATGATAACTTCACCAATATAATACTCAATGAGCAAGGTAATGACGTTTACCATGCTCTCACACATGCCAGCGGGTTCTATCGCGAGATTTTCAAGAAATTTAAAGGAATGTTCGAACGTATCTTCATGACCGGCGTCAGCCCTGTTACGTTAGACGATCTTACCAGCGGATTTAATATCGGCTGGAACATCAGCACCGAACATCAATTCAATATGATGCTAGGATTCAGTGAAGTAGACGTACGCTCTATGTTCCAGTATTATAAGGATGCAGGACAACTGTCGGATGATGCAGATATAGAGGCAATGATTACGGAGATGAAACCGTGGTATGACAATTATTGTTTTGCAAAAGAAAGCCTGAAAAGTGACCCGAAGATGTTCAATTGCGACATGGTACTCTACTATCTCCGCAATTACATAACCTTGAAAAAATCTCCCGAACAGATGATAGACCCCAATACCCGTACGGATTATAACAAAATGAAGAAACTCATCCAGCTGGACCGTCTGGACGGTGACCGCAAAGGGGTACTGCGTAAAATCACTGATGAGGGACAAATCGTTACTAATCTGGCAATCACTTTTCCTGCAACAGAGATTGCCAATCCGGAAATCTTCCCCAGTCTGCTTTTTTATTATGGTATGCTGACTATTACCGATACCCGCGGGGGGCGTGTGGTATTAAGTATCCCCAACAACAATGTGCGCAAGCAATATTACGAATTCCTGTTAGAGGAATACCAAAATAAACGATATATCAATTTGAACCAGTTGACAGATTTGTTCGATGATATGGCCTACGACGGCCATTGGCGCGAATCTCTGGAATTTATAGCCCATGCCTACAAAGAAAACTCGTCGGTTCGCAGTGCTATTGAAGGCGAACGCAATATCCAGGGATTTTTCACGGCTTATCTCAGTGTAAATGCCTACTATCTGACAGCCCCGGAGATGGAGTTGAACCATGGTTATTGCGACCTGTTCCTGATGCCCGATTTGTTGCGCTATGAAGTGAAACACAGTTATATACTTGAATTGAAATATCTTTCAGCAAAAGATTCCGGGGAAAAAGCTAAAGTTCAGTGGGAAGAAGCTGTTGAACAGATAAAACAATATGCCGCTGCACCAAAGGTACGTCAGTTGATACAGGACACAAAATTACATTGTATCATAATGCAGTTCCGTGGTTGTGAGTTGGAACGCATGGAGGAAGTCTTATAATCCGATCGTGTTCTTTTGTCATTCTGCTTCACCTATCAATTTTTCTGTTTATCTTTGCCCCCGATCAATAGACTAAAACAAAGATAACTGACTGAACTAAGATAAAAATGAAGCAATACAACTTTGACGAAGTAATTGAACGCCGCGGTACCAATTGCGTGAAATATGATGCAATAAAAGAGCGGTACGGCAACGAGAACCTTATTCCTCTCTGGGTTGCCGATATGGATTTCCGGACTCCGGACTTTATTGTCAATGCAATAAAGAAACGCTGCGAACACGAAATATTCGGTTATACTTTCGGATCAGACTCGTATTATAATAGTATTATAGAATGGGTACATTATAAACAGAACTGGAAGATCAAACGGGAATGGCTCAGCTATATTCCGGGAATTGTCAAAGGCATCGGCTTTGTCATCCAATGCTTCACCAAACCGGGCGACAAAGTAATCATCCAGCCACCTGTATACCATCCGTTCCGGATTGTTCCGGAAAGCATGAAACGGGAAGTGGTCAACAACCCGCTCAAACTGGTGAACGGCGCCTATGAGATGGATTTCGAACAGCTGGAATCCGTAATAGACGAGCAGTGCAAAGTGTTGATCCTTTGCAATCCCCACAACCCGGGCGGCATCGTATGGAAAAAAGATACACTGGTCAAGTTGGCGGATATCTGTGCAAAACACAATATACTGGTTATTTCAGACGAGATACATGCGGAAATGGCTTATCCGCAGTTTACTCATCATCCGTTTGCCACCGTTTCGGAAGCTGCCGCCAATTGCAGTATTACTTTCATGGCTCCGAGCAAGACATTCAATATCGCAGGCATCGTAACCTCCTACTCCATTGTTCCCAATGAAAAGATACGGAAAGAATTTTATGAATTCCTGGAAGCCGGCGAGTTGGGCGACGGGACGATCTTTGCTTATACGGCAACCGAAGCGGCCTATACATATGGTGCCGAATGGTTACAGCAAATGCGGATGTATGTAATGGAAAATGTCCGTTTCGTAGATGAATTCTTCAAGACGAAGCTTCCGAAGATCAAAGTCTATCCGCCACAGGCATCTTTCCTTGTCTGGCTGGATTGCCGCGACCTCAAACTAAGCCAGGAAGAACTGGTTCATTTATTCCAGGATAAAGCCGGTCTGCTGTTGAACGACGGAAGCATGTTCGGACCCGGCGGAGAAGGATATATGCGCCTCAACGTGGGTTGTCCGCGCTCCGTATTGGATACTGCCCTGAATGCTTTGAAGAAAGCGATCGACAAGAAATAAGTATTCAAAAATATGTCGAAAGCCGGTTCTTTCCTGCAACCGCTTTCGACATATTTTTTATCATTTTACCCCTGCCACTTTCACAGGTTCTTCTTTTATATTCAGTTTATGTCCCAGATAATCATAGCGGATAATCATGTCTGATATTTCCCAGGCTTCTTTGGCCTGACGGATATTCTCATCGGGAACACTGGCCGTATCTCCGATAAGATTAAACTGGGGGTCGACATCAAAATCTGGTTTCTGCGGATTAAAGATACTTTCTCCCAATCCTTTCCACCAGTAATCATTCAACCCAAGCAGGTCCAGCAAAGTCGGATAAACATCCACCTGTCCCATGACTTTGCCATAATACATATTAAATGGCGCATTCAGAATGATTAGCGGAACAAACGATTTATCAGCTACAATATCCTTTCCTACCGGATCGTTGCACAGTTCTTTCCTGACTGTTCCCAATGCTTCATGGTCTCCCATGATCACGACTAAAGTATTATCGAAACGCTTGTCCGCTTTGATCTTTGCTACAAATTCACCTATTGCCCGGTCTGTATAATTGGCCATGGTCATATAGTTATTCAAGACCTCCGGGACTTCGGGCGAAAAAGAAACTCTTTTCAATGAATCCGGCAAAATAAAAGGATTATGCCCGGAATAGGTAATACATTGCACCAACGTATTTCCGGATTCATCCCAAACTTCATTCTTCTGTATTTTATCCAGACACTGGCGCAAAAAGGCACGGTCACCCACCTGGTTACGCGAACCGACCGGTTCTTCCTGTATAAAGCAGTTTTTCGAAACCAGACTGTCATATCCCAGAACCGGAGCTATTATACATTGATTCCAGACCATCGGTTTGTCGATAGTCAAGCTATATGCTTTGGCATCCTTATGTTTTTCTTTAAACGCCTTTACAATAGAAGGATAATATGATTCCGGGAATTTGATGCTGTAAGGTCCGGAGTTGATAGGCAAAAGCCCGGAACTCATCAGCAACTGGGCATCGATCGAACGTCCTCCTTTCACCTGCGATAAAACATGAGGGGCATAGATCACCGACGTATCCTTTAATATTCTATTCAGGTTCGGAGTAATCTCCTGGCCTTCCACCGTCTTATCCAACACCCAGCTTTCCAATGATTCGGCCAGGATTATAATACAATTATCCTTTGGATTAAATGGTGATAAAACGGATTTGCAATCCGTTTTCCTGGCTAGCCAGGAATCGATACGGGCCTTTATCTCCGGTGTATAGACTATCTGTTCGCAGGTATAATCATAATAAAGAGAACCGAAAATCGTATACATCGGGATATTACAAGTATGCAAATAGGCATCCTGCAATCTCTCATAAGCAACTTTAAAACCATTCTGGCTCCAAAGACGAACAGCAGGAATCAAAGCCACTAAAACAATCAGAACCAGATAACGTGCAAAAGCAAAACCGCCTTTACACCGTACCGCCTGTTCCGTTTCATGTTTCCGATGAAAATTATACCACCACAAAACACCCGCAGCCATTGTAGACAAAGGGAAAAACAGATCGACCATCCGCCAGGAATCAAATACACTGCTGGTAAAATCAGACAAATTGTCTATCAGCAAATAGCTATCCAACGGTATGGCAGTAAAGTAAGTCCTGAAATACATCAGGTTCGAAATAAGCAAACCGTCCAGCAGAAAGAAAATCACCAGGGTAGTCTTGACAGCACGAAAGCAAACCAGGGGTAATAACAAAAATAAGGAGACTAATATAGTATCCAGATAAGTTTCAATCTTTGAAAATGGAGTAAATGTAGATAACATGCACCAAAGCAGATTGAACCACATAAACTTCAGAAACAAGACAGCAAAAAATAAACCGATCAACTTCCTGCTTTCCGTTCCGCCCGGAAAGAAAAAGTCTTTTAACTTAGAAAACCGCATCCGCAAACACTACTTTATTAACCTACCGACAAACACTGTAACCATAGAATAAGTACAGGATCTCTCATTTTTATTTCAGCCGACAAAGATAACTATATTCTAGCTTAAAACATTACATATCTTTATTTTTAAAAGAATAACCTGATTAAGTCGGAAATTATACGTAAATTTGTCCTCGTTTTATTTATTACAAATACAATTAAAAATGAAAATTACAGCAAATAAGTTCGTTGCGGTTACATATGACCTGAACGTAGGAGAAGGTGAAGAGCGTGAGTTGATGGAAAAAGCAGTAGCTGAGGCTCCGTTGAAATTCATCTTTGGAACAGGCGCAATGCTCCCGGCTTTCGAAGATGCTTTGAAAGGTCTGGAAGTAGGCGACAAGTTCGACTTCTCTATCGCTCCGGCTGACGCATACGGAGAATATGTGGAAGATCACGTGCTTGATCTGCCAAAAAACATTTTCGAAGTTGAAGGTAAGTTCGACTCTGAAATCATCAAAGAAGGTAACACTGTTCCTATGATGGATTCAAACGGTAACCGTCTGAACGGTTCTGTTCTGGAAGTGAAAGATGACGTTGTCGTTATGGACTTCAACCATCCGTTGGCAGGTGAAACACTTCACTTCAGCGGTGAAGTTATCGACGTTCACGAACCGACAGCAGAAGAAATTGCAGCTTTATCAGCACCGACAGGCGGATGTGGTTGCGGATGCGACGACTGTGGAAGCGATTGCGGTGACCACGATCACAAAGACGGTGGTTGCGGATGCGGTAGCTGTCACTAATAAATAAATGAAGAATGCAGAATGGGGAATGAAGAATGAAACAGATTCTGCATTCCTCATTTTTCATTTTAAGCGATATAATTCTTAATTCTCCACTTGCATTTACTACATATGAATACATTCGGAAATATATATAGATTAACTTCATTCGGAGAGTCACACGGTCCGGGTATCGGAGGTGTTATCGACGGATGCCCGGCTGGTATCGAACTGGATACAGATTTCATCCAAAAAGAATTAAACCGCCGTAAACCGGGACAATCCAAAATTACGACTCCCCGCAAGGAAGACGACGAAGTACAATTCCTTTCCGGGATTTACGAGGGAAAAACGACCGGCACGCCGATCGGTTTCATTATCTGGAACAAGAATCAGCATTCGTCCGATTACGACAATATGAAGACAGTCTACCGTCCTTCGCATGCCGATTATACTTATCAAACAAAATATGGTATCCGTGATCCCCGTGGCGGTGGCCGTTCATCTGCCCGTGAAACAATCGCACGATGTGTAGCCGGAGCAATAGCCAAACTGGCCTTACGCCAGAAAGGTATCCATATCCAGGCTTATACTTCACAGGTAGGTCCCATCAAGCTGGAAGGTTCATATAAAGACTACGACTTGAATCTGACCGAAGAAAGCGCAGTAAGATGTCCCGACCCGGAAAAAGCGGCAGAGATGGAACAGTTAATTGCCGAAGTGAAATCCAAAGGAGACACGATCGGCGGAGTTATTACTTGCGTAGTCAAAGGGACTCCCATCGGTTTGGGTGAACCTGTTTTCGGCAAACTACATGCAGCTTTAGGCCATGCCATGTTGACAATCAATGCCGTCAAAGGATTTGAATATGGTGACGGATTCGAAGCGGCCCTCTATCGTGGTTCCCAGCGTAACGACCGTTTCTTCAATGACAACGGACATATCAATACTCATACAAACAACTCGGGAGGTATCCAGGGAGGTATCTCCAACGGACAAGATATTTATTTCCGTGTCGCTTTTAAATCAGTGGCTACGATCCTGATGGAACAGGAAACCGTCAGCATGGATGGAGAAGACACAATCCTGAAAGCCCGCGGACGCCATGACCCCTGTGTGCTTCCACGTGCCGTTCCCATTGTCGAATCGATGGCAGCAATGACTTTGCTGGATTATTTGTTGATACAGAAGACTAGAGAATAATAATGTGCCAATATTGGCACATTATTCTATTCATGATGATAAGGTTCATTATTCAGGATAGTCATCGCGCGGTAAATCTGTTCAATAAAAATCAGACGGATCATCTGATGCGAAAAAGTCATCTTGCTCAATGAAATCTTTTCCGAAGCGGCTTTATACACCGCTTCACTGAATCCATACGGACCGCCGACCACAAAGACCAGCCGTTTCGGTATCGTATGCATCTTCTTTTCTATATAAGCAGAAAATTGCATGGAAGTAAATTCTTTCCCTTTATCATCCAATAAAACCAGATAATCACCGGATTGCAATGTCTTTAAAATCAATTCCCCTTCCTTCTCTTTCTGCTGGACTTCCGATAAGTTTTTTACGTTCTTGATATCGGGGATAACCTCCATTTCAAAAGGGATATAATGAACCAGGCGGTTCTTATATTCATTAATAGCCTCCACAAAATAACCGGCATCCGTCTTGCCTATTACAATCAGTGCAATCTTCATTCGTTGACATTTTAATATTGAAGGCGCTAATTTACAGGAAAAATACATACCTTTGCATCAGAATACTCATAAAAAGAGGAGATAGCTTATGAAACGATTATTACTTACATTGGCATTGGTATTCTCAATTTTGAGCGTAATGGCAGCCGATATTACTCCGATATCAAACGCCTTCAAAGGAGGAGATGCCTCTACACTGACAGGAGCAATGGACCAGGAAGTAGATATGGCTCTACCCGGCTCATCTAAAAAGTGCAGCGGAAGCGAAGCCGTTAAGATGCTGTCTACTTTTTTTGGCAGTAACAAACCTTCGGGATTCTCCGTGGTACATCATGCAGACAAAAAAGACGCTGGATTTTTTGTCGGTAAACTCCCGACCGCTTCAGGCGAATATCGTGTAAACATTACTTACCGTGCCGACGGCAACAAAGCGATTATACAATCAATCAGAATAGAATAACAAATGGATCAGTTAATTGACGATTTAATTAAATTATCGTTTGCCGAAGACATCGGTGACGGCGATCATACAACGTTATGCTGCATTCCCGAAACAGCTATGGGAAAGAGTCAGCTTATTATCAAAGAGGATGGCGTACTGGCCGGTGTGGAAATGGCTAAACGCATCTTCCATGACTTCGACCCGGAACTAAAAATGACAATCTTCATCAATGATGGCGCAGAAGTAAAGAAAGGCGATATCGCTTTTACTGTTGAAGGAAAAGTGCAGTCGCTGTTACAGACAGAACGCCTGATGTTGAACGTTATGCAACGTATGAGTGGTATTGCGACAACAACCCGCAAATATGTAAAAGCACTGGAAGGAACTAAAACCCGCGTACTGGATACCCGTAAGACAACTCCAGGTATGCGTATGATGGAAAAGGATGCTGTAAAGATCGGCGGCGGTGTCAACCATCGTATCGGACTATTCGATATGATCCTGCTGAAAGATAATCATGTAGACTTTGCCGGTGGCATCGAACAGGCTATTACCCGTGCACAGAACTACCTGAAAGAAAAAGGCAAAAACCTGAAGATCGAAATCGAAGTACGCAACTTCGACGAATTACAACAGGCGATGAATGTTGGCGGTATCGACCGCATCATGCTGGATAATTTCAATATCGAAGATACAAAGAAAGCAGTCGAAATGATTGGAGGACGCTTCGAAACCGAATCATCCGGCGGTATCACATTCGACACACTGCGCGATTATGCAGAATGCGGCGTAGACTTTATCTCTGTCGGAGCACTGACCCACTCGGTCAAAAGTCTCGATATGAGTTTGAAGGCTTGCTAAGAAATATTCAGAAGGCGGATGGTTGATTATCCGCCTTTCTCTTTTTTATCCGATACGGACCACCTCATTATCCCTCAGCTGATACCCTTCTCCACTCTCCGGGCAAATAGCAAAACCTTTTTCATCAAACTCCAGCCTGTGTCCATACTCACTGACCCAGCCGATCTGCCGGGAAGGATTACCAACGACTAAAGCATAAGCAGGAATCTCTTTAGTTACAACCGCTCCCGCACCTATCAAGGCATAGGCTCCGATATTATGCCCGCAAATAATCGTTGCATTGGCACCAATAGTAGCCCCTTTTCCTATATGAGTTTTCTTATACTGGTCTTTGCGGCAAACGGCACTGCGCGGATTTATCACATTCGTGAACACACAACTCGGTCCCAGAAAAACATCATCTTCACAAGTCACTCCGGTATAAACGGAAACATTATTCTGGACTTTGACGTTATTCCCCAAAACCACGCCCGGCGAAATAACGACATTCTGCCCGATATTACATTCTTCACCAATGATACAGCCGGCCATTATATGAGAAAAATGCCAAATAAAAGTATCATCGCCGATCGTACAGCCAGGATCGATCACTGCTGTTTCATGTGCCTGATAAGCTGCCATAAAAAGTTATTTATAGATTAAAAAGATAGTCGGTTTCTTACTCAGATCAGGAACTTTTCCTGCCCAGTCTTTCACAGGACGGGTATGGATATATTCATCTTCACAAGTAATATCCGAAGCGATACATAATTTGGTTGACGGGCGACAAGTACGGATCAACTCCTCAGCCAATTTATTGTTACGGTAAGGTGTTTCGATAAAAAGCTGTGTCTGGTTTTCCGAATAGATACGGCCTTCCAGCTTTTTGATTGTATTTGTCCGTTCCGAAGCATCAATGGGCAGATAGCCATGAAAGGCAAAACTCTGCCCGTTGAAACCGGAAGCCATTACCGACATTAATATAGAAGACGGTCCAACCAGGGGAACCACCGGATAATTCTTCCGCTGCGCAATAGCAACGACATCCGCTCCCGGATCGGCAACAGCCGGACAACCGGCCTCAGATATCACACCGACATGCTCCCCTTTCGTCAACGGAACCAGATAACCGGCCACATCTTCCGGCGAAGTGTGCTTGTTCAGTTCATAAAAAGTCAGATCATCTATCACGATAGACGGTTCCGTCTTTTTCAGGAAACGGCGTGCAGTACGTATATTTTCAACGATGAAATGTTTGATCTGTAGAATGATTTCACGATTATATTCCGGGAGAACACGCCGATGATCGGTGTCTCCCAATGTAACCGGTATAAGGAAAAGCGATGCTTGCATACTGTTAGTTTTCCGCAAAGTTAGTACTTTTGTGCCAAACAAACAGAATAAGATGGCACTTCCTATCGAATTTATCACACGTACCCGTGCCTTGCTGGGCGAAGAATATGACAAACTGGAAGCCGCATTGCAAGCGGACGTTCCCGTCAGTATCCGTATCAACCGGAATAAAGGGACGAAGGCTCCCTCAACACCTCAGGTCGGCTGGAGCGAAACAGGTTATTATCTGCCCGAACGCCTGTCGTTCACCTTCGACCCGCTGTTTCATGCCGGAGCCTATTATGTGCAGGAAGCCTCCTCCATGTTTCTGGAGCAAGCCATCCGGAACTTTGTCAGCGAACCGGTGAAATGCCTGGACCTTTGTGCCGCACCGGGTGGTAAGTCCACCCATCTGTTGAACCTTTTACCCGAAGGCAGTCTGTTGGTCAGCAACGAAGTGATCCGTACCCGCAGTAATATCCTGGCTGAAAATATCACCAAATGGGGAAATCCGAACAATATCGTCACGAACAACGATCCCGAAGATATCGGGCGCCTTACTCATCTGTTTGATGTTATTGTTACCGATGTCCCCTGTTCCGGCGAAGGAATGTTCCGCAAGGACACCGACAGTACCGGCGAATGGAGCGTGGCAAACGTCAACCTTTGTGCCGCCCGTCAACGCCGTATCATCCACGACATATGGAACGCACTGAAACCGGGCGGACTGCTCATTTACAGCACCTGTACTTACAATACGGAAGAGGATGAAGATAATATACATTATATAATAGAAGAACTGGGAGCCGAAGCCCTGTCCATTCCCATTAGGGATGAATGGCAGATCACCGGACCGCTACGCCATGCACACCCGGTCTACCGTTTCTTCCCCCATAAAACAAAAGGGGAAGGATTCTTCCTGGCCGCCCTGCGTAAAGCGTCCGGCGAAGTCGATGAAATAATCCGTCCTAAAAGTAAAAACAAGAAGGATAAAGGAAAAGCCGCTCCCGTCATCCCTCCTGTTGTAAACAAATGGATACAGGAGCCGGACAGCTTCCGGATGGAAATATTCAATGATACGATACAAGCCATACCGTCCATCCATTATGACACTTGGCAATTGCTATCCACCCAGTTACGAATCGTATCTGCCGGAATCCGCATCGGAGAGATAAAAGGCAAAGATATTTTACCGGCCCATTCACTGACTTTAAGCACGGCACTGAACAAAGAGGCTTTTACCTGTGCCGAAGTAAGCTGGGACGATGCCATCAAATACCTGAAAAAAGAAGTATTGCTTCTCCCCGCCGAAATAGAAAAAGGGTACGTACTGGTCTGCTACCAGGGATTTCCTGTAGGTTTTGTCAAACATCTCGGAAAACGAGCCAACAACCTTTATCCGCAAGAATGGCGTATCCGTACGGGATATATGCCGGAACAGGTATTACTGCTAACAGACTACCTGCAGAAAAGGTAATGCCTTTGCCTCACTGGTGCTAGTGAGGGTACAGCTATCTCGATATCGTATCCAGGCGTGCCGTATAAAGTGCAGCTTCGATCTTACGTATATAATTCCGCTTGGTTGTTTCCGGGGCATAAACGAGACCTTCGGCAACAATCACACGCTGTGTCTTCGTATCCAGAAAAGCATGGCTGACAAACGGTCCGCCCATCTTATCGCCAACCATCTTCCACAGGCCACGTAAGACTCCGCAGTATTTATCATGCAACATTATAGGTTCGTAAGTCAGGTCGACACGCTTTTCCGTAGTCATATAAGAATCCGGAAAAGCACCCGGCAGGTTATCCTTTAAAACAGAATCCCGTTTTGCCACCAGATAGTCCTGTGTAAATGTATTCGCATCGGTATATGGAAAGGAATAAACGATCAGATCGACACGCCCGGTTTTAGCATTGTTCGACACCCACAGGAAATCGGTCGTATCTTTATAATAAGTCATATCGTCCGGAGCATGCAATTTCATACCGAACTTCTCCTGCACTTTATCCATTGCCAATTGGCTGTAATGTTCTTTCAGTATCTTTATACGACGGTCCTTTTCGATTGCACAGAAATGATTGACAATATCCGAATCATGTAATGTCAGGTAAGTGACCAGTTCGCGAGTCGACGGAGCACAGAGTTTTATCACTTCCTGCCCTTTTGCCCACTCATCTTTAAAACCATTCAATGAAACCATCGTATACTTCGTCGGATCAATATCGACAACCAGAATATTGCGGACGTATCTCAACAAGCCATTAAAAGTCTCGGTAGGAACAAATGTAACACGCATGGCGGGTTCAGGTTGGGGCAATCCGGCAATGGGAGATTTTAATTGATTTTTCACTAATTCCCCAACTTCGCTGTCTCCAACTTCCCGGGTCATGACAACCAGGATTTCATACGGCAAACCGGTAGCCCGTTTTTCTACGATCGAAGAGTTACAACTAACCAAAGTCAGTAATCCTACTAAATAAAAAGTAAATAGATGCTGTGTTCTCATAGCTTTATTGATTTATCTTTTCCTGAGTTTATTGTTTACTCCGACAAAAATAAAGGATAAGTCAACAAAAGAAAAGAAATGGTGCCGGACAAACAAATACAGGCTTAACACACTGTATATAAGAAACATATATCCTAAAACTATTTGATTTTATGTATTTATCTGGACATGATGCTTTAGAAACGACTCAAATATTTTCCGCCAATAAAAGAAACAGTCGAGCTTCTGCTTTTTTCCGACCATCGGAATAACGTTCTTCCGATAGTCGGAAGAGTACTATTCTGATGGGTGGAAGAGCAGTGTTCCGATGACCGGAAGAGTACTATTCCAATCATCGGAAAAGGAATCAGGTACTTTTTCTCTAATACATCCGGATAAACTGATCCAGATCGGTCTTCTCATCCAGTTGCAGACGTTTTTTCAGGCGGCTCTTCGACTTGGTGAGGGCATCGGTCGTGTTATTGAAAACAGCCATCTGATCTTTGCGGGGAAAGTTCCATTTTATCAGGCAACAGATTTCCTCTTCATGACGGGTTATACCAGATTTCTGCTTCAACTCCGTCAGGAAGTTATTGAAAAGAAGGTCGGTCGTACGAAGCAATTCCATCCATTCCTGCCGGCTGAGATTAGTGCGTACCGGATCTTGTTTGAGTTGCAGCAACAGGGAAAAGGCATCGACCGGCAATTCTATCGTTTCTGACGAAGCAGAGGAAAGCCGTTCAATGACCTGTTCATTCTCACGCACCTTCCGTTTGTAATATTCCAGGTCACTGACACGTTCCTTGTAAAGCTCCGATTCTTCCGTCAGGTTCTGTAAATCCTGTTCCAGCCGGTTGATCTGCTCGATATAATCGTATTTCTCCTTTTGGTAATGATAAATGGCAACTTTGTTCTTCCTGATCTTTTCCTTTACAAGCCTGTGACGTTCCCGGTTGCGTGCCATGCGGATACCTATAATATACCCCAGCACCGCTCCCGCTATCAGAGCCACCCAACAGAAACAGAACAGAAAAAAAGTCAGGGAAGAAGGATTGTCCATACGATCTTATTTACGATTTGTTTTTCAAATATTCATAAATAGCCAGTTGGGAACGGACTTTCACCGGTTCCTCATTATGCTTGAAGTTGTTATGCAACTGCTCGTCGATCAGGCAGGCTTTTACATTGTCGCGCATCTGTATCTTCAGAATGTCGATCACTTCCTGCTTTATTTCGGGAACCAGTATCGGGAAAGCCGTTTCTATCCGGCGGTTCAGATTACGACGCATCCAGTCGGCCGATGTCAGATAAACATCTTCCTTGCCGTCATTATAGAAATACCAGATACGGGAATGTTCCAGGAACATATCGACAATCCGGGTGATCCGGATATTGGCACTATAAGGCTGTCCGGGAACCAGACAACAGATGCCCCTTACGATCAGGTCGATCTCCACCCCATTCTCGCTGGCATGATACAGTTCGTTTATCATATTCTGGTCATGCAGTCCGTTCATCTTTAACACGATCCGCCCTTTACGTCCCAGCTTCACATGTTCGATCTCACGATGGATCATACGGATCAGTTCGGGCACCATGTTGAAACGGGCAACCAGCAGATGCCGGAAAGTAGGCTCCGCCATTTTCCCTTCCAGCACGGCAAACACTTTATTTATATCCGTTATAATCTCGTCATTACAGGTAAGCAAGGCCATATCCGAGTAGACCCGGGCAGTCTTTTCATTAAAATTGCCGGTACTGAGATAAGCGAAATCACGCCGTTTATTTCCATCTTCCGGATCTTTCCGGATGATAACCGCCACTTTCGCATGCACTTTCAATCCCGGAATACTGTAAATAATACGTATGCCCGCCTGCTCCATCCGTTCAGCCGTACTCATATTATTCTCTTCATCGAAGCGGGCTTTCAGTTCGACAAATACCGTTACCTTCTTCCCGTTCTGCGCCGCACTGACCAACGTATTGATGACCGCCGAATTTTCCGCCACCCGGTACTGGGTGATCTTTATCTCATCCACTTTCGGATCGAACGCAGCTTCCATCAGGAAACGTATCAGATAATCGAACGACTGATAGGGAAAATGCAGCAAAATATCTTTCTTCTTCACTGCCCGGAATACGGAACCTTTCTCATCCAGATAAAGGACACGCATAGGCGTCGGAATCTTCTGCTCCAACTCTTTCCCTTTTGGATTGGGCAATTTAGCCAAGTCCTGCAAATTCAGGTAACGCCCTCCTACGACCAGGTCATCGCGGGTAATGCCGAAAGCCTCACAAATAAATGAAAGGAAATCGTCCGGCATTGCCCGGTCGTACATAAAACGGCTCAGGGCACCGATCTTCCGTTTCTTCACTTTCTTCCGGATGCTTTCAACGATATTACCTTTCTCATTTTCCAGATAAATATCGGCATCACGGGATATCTTGATACTGTAACAACTGTCAATTATATATCCGGGGAAGATATTCGCCAGGTTCGCACGAATAATATCATCGATAAACATGATGTAGAACTTCCCTTCATGTTGCGGCAACTCTATAAAGCGAGGTACCTTGGCATAGGGTATCTTCATCAGTGCATAATGATATTCAGGCGCCTGATCTCCTTCCGGCTTCCGCTTGCTTTTCTTTACCATGCGGATCACCAGATACAGACGGCGGTCACGGATAAAGGTACGGATATCCCCAGCCTGTATCATGACAGGCGACAGGAACGGAAACACCTCCTCATTAAAGAAGTTATGAACGAACTCTTCATGGAATGGCTCAGGTTCGCTTCCCTGATAGAGATAGATATTCTGCCGGTTCAACTCCGGTAATATCTTTTCAGAGAAGATCCGGTAATATTCACGTTGCTGGCGGTTTACTTCATTGGTTATCTCGGTCAACACTTCTTCGGCCTCATCACCGCTTTCTTCGGTAAAATTCTTTTTCATGATCACCCCGCGATGCTCGGCCACACGTATTTCGTAAAATTCTTCCAGGTTGGAAGAATAGATAGACAAGAATTTAATCCGCTCATAGACAGGCAACGTATCGTCTTCCGCCTCGAGTAAAACCCGGTAGTTGAAAGACAGCCAACTAACGTCGCGCTTAAAGTATTTATATGAATTCTCCATCGTATTCTATTCTTAGATGCGTAAATATAGATACTTTATTAGAATAAAAGAAATAGATACTTACACAAAAATCGGACAACCCATGGAAGTGTTGCCCGATTTTACCTTTTATCTCACAAATCTACCGTTTCCGGTGAATATAGTCCCTACTTTTCCAAATCAAAATCCACTAAAATAGGACGGTGATCCGATGGATGCCAAAAGTTTGAAAGATTAGCCGGGTCGCGCACCGGTTTCGTATAAGTATCTGTCACGACATCGGCAGCCACAATTCTTTCATATAACGGAGATGTACAATATACGAAATCTATACGCGCCTCCTTTCCGGTCGTTGTCTTAAACTCGCCGGGGTATTTTTTAGCGATCACATCTATATAAGGCGTATTCTCCCTGATATAATCATGCACCAAAAAACGCGTATCTTCTTCCGGGTAGTTGTAAACTGCATTATCAATTCTTGACCGCGCATTAAAATCTCCCATCATCATCCAATACTGGCCCGCTGCTTCGGGCACCGAGTCGATCGTATGTTTACAGATATATTCTATTTCCATGCGCCGGTACTTATCCCCTCCGGATTCCGCTTTGCTGGCCTCCTTATCTTCGGCCCGGAAAGCAAAAGCCTGGGGCCAGGTATGAAGCGTTACTACATTTATCGTCTGTTGGTTGACTTCGATCTGAGCCCAACCGGCACCGTGAGTAACGACACTATCCGGTTCCGAGCCAACAATACGCAAGACATTCTTTATCGGATACTTAGAAGTTATCACCTGAGGATAATTGTCCCGATGACCTCCTATATAACAATATGTATGTCCGTACCGCATTGCCAGTTTCTCCCAGTTATCAGTCAGATAACGGTCCGCAGCCTCCATAGGATCGGCCGTCCCGGTCTTATAGATGGATTGGGCCTCACACCAGACACAGATATCCGGATTTTGTTCTTTAACCCATTCAACAAAACTGTCATAATTATCTCCCTGTCCGGACCACATTCCATTTTGTATATTCCAGTAGAGAAGACGTAAATACCCCTTCTCCGAACGTCCGCCGCATGATGTAACAAGACAGGCTATTGTCCACACAAACGCAAGCATAAAAAATATACGTACCCTGTTAACAAGCTGTTTTTTCATTCCTATTTCCTTTTTTTAGTTTAACATATTAATCATTCCGCAGAAGTATAACCCGGATTCTGATCGGTAGACTGGTTCATCGCTTTATTATAGTTGAATTCGGAATCCGGAATCTTCCATAAATAATGTCTTTCCTGTATGTCTGTCCACGCCCCGTCTTCTACATTATAATATTTCCCGACCAGTTCCTGAGCTTTGCCCAAACGAACAATGAAGTCCCAGTGCTTCCCTTCATTGAAGTGCTCGTAAGTTTCTTCCTTAATCAACAAATCAATAAACTCATCCATCGTCTTATAATCCGACAACTTATAATCCAACTCCATATCCGGCACTTTTGGATCACGCCCATAAGCACGACGGCGAAGCTGATTCAGCATTTCCATAGATTCCTCCGTCGGCCCTCCTGCAACACGTGCTGTCGCTTCCGCAAAAATAAGCATTGCATCCGGATAACGGATCAACGGAATAGATACATTTGCACCTCCCCCTTGTGAATTCGGATCCCAATACTTTGTCAAAAGACAGGTGTACTCTCCGTAAGCATCGGCTCCAAAGATATAAAAACCGACATTCAGCCCATAACGGAGATCATTCTTATCCCAGGTAGATATCACATGATTCCTCAAATCCGTATAATGCGTAAAATAGCCGTTCCCATTCAACATCAACTTGCCCGGTTCTATCTCATATTTCGGATGCGATGTATAAGACAGGTAATCCCAGGTTTTGCCGTCCGTCCGCGATGTCCTGATGTAGAATACTTCTTCAGACGAAGTTGTCAGGTCATAACCAAACACTTTGTCAAAATCCCTCGAAGCACCCACCTGCACCAATGAATACACTCCGCTATTGACAACTTCTCCCGCCAATGTTTTAGCCTCTTCATAGTTTTCCGTATGCATATAAACATCAGCCAGGCACGTCCGAACCACATTCTTATTCGGTGTTGCCAAATATCTGGATTTAGCCGGACAATTTGCCAAAGCATATTTCAGATCTTCAATAATAAATGCATAAACGTCCTCTTTTGAGCTTTTGGGTACATCCCACATCGTTATATTATCCTCGGTCTTCAGCGGAACTCCGCCCCAATATTTGACCAGATTAAAATAGTTGAATCCTCTCAAGAATCTCAGTTCACCTAAATAAGCCGCAATTTCCGCCTCAGTCATTTCCGTCGCTGCCGGCAGCTTCTCGATAGCGGTATTACAATACATGATCGCTTTATACAAATTAGTCCAGTTAGATTCACTTCGTGTGATATGGGTAGAATTTACAAAACCGTTATAAGCCTTGTAAGTCTGGTAAACCCCTTTCGGATAGCAGTATTCCGTATTGATTTCCAACGTAGCGAAAAAATTAGAATTATAAGCCGAACGCATCACATCCAGCGGAGCCAATACCGCAGCATTCGCTTCTTCCAATGTATTATAAAATGTTTCACTCGAAATCGAATATGTATATTTCGTCTCGTCCAGGCAATTGTCACAGGCTTGAAAGATAGAGAGACAGGCCACTATTGATACTAAAAACTTACTTTTCATTGCTTCTGATTTTTAAAATTTGACACTCAAACCCATTGAGATAGTTTTACTGTTCGGATAAGTCAAATGGTCGATACCCGCATTGACATCGCTTGCTTTCGAGCTTACTTCCGGGTCCACTCCGTTATACTTGGTAAAGGTCAGCCAGTTCTGTGCACTTACAAACACCCGGATACCGCTGAGCCAATTCCGGGTACTCCATTTTTCACAAGGGAAATTATAGGCCAGACTCACATTTTTCAAACGTAAATAAGAGCCATTCTCGATGAAACGGTCCGAGTACTTTAAAGAGCCGACCGCCTCAATCTTCGGATAATGGACGTGAGAATTATCTTGTCCTTCTCTCCAACTTTCATAGTACACTTTGCGTTCGATATTCATGCCTTGCCCATAAGAATAGTTTCTCATTTCGCTCAGGTTAAAGACATCATTCCCCTGGCTGCCTTGCAGGAAGAAATTGAAATCCCAGTTTTTATAACGGAAACCGCAATTCAGACCATAGGTAAAATCCGGAAAAGGAGATCCGGCAATATACCGGTCTTCCGTATCCGTATATTGACCGTCACCGTTCATATCTACATAAGAAAGAGACCCTTTTTCATCTAATCCGGCATCTTTATATACATAAAACGCTCCCAAAGGTTCCCCTTCCCGGATAATGGTTATAGAACCGGAACCATAGTTGCTGTAAGTCGTTCCCAGAATATCGTCTCCGTCAGCCAGTTCTTCGACTCTATTCTTATTGTGTGCAATATTAAACTGAAGCGTAAAACCGAAATCCTTCTTTTGTACGACATCCGCTTCCACCAGAAGTTCGACTCCCCGGTTACTCATACTGCCGATATTCCGGACTGTCGATGAATATCCGGACGAAGACGGCAAGGAAACTGTATTCAACAGGTCGGTCGTCTTTTTATAATAATAATCGGCTGTAAAACGCAGACGCTGATTGAACAAACCCAAATCGGCACCAATATCCCACTGAGACGTTGTCTCCCATTTCAGATCTTCCGGGAAAGTGCTGCTTGGTGCATAGTAAGGAACATTATCACTACCAGTCGCTGTTTTCCCGGTGTTCAATAAATTTTGTGTCATATACGGGTCGATAGCACTCGAACCGGTCCTACCATATCCCAGACGCAGCTTCAAATTGGTAACTTTATCAAATTGCTTCATGAATGGTTCCTCAGAAATCCTCCATGCCAAAGCTCCCGAAGGGAAATATCCCCAGCGCGATCCTTCCGAATAGCGGCTCGAACCGTCTGCACGAAAGCTGGCTGTCACCAAATATTTTCCATTAAAAGAATAGTTGATACGCCCGAGATAAGACATCAGCGCCCATTTGGAATAAGAAGTAGAAGGAGTATTGACTGTTCCTGCCGAAGACAAATTATTTGTTTGCTGGACATCACTCAAAAAGGTATTACCGGATGCCGCTATTGATTTATACACATTCTGCTGATAAGTAAAACCGCCCATCAGATTGAATGAATGAATTTTATTAACAGTAAAGTCATAATTCACAATATCTTCATTTATTACATTGGTGGAACGCTTATGATTCACAGAGGCGGAATTATTCTGATAAATATACTTTTTAGTCGTATAAGCATCATACCGGGAATCAGAGCCTTCCAGACCGAAAGTCGCCTTGACGGAAAGTCCCTTGACTGGTTGAAAGTTGATGGCCGCATTGATATTCGTCAGATTCGTGACCGTCTTATAAGTAGACTCATAAGCCATACAGATCGGATTTTTAATTTCATGCGACGACCAGGAATACCAGGAACGCAAATCCTTATAATCACCGTTTTCATCGTACGGATAAAAGACCGGTGCGGCAGAATAGGTGGCACCGATCATGGACGATCCTCCATTACCTCCTCCGTCAGACTGGTTCATTTGATTTATCAACGAATATCCCATGTTCAACGAAGCACTGACCATCTTGCTCATTTTCAAATCCAGGCTTGAACGCAGGTTGTATTTATCATATGAACTATTATGAATCAAACCATCTTTCATCATAGCCGAACCGCTTATGAAATAACGCACGTTGTCCGTACCTCCCGAAACATTAATATTATGATTCGAGATTGGGGCGTTCTGGAATACTTCACTCTGCCAGTCCACGCCTTTTCCCATTGCTGCAATATCCGCTTCCGAGAAAGGAGCTTCGCTCAAAATATCCGCATTAACCAGATATTCATTATAAAACCGTCCCCACTCCCGGGCATTCATTAAATCCAGCTTCTTTATCTGTTTCTGAAAGCCGTATTCAAAATCATAGGAAACGGTTGTTTTTCCGGTTTTTCCCTTCTTGGTTGTAATCATAACAACGCCATTCGCACCACGTGAACCATAGATCGCTGTCGCCGACGCATCCTTTAGAATTTCCATGGATTCGATGTCATAAGTATTAACAGAGGAAGTGCTCGCCGGTATTCCGTCAATGATATAAAGCGGAGCATTGTCCCCCTTGATAGAATTGACTCCCCGAATACGGATCGAGTAATCGCCCGATGGATCTCCGGTATTCTGCGAAAGAACAACCCCCGGAACCCTCCCCTGCAAAGCCTGGATAGGATTAGAAACAGCAAAGGCTGTAATTTCGTCGGCTTTTATCGCTGACACGGAACCTGTCAAATCCTTCTTCTTCATCGTACCATAGCCGATAACCACGATTTCATCCAACGATTCTACATTTTCCTTCATTACGATATTCAAACTCTTCTGTCCTTTTACCGGAATTTCCAACGAATTGTATCCTATATAGGAAACCATCAGGACATCATTTCCCGATACACTCATTGAAAAATTCCCATCCACATCAGTCACGACACCTGTCGCAGAACCTTTTAACACAACATTGGCACCGATAATCGGCTCTCCTTTCCCATCCACGATATTACCCGTTACAGTATACGTACTTTGTTGGTTAACAATAGGAAAAACATTGGTCTCCGCCCATGTAGATGCAGGAAAGAACTGCAATGCTACGGCAAGACATAAAACACCCACTAAATGGAATACATTTTTCTCTCGTTTCATTTTATTAAATAATAATAAATTTGATTTATTGCGGGACAAAATAAACAAGAAGACGTTTCAGCATGAAGACAAGCGAATGACATTCACCGCACATTCTTGCTACAAAACAATGTCCGCATTTCATAATAATTCATTTGGCAACATTCACGTTGCTACATCAGAATCCTATAAGAAAGGAATAGTACTAAACAAGGTTTCATATCCGGCTGTTCGCCGGGAGTCCAAAATTGAGAGAAAGTAGACCAATAAAAAAACGTGGACCCATTGTCTTTTCGTATTACGGTCCTGAAAGGTCTACCACAACCCGCTCTCCTCATAATACAACAATGAAGTCCACGCCTAAACGTGAACGTCCAGTGTACTTGGAAGAGAGCATTTAAAAGTGGTAGTTTTTCAGCACCTTCGAAATAAACTTTACGTTTTTATATCTTAATATGTCTTTTAGACAGTTTTATACCATAGGCATAGTTTTAAATTTATATGAATACATTTATGCAAACACCCCAAATGTAAGAACAATATTTTACATTCCATCACAATCTTCAAAATAAATAGCCATAAGTAAACAAAATCATCACAAGCCACTAATATACTCTTTCAAATTCTCATATATTATGATACTGTATTCTTATATATTATACGACTTCGATATCATAATATATGAGAATACAGTATCATAATATATAGAACTATAATCCCGGAAGCCGTAAAAGACTGGGACTATCGCATCAGAAAGAAACCTTTGTAAAGAAAATACGAACTAAACTAACTCCGTCAACCGGTTCATTGTAATATTTTCTTACTTTTACATGTTGAAAAGAAATAGTTATGCTTAAAATAGGACTTCTCTCAGATACCCATGCTTGGTGGGATGATAAATATGCGGAATATTTCGCAGAATGCGATGAAATATGGCACGCAGGTGATATTGGTTCGGACGGGTTGGCAGCAAAGCTAGCTGCTTTGAAACCTTTCCGGGCGGTATATGGAAACATAGACGGGCAATCGCTCCGGTTGGAATATCCCGAAGTGGCTCATTTTAAAGCGGAAGAAGTAAATGTGATGATGACGCATATAGGCGGCTATCCGGGCCGTTACAACCCGGCTATCCGCAAAGAATTGTACGATACCCGCCCGAACTTGTTCATAGCGGGTCATTCGCACATTCTGAAAGTCGCCTTCGACCAATCCCTGAATTGTTTATATATCAATCCGGGCGCAGCCGGCAAAAGCGGCTTCCATCAGGTCCGTACCCTTATCCGTTTTGTGATTGACGGCAAAAATATTAAAGACCTTGAAGTAATCGAACTGGGTATCCGATAAATACCCAGCCTACTTACCACAGCAGAAACTCTCTGCCAGTAAAATTGTGTTCTGAAGATAAGAGAATTCCTGTTCGAAATATTCACTGAATACACCGGTATGCAGGTTCTCTTCAATTTGTTTGGCTGTCCATAACTTACCGCCAGCTCGCTTACACTGGTTAAACTGCTCCTCTGTACGGAGACAGATCACGTAAAGCGATACCAGATGTTTCACCTTCTCGTTCTCGAACGTATAACGTATCAGAAAACGGGGATTTACATCCTGCTGTTCGGCGAGTTCGCCAACCGATTCACGCACCGTACTTTCAATACTGTGCCTGAACAATACATAACTATGGAAAGGGTAATCAATCGTATCCGGAGATACGAACGCATCTTTACTCCTTTTCATCAGATAAAGCATTCCGTCATGAATGACGGCAATCCGGACGATCGGATGGTAGTACTTCTTAGGCAACGTGCGGCTGACCGAACGCGCAATACAACCAATAACCTTTCCTCCCTCATTCAACACCGGTAACCACATTTCTTTCTGTAAACTACCTTGCATCAACGATAAACGTACCTGCTCATAAAGAATGACCAGAACTCCAATCAATACCCCCAGTTCCCTATAAAGGAAACGTTCCGCATGTACATTCTGCATCGTATCCGGAAGGATACTGTAAACCAGGATGACAAACAGATGTAATGTATACAAATTCTGAACCAGCTGGGCAATGAAATAGAATTCATTCAGCGTCGTACGCATTAAAGTCCGTTTATAAGTCGGGTGCTTTGAAGTCCTTATCTTCTTTAATACTGAGCGCCGGCTAAAACCGATAAACGCCAGTACTACGACCAACAGCACCTCCGTAATCAACGGAGAATAAATAAACAATACGGGCTCCAGTTTCAAGCAGAGAAAGACGGAATACAATACTAAAGTAATTGCAGAAGGCAACAATAAAAATTGATATACCTTATCCTTACTCAACACCTGATACAGAAAAATACATACAAAACAGAAGGTAACGCCGATAATGAAAGACAACAGATAAGAAAAATAATTATCCAAAAACATAAAAAGCAACAATGGCAACAGACCAACGGCTTGATTGTCTAATCCCTTCTTAACTTTGTTCATACCCTTTCCCCCTTTCTTCGCACTTTAAATATATAACAACCCACTTTGTTAAAAGTTTTGGTAATTAAACATGCTTTTCAGCGTGATAAGAGGAACGGACCAGCGGAGCGCTCTCTACCATACGAAAACCTTTTTCCAAAGCGATTGATTTATAGACATTAAACTGATCAGGGGTCACATACTCAGTTACTTGAATATTTTTTCTGGATGGTTGTAAATATTGACCAATTGTTAATACGGAAACACCTGCATCGAGCACATCGTCCATCAGACAGCATACTTCTTCGGGGGTTTCGCCCAAACCGACCATAATACCAGTCTTTGCCGTCGCACCTTGTCCGGCTATGCGGGACAGGACAGCCAGGCTGACATCGTATTTGGCTGCACTGCGAACCTGCGGGCTGATACGCCGCACGGTTTCCATATTATGCGATATAATCTCGGGAGCAGCTTCCACTACCTGATCCACCAGTTCAAGGCGTCCCTGAAAGTCAGGGATCAGGACTTCTACGGTGGTGGCCGGATTTACCTCTTTGATGGTCCGGATTGTATCCACCCAATGTTGGGCTCCCAAGTCAGGAAGATCATCGCGATCAACCGACGTTATCACTGCGTGTTTTAAGTTCATCAGGCGAATACTTTCCGCCACATTCGCCGGTTCTTTCGGGTCCAGCGGCAGCGGTTTGCCTGTTAGCGTGTTACAAAATCGACAGGAACGGGTACAGATATCGCCTGCAATCATAAACGTAGCAGTTCCCCGGCTCCAGCATTCTCCCATGTTCGGGCATTTTCCACTTGTACAAATGGTGTGCAGACAATGAGACTCAACAATGCTTTTCGTCTTTGTAAACTGTTCGTTCCCACCAAGCCGGATCTTCAACCAATCCGGCTTTCTCACATGTTCTGACATTATAAGTTATCCAATAAAAAGTTAGACATCCTGGTATACAGATGATAACGGGTATTTCCTCCGTAAATACTGTGATTACGGTCTTTATAAACCTGCATATCGAACTGTTTACCGGCTTGTACCAATGCTTCTGCATAATCCATCGTCTGCTGGAAGTGTACATTATCGTCAGCAGTTCCGTGTACCAGCAACAGCTTACCCTGTAAGTCTTTTGCCAGCCGGATGGGCGATGTTGCAGCATAGCCCGAGAAGTTTTCTTTTGGCGTACGCATAAAACGTTCGGTATATACCGAGTCATAATATTTCCAGTCTGTCGGAGGAGCGACAGCGATACCGGCCTTAAATGTACCGTTACCCACGCTCATCGACATCAATGTGTTGTATCCGCCAAAGCTCCAGCCCCAGATGGCGATGCGTTTTGCATCCACATACGGCAGTTTGCCTAAAGCCTGTGCAGCTTCCACCTGGTCTCTGGATTCCAAATCACCCATCCGCAAGTATGTACATTTGCGGAAGGCTTCACCACGTGCACCGGTTCCCCGGCCATCCACGCTGACTACGATGATTCCGTTCGCAGCCAGGTAATGTTCCCAGTCAAAACCATATTTGTCCAGTACTTGTTGCGAATTAGGACCACTATATTGTACCATCAACACCGGATATTTCTTCGATTCATCGAAATCGACCGGCTTAACGATCCAGGCATTCAACTCAATATCAGATGCTGTATGCACCTTGAAGAATTCTTTTTTAGAGAAAGATGTATTTGCCAATTTTTCTCTTAAAGCAGCATTATCCTGCAACACACGCAATACTTTTTTCGACTTTGTTTCGTTGACAGTAATCACTGCGGGAGTGTTTGCATTCGAATAATTATTGACAAAATAAGCATAGTTCGCGCTGAAGTCGGCACTGTTCGTCCCCTCTCCTTCCGACAGTTTTGTCTTTACGCCTTTCTGGTCAATCTTATAAACAGAACGACGCAACGGGCTCTCTTCGGCTGATTCATAATATACAACCTTAGTTGCATCGTCGTAACCAATCAGACGGGTTACGTCCCAGTTGCCTTTCGTTACCTGGCGTTGCATAACACCCGTCGGAGAATACAAATAAATATGGGAATAGCCATCCTGTTCGCTGACGTAAGTAAATCCGCTCGGATTGAAATGAATGGAAGTCAGCCATTCGGAATCCACATAGCATTTGTTCTCATCGCGAAGAATCAAACGGGATACGCCGCTCTTCGGATTCACATAATACATATTGAAAACATTCTGCTGACGGTTCAACGTCATGACAGCCAACTGGTCGGAATTGGTAGTAAAGGTAATTCTCGGAATATAATAATCACCTTCCACCGGCACTTTCAGTTCCTTGATATCTTTTGTCGCTACGCTGTAAGAGTGAACCGTTACTTTCGAATTCTTCTCGCCTGCTTTCGGATATTTGAAATTATAATATCCCGGATACAGTCCGTTACCCCACATCTGCATGGAATATTCCGGCACTTCGCTTTCGTCGAAACGCACATAAGTCAGATATTCACTGTCGGGCGACCAGGCCATCAGGTTAGTCACAGCGAATTCTTCTTCATATACCCAATCGGTAATGCCGTTCAGTATTTTGTTCAGTTCACCGTCTTTGGTAACCTGTACTTCCGTATCATAGTCAAACTTACGAATCCATATATTATTATCCACGACATAAGCACACATGCGTCCGTCCGGCGAATAAGTCGGAATCATCTGCTTGTTCTTCGAATCGGAAACAGGCTTTACATAGTTACGGCGCACGTCATAATCGTACACCATCGCCTTGAAAGAACGACGGTAAATCGGTTCGGTTTCCCGCCAAACAAGGATATGATGGCCGGTACTGCTGATATCGTATCCGTCAAAATCATCGAATGTGGATTCACGGGCAGTCCGGGCATTGAACAACGTGTCCACCGGATTACCTGTACGATAGGAGTATTTGATAATCATACTCCGATCTTTATTCATTGCTGTATAATGTTCTCCATCCGGCAGCGACCGCATTTCACCAATAGCAGTTACCTGACGGAACTTTCCATCTGTAATTTCTTTTAAATCGACACGTTTGCTCCCGTTCTGAGCAGATACGCTTCCAATTATCGCCAATGAAAGCAAGAAACCAACACCCAATCGTCTCATGAATACTTTTATTTTATTTTGAATAGGCTGCAAAGTTAGTATTTTATCACGGTAAACCGTTCACCATTAAAGGTAAATTATATACCGGAGCCTGGTTATCCGGGCATTTTATCATTAAATTAACCACCGGACATTGGTCATTAACCATTATAAATTACCTTTGCCCCATGGAAAACGTAAAACCTTATAATGATTTCGGAGATTTCCTGCGGAAAATATTCCCCTGTAAGGTACAGAAAATCTCTATAAATGCAGGCTTCACCTGTCCGAACCGCGATGGTTCGAAAGGATGGGGCGGCTGTACTTATTGTAATAATCAAACATTCAGTCCGGAGTATTGCCACACGGAAAAGAGTGTGACCGAACAGTTGGAAGAGGGAATCCGCTTCTTCTCCCGCAAATATCCGGAGATGAAATACCTCGCCTACTTCCAGGCTTACACCAATACATACGATGAACTCAGTTCGCTGAAAGCCAAATATGAAGAAGCGTTATCTTATCCCGGTGTAGTCGGGTTAATCGTCGGAACACGCCCGGACTGCATGCCGGATGCTTTGCTGGATTATTTCACGGCCCTTTCCCGGGAAAAGTTCGTCATGATAGAATACGGACTGGAAAGCACACTCGATAAAACGTTGCTCCGCATCAACCGCGGACATACCTATGAAGAGTCGGAAAACGCTATCCGCCGGACAGCCGGACGGGGCATTTACACCGGTGCCCACCTGATTCTGGGTTTACCGGGAGAAAGCAGGGATGAAATATTACATCATGCCGACCGGTTATCCGAATTGCCCGTAACCACTTTGAAACTGCATCAACTGCAACTGATTCGCAACACCCGCATGGCCAAAGAATATGCCGAACATCCTGAAGAGTTCCATCTTTATACGGCCGACGAATATATCGACCTGGTAATCGACTTCATAGAAAAATTAAACCCCTCTATTGTGGTAGAGAGGTTTGTATCGCAATCCCCGAAAGAGCTGTTGATCGCTCCCGACTGGGGACTTAAGAACTTCGAATTTACTGCGAAAGTAAATAAGCGTATTGCCGAAAGAAATGCACGGCAAGGACGATTATTTATTCCTTTTTCTTAGGAGCCAGTTCCCCATAGAATGTGATGTTCTGTTTGTTGACAGGCGTCACATTGATTGTCGCGGAGCCATTTGAGAACACCTGCACACTGAATGCAAAGGTATCGTCATCGCTTCGGGTACGAAACTGTATTTGAGCGGTTCCTTTCTTATTAAAAGAACATTGATAATCGGTAATTGATTCTTCGAAACGTAACCCGTCACCGCCACCATAAGGAGCCGAATAAGCCCTTCCGAAATAAGGAAGATAGGAAATAACCGAGTCACCGCGCATTTCCAAAGAGTAGGGAGACGTCAGATTGAGTGAACGTCCTCCCATGGGTATCGCACGATTTACATCTACTGTAAACCGTTTACTATCTATTAATTCTTTCACTTCATTTGCCTTCTGCTCCCGCTTTTCCTTTTTACTTTGAGCATAAAGGGATTGCCCTGCTAATAAAAGGACAATCCCTAATAACCAGAATAACCTAACATTCTTCATAACCTTAAATAAATAACACACATTTTGCTTCTATATATAAGACAATCAGAACAGACCAAAGGTTTACCTTCCGTTCGTTAAATTAACACAACAAACGGTTAACAAAACATTACTGTTATATTCTATCATCAATTAAAAACCAAAGCACTTGCGTATGTCCGTCAACTTTACGTAATTTGTCTACTCATTTTTCTGAATCAGATTAAACAAATTTATGGAGAAAAAACATCAGTATCAAGGCTTAACCAAACAAGAAGTAGAAGAAAGCAGGCGCCTTCACGGCGAAAATATCCTCACTCCACCAGAGAAAGCCTCTCTCTGGAGTCAATTCCTCGAAAAGTTTAATGATCCGATCATCAAGATCCTGCTGGTAGCATGGCTGTTATCAATGATCATTGCCGGCGTACATTGCTGGGGACCGGAAGCGAAAGGGTTTACCGCTTTCCTGGAGCCGATCGGTATATTCTTTGCCATCATGCTGGCATCCTGTGTCGGCTTTTTCTTCGAACTGAAGGCCAACAAAGCATTCGATGTGCTGAATACCGTCAATGACGATACGCTGGTCAAAGTGATTCGCGAAGGAAATATCTGCCAGGTAACCAAAAAAGAAGTCGTTGTCGGCGACATCGTCGTACTGGAAACCGGAGAGGAGATTCCTGCCGACGGTCATTTGCTGGAAGCTATATCTTTGCAAATCAACGAATCGACACTGACCGGGGAACCAATTATCAGTAAAACAACCAACGAAGCCGAATTCGATCCTGAAGCGACCTATCCGTCCAATATGGTCATGCGGGGAACAACTGTTGTCGACGGGCATGGAGCCATGAAAGTCGAACTGGTGGGAGACGCTACCGGATATGGTAAAGTATATGAAGGTTCGCAGATTGAAAGCGACATAGAGACTCCGCTCCAGATACAGCTGAAAGGGCTTGCCGCCGTAATCAGTAAAGGAGGGTATACGGTTGCCGGGCTTACTTTTATTGCCTTGCTGATCAAATTATTACTCGGTTCATCGGGTATGCCGGTCATGGATCTGATCTCCCATATACTGAATATCTTCATGATAGCAGTAACCCTGATCGTAGTTTCCGTTCCTGAAGGCTTGCCGATGAGCGTAACCCTCAGCCTTGCCCTGAGTATGAACCGCATGCTCAAGACAAACAACCTGGTCCGCAAAATGCATGCCTGCGAAACGATGGGGGCGACTACGGTTATCTGTACCGACAAAACCGGTACGCTGACACAAAACCAAATGCAGGTTTACCAGACCAATTTCTACAATCTCAAAGACCAGAAACTGGGAAACGATGAACTAAGCAACCTTATTAAGGAAGGTATTTCCGTTAACTCGACCGCCTTCCTCGACTTCTCGGAAGAGAAAGTAAAGACATTAGGTAATCCTACCGAAGCAGCTTTATTGCTTTGGCTGAACAGCCAGCAACAAAACTACCTGACATTAAGGGAAGAAGCGCCGGTCATGGACCAGCTGACCTTCTCGACCGAACGGAAATATATGGCGACAGTCGTTAAGTCGCCGTTATTGGGTAAAAAAGTGCTGTACGTAAAAGGGGCACCGGAAATTGTACTGGCAAACAGCCAACGTGTAGCCATTGACAATACTTATAAACCGGTAGATGCCTGCAAGGCCGATATTGAAAAACAACTGCTGGATTACCAGAATCAGGCAATGCGTACACTCGGTTTTGCTTATCAGATTATTGAAGACGGACAGGACGAATCGTTCTTTGTCAATGGCCGCCTACATAATACCGACCTGACCTATCTGGGAATCGTTGCGATCTCCGACCCTGTCCGTGCAGATGTTCCGGCCGCCGTACAAAGCTGTCTGAATGCTGGTATTGATGTAAAGATCGTAACCGGTGATACTCCTGGTACCGCCCGTGAGATTGGCCGTCAGATCGGAACCTGGAAACCGGAAGATACCGACCGCAACATCATCACAGGTCCGGGCTTTGAAGCACTGACCGACGAAGAAGTGCTCGACCGGGTACTGGATCTGAAAATCATGTGCCGCGCCCGTCCTACCGACAAACAACGCCTGGTGCAGTTATTACAGAAGAAAGGTGCCGTAGTTGCCGTAACCGGCGACGGAACCAACGATGCTCCGGCCCTGAAAGCCGCCCAGGTGGGTCTTTCCATGGGTGACGGAACCTCTGTTGCCAAAGAAGCCAGCGACATCACGATCCTGGATAACTCCTTCGGAAGTATCACACGTGCCGTAATGTGGGGACGTTCCTTGTATCGTAATATCCAGAAGTTTCTCTTATTCCAGTTAACCATCAACGTGGCAGCCTGTCTGATCGTGCTGCTGGGTTCGCTGTTCGGGACCGAATCACCGCTTACCATCACACAGATGTTATGGGTAAACCTGATCATGGATACATTTGCCGCCGGAGCATTGGCCTCCCTCCCCCCTAACGAACGGGTTATGAAGGATAAACCCCGCCGGAGCGGAAAAGATGGCGATTTTATCATCACCCGGCCGATGGCATACAATATCTTCGGAGTAGGTATTGCTTTCGTGCTGATCCTAATGGGAGTATTGTATTATTTCCATGCACAGACTGGACTGACGCCGCATGACTTGTCGTGGTTCTTCAGCTTCTTTGTAATGCTTCAGTTCTGGAATATGTTCAATGCCAAGGCATTTATGGAAGGCCGTTCAGCATTCGCTAACCTGAAAGAGAGTAAGAGCTTCCTGTTTGTAGCCCTGCTTATCCTTATCGGTCAGTATCTGATCGTTACGTTTGGCGGAGAGATGTTCAATGTGGTTCCTTTGTCTTTAAAAGACTGGGGTATCATTATCGGTTCCAGCTCGCTGGTTCTCTGGATAGGTGAAATTGCACGAGGCATCAGCCGGCTTACTAAGAAGTAAGCCGGAATAAACAAATTCTGAGAATAACTTGCTGAGCTTGATTATAATATTTACATTTGCTCAAATAGAAAACAAAAAGATATATGGAAATAGAAATAAAGCACGGAACAGAGACAGTAATCTGTCTTTCCGGACAGCTGGATACACTCAGTTCGCCCGATCTGGAAAAAGAGATTACCAATATACTTGAAGGTAATGCGCAAAACGTGGTGCTTGACGGTGGAAAACTCACATATATCAGCAGTGCCGGACTTCGCTTGCTTCTCATTCTGCAAAAAAAGATGGGCCAGAAAGGCGGAACATTTGTATTGAGGAATATCCAGGACAGCATTATGGAGATATTCAAAATAACAGGTTTCTCTTCTTTTCTTACCATTGAATAACAAGATTCAAACTCCGGTAGAATGACCAGCACACTACACATTAAGAATAATCCGGAACAACTTGCGCTCCTGTATGATTTTCTGGAAATACAGGCCAAGAGTTGCGGAATTGACACAGCACTGCTGATGCAGATAAAGCTGGCGATGGATGAGGCTGTAACAAATGTTATTCAATATGCATATCCCGGTATGGAAGGAGATATAGGCATTGATATGGGGTGCGACGACGGACTATTGAAAATAGTCATAACCGACAACGGCATCCCATTTAACCCTTTGGAAACGCGGGAGCCGGATATTACACTTCCATTGGAAGAACGCCCGATCGGCGGACTAGGCATCTTTTTGGTAAAACAACTGATGACAGATGTCAGATACGACCGTTCCGAAGGAAAGAATAGATTAACAATGACCAAAGAAATTCAGTAATATGGCCGACTTCGATATAAAAGAGATAGCTTCCCTCAAAAGACAGCTGCGCATCATAGAAAAACTGACGCTGGCAGGTTGGATACTCATCATTGCGGGTTTCTACTATGGCTGGGACACAGTTCCCGGCATCATGCTGGTCGTGCAGATCGTTCTTTATATATTAAAAGGACGCCTACGGAAGAAGCTGAAACAAAAAGAATATCTGGCCAAAATAGTGGAAGAACGTACCATCGAACTCCGTATCCAGCGGGATCAGGTACTGAAAGAATCCGAAAAGTTGTCGCAAGCGCTGGATGCCCTTGCCAAGGCACAGGACGAACTGGTTCGAAAAGAGAAACTGGCTACTGTAGGGCAACTTACACAAGGGTTGGTGGACCGTATCCTGAATCCGGTGAACTACATCAATAACTTTGCCGGCCTGTCGGCGAACCTGATCAAAGACCTGAAAGACAACATCACGAACGAGCAATCTGTCATGACGAAAGAAATCTATGAAGACAGCATCGAAATACTCGACATGATAGAAGGCAACCTGCAAAAGATCAATGAACATGGTTGCAACACCGTCCGCATTGTCAAAGCGATGGAAGATTTGTTGAAAGACCGGCACGGCGATGTGACTTCGACCGACCTGTGCGACCTGTGCAAAGTAAACGTCGATGTCCTTAACAAGCTATTCAAAAAAGAAATTGAAGAAAATCAGATACAGATACATATAGAATGCCCCGAAAAGCCTGTTATGGCTGAAATTAATATCGAACAAATGAACAAGGCGCTGGGCAGCATTCTTAAAAACAGTATTTATGCATTGCTCCGTAAACTGCAAAAACAAAGTTTCTCTCCTTTTATCACTATAAAACTGGAAGAAAGAAGCAACAATACTGTATTTATCAGTATCTATGACAACGGGATCGGTATCGAAGACAGTATCAAGGACAAGATATTCGAACCATTCTTTACAACCAAACCTTCTGCCGAAGCAGCCGGTGTCGGGTTGTATCTCTGCCGTGAAGTTATCCTCAACCACCAGGGTTCGATCCTGGCGAAAAGCGAAAAGGATAGCTATACAGAATTCTTAATTACAATTCCTATCAGTCAAAAAAGGATTAACAATGAATGAGAACACCCAAAAAGAAATTGAGAAGCTGAGGAAACAGATCAGCCAACAGGAGAAGATGGCTTCACTCGGATTATTGAGTGCCGGCATTGCACATGAGATACAGAATCCTCTTAATTTCGTGATCAATTTCAGCAAAGTTTCGCAGAAGTTACTAAAGGATATGCAGGAAGTCCTGGATGAACTCGGAGACGCATTACCGGAAGACTCAGTCGAAGAGATCAAAGAGATCATGTCTGACCTGGAAAGTAATATGAACAAGATAGAGGAGAACGGCAACCGGGCTTCGGGAATTGTGCGTGGCATCCTGCTTTATTCACGCGGCAAAGACGACGAATATATCCCGACCGACCTGCATCAGCTGACCAAAGAATATGTATGGCTTTCTTACCATGCAGTCAAGGCAAACAACAAAAGTTTCAATGTCGCGATACAGGAAGAGTATGCCGTCGACCTGCCATTAGTAAAAGTTATTCCGCAGGATTTCAGCCGCGCCATACTCAACCTGATGAACAATGCCTGCTACGCCGTATTCAGCAAGTCGAAAGAGATAGCCGATGCGACCTATCAGCCAACCATCAGGATATGCCTGAAAAAAGAGGGTGACCGTATAAACCTGAGCATAGAAGACAACGGACAAGGAATTTCGGAAGAGACAAAAAAGAAACTCTATACGCCTTTCTTCACGACAAAACCGATCGGTGAAGGCACCGGTCTCGGATTGTCGATCACTAAATCGATTATCGAACAAAAACATAACGGTACGATCGGAATGGATTCACGCCCCGGCGAATATACCCGTTTTACTATTTCTATTCCTATCCAACAATAACAGAGACAAAAGTCATGGCTATAAAAATATTAAGTGTAGACGATGAATTAGACCTGGAAAGGTTGCTTACCCAATATTTCCGTCGCAAGATAAAGAAAGGAGAATATGAATTCTATTTTGCGCACAACGGACTGGAAGCACTTCAACTGATGCTTGTCCAACCGGATTTCGATGTGATACTAAGTGACATCAATATGCCGGAAATGGACGGACTGACCTTGCTTGCCAAAATCAACGAAATGCAAAATCCGGCTCTAAAATGCATCATGGTTTCAGCCTACGGAGATATGGACAATATCCGTAGTGCCATGAACCAGGGAGCATTCGACTTCACGACCAAACCGATCAATCTGGAAGACCTGGAACGTACGATCGAAAAAGCAGCCGAACAAATATCATTCATCAAAAAAGCACAGCAGGAGCATTCGCAACTGGAATCCATCCGTAACGACCTTCACATCGCCCAGGAGATTCAGCAAACGATCCTGCCGAAAACATTTCCTCCGTTTCCCGAACTGAAAACGTTCGATATCTATGCCTATATGAATGCGGCAAAATATGTGGGAGGCGACTTCTACGATTTCTTCCGCATAGATCAGGACCGTTTGGGATTTGTTATTGCAGACGTTGCCGGCAAAGGTGTCCCGGCTGCCATCTTTATGGCGATCAGCCGGACTGTCATCCGGACAATTGCACTGACGGAAAACTCGGCAGCCATGTGCATGCAACGCTCAAATACGTTCCTTTGCCAGGAGAACGTTAATGAAATGTTCGTAACAGCGTTTTACGGAATACTGAACCTGAATACCGGTCTTGTAACCTATTGTAATGCCGGTCATAATCCACCGGTTCTAATGAAGGCAGATAACACGGTTGTATCAGTCCCGCTCACAAACGACTTTATATTGGGCGGCGTAGAAAACATGACTTATCACGAAAAGACTTTGCAGTTATCGCCCGGCGACAACCTGCTGCTCTATACGGACGGAATAACAGAAGCGATGAATACCTGCCACGAACAGTACAGCGAAAAACGTTTGCTGGAAAACTGCCGGGAGTTGATCGGAAAGAGCCCCAAAGAAATTGTAGACAGAATAACGGAAACAGTAGGAAAATTCGTTGTAGGAGCCGTACAATCGGATGATATCACCTTGTTGTCTATTACCTATCAGGGATAAAAGACTTCCACAGAATAGTAAAAAGGAGATGCCCCGGTCGGAACATCTCCTTTTTTATATACATTATATATATGTACTTATTTCAGTAAAGCATCACGGATACCCATGATCTCTGCATTAGCAGCTCTGGCATCCTGGATAGTTCCGACTTTTTCCTTCAACGGGCTGATAGTTGTACCCAGCTGTTGCAGGTCTGGATAATAAGAAGCCAGGTCGGCTACTACTTCTTCCAGCATAGTCACACGTTTCAGCATATTATCAGAAAGTCCGGCAGATGTAGCATCCCCTTTAATAACCAATGTCGGGTTAGCAAGCAGACAAGCATATTCAGCAGAAGAGGCACCTAAGATTTCAATCTGTACATCAATCTTGTTTTCGGCAGCCATCTTGTCGATGATCTTATCTTCCTGTGCATTCATGAAAGCCTGCAACTGTTCTTTGGTTGCATCTTTCGGAGCTTCCTCTTTCAGTATATCGAGTACAAAAGAAACATTCAGGTCTGTAGCCAGTTTTACAATGGCTCCTTCTACTTCTGCTGTAGGCTGACCGATCGCTTTCAACACATTGTAATCAGCCATATACATACCGAGTGCACGCGCTTTTTGTGTAGCAGTACTTAGTTCAGCAGCTTTAGCAACAGGCAGCATATAAGTTAAATCACCCACTTTTACCTGAACTTCACCGCTGGACAAACGATAAGGAATTTCTGACTCCGGCATATCAGCCAGGAATTTAACAGTTTCCTGTTTTACTTCTTCAGTTAACAAATCTTTCGGCGCTTTACCTGCTATAACGGCAGCTTCTTCCGTCTTTTCGGCTTCATTTGATTTTTTAGCTCCGTTGCAGGAAATCATGCCCACCATTAATGCGGCTATTGCAAGCACGCTTAATACACTCTTTTTCATGTTACTTTATTTAATAATTTATATTCCAGCTTTTTTATTCTTCTCTCAGGAAACGTCCCGGAAACTCTGCGAATATAGCGATAATAGCTAATAATGCAAAGAAACCTATAATCAATAAATTAAAATTATAGGTAGAAATTAACATACTGCCCAGTTTTTTCTCATAAGAATAGAAAGGAGCCCTGCCAAACGGATTATCCGGAACAATATAAATCTGACCGACGGCCGGATAAATGCGATGCCCGTGCTCTTTATAAAAGTTACGGCCACCGGCTCCCATAACCAGGTCTTCGATAGCCGAATTATGATACTTTTTCTTCTGTTCAGTTACCCATTCAGCCCCTTTTTCGCGTATATCCTTTTCCTGTACCTGATCCAGATAGGCCGTAAAGTTATGAGCGCGTTCGTGCAACGCTGAATCTACCTTATCCAGATACGACAAGTAAGTTTCACCTTCATTGCGGGAAGCGATACGGGCGGCACGTCCCAATACGGCAAGTTCATTTTCTACCGTCAGACGTTTGTCCGGATCATCTTTTCCCTCCAGTTGTTCAGCCAGGCGACGCACTTCTTTCGAATGTATATTTTCATAATACTGCGCCAGATATTTTTCCCTCTCTATCGGGAAGTAAGCCTGATTGTAAGCATTATTGGCAAATTGCTCTACCATCAAGGCCTCGAAAGCCCAACGCGAAGGGATAATATCACCGATCAACGGGACCTTATTTTCCTTTGAAGCACTGGTATTCAAATCATCAAACTTGATAACCAATCCGCAAAGCAATATCTGCGGGATCAACAAAAGAGGAATAGTTATATAGATCGCAACGACAGAGTTCATCAACTGTGACAAAATCAGTCCCGTCAGATTGGCTAGGAAAGAGGTTGCCCAAAGGATACTCCACCAAACACCAAACATCTCCCATCCTACTCCTATGATCGTATTTCCCACTAAAATAAAAAGTAAGGACTGAAGTCCGGATACCCCCAGCAGGTAAACCATTTTAGATGTAAGATAGCTGCTACGGCTTAACCGGAGGAAATGTTCCCGCTTCAGGACAGGCCGGTCTTTTATAATCTCTTCGGCACTTATACTCAACCCCATAAAGGTAACCACAATAACCGACATAAAGATATAGGACACAAAATTCTTGTTAGCCAGCAAAGTATATTCGTCACCATCGACATACCGGGTAAGCAAGGCAACGATCAGCGCCAACAGCGGAGCTTCAAGCAACGTAATTGCCAGATATTGCTTATTAACCAGTTTTGTCCGGATATTCCGTTCCAGGAAAATACAAAACTGTTTGAACCAGGTCGGTTTTTTCTGCTTGCTGTCAGGCAGTTCCTTCTCCTCAACCGGTGTATAGGACGGACGCGACGAAATATATTTCTCGTGCCATTCTTCAGGTGTAAACTTCCGGATGTTCGTCTGGTTTCCGGAGTCGTTGATCTTCTTCGAGTCGATAATATTCAGAATCAGTTCCGGATTCACATTCCCGCAGGTACTGCAAACGCTGATATCCGGATCGGTATATTTCGCAGCTTGTTTGAAATAAATAATCGCTTCGATCGGATTTCCGTCATAAATGGGATAACCTCCCCGGTCCAGTAACCAGAGACGGTCGAATAATTTATAGATTTCAGACGATGGCTGGTGTATATTGACAACGACCAGCTTCCCCCGGTGCGTCTGTTCTTTCAGCAACATGATAACCTTCTCGGAGTCGGATGAAGATAAACCGGAAGTCGGCTCGTCCAAATACAGGATAGCCGGTTCACGGATCAGTTCAAGGGCTATATTCAACCGTTTCCGCTGTCCCCCGCTGATCGTTTTACGGATGGGGGAACCGACTTCCAGGTCTTTTATCCCTTCCAGATCCAATTCTTTCAATACATTTTCGACCCGCGCTTTGATTTCCTGATCCGAAAGACGGGCAAAACAGAGACGTGCCGTGAACCAGAGGTTCTGATACACAGTAAGTTCTTCTATCAACAAGTCGTCCTGCGGAACAAAACCGATCAACTGACGGGCTTCGGGGGCATCCAACGGGTAGCCGTTCACCGTAATACTACCCTCATTGGGACGGATATTCCCGTTCATGATACCCAACAAAGTAGATTTACCGACTCCGCTTCCTCCCATTATCGCGACCAACTGGCCCGATTCCAGGTTAAAAGAAAAGTTATGCAAACCGTTGGTACTATTCTTAAAAGTAAAATTCAAATCTCTACCGTTCAGAAATATAGCTTCCTTCCGTTCATTCTTATTATATACGGTCAGCAGATCACTGTAATAAACCGGAAGAAACAACGGTCCTTTCAACACACTACTATGCTGCCAGGCATAAAAGATACCCGGCGACAAAGGAATATCGTTCATGAAAACGACACCTGAGCCATAGTAAGTAAAGATTTGCTTGTCAAACCGCCGGATAAAGAGTACACGAATAAAACCGTCCATCCCTTTACGGGTGATACGATTCCCTATGGCGGCATCCTCTCCACTGATAGTCAATAAAGAAGAAGAGGGTTTTCCGGTAATAAAAGCAAGTATATCGTCAAACTCTTCTTGCGGAATAGCAAAAATATCAGCCACCAGATGAAAGAGTGGCAAATGATTTTCAAACTCTTCCGAGTTCGAATAGGCGAACTCCACAAAGCGGACCAGAAGAAGCAGCTGTTCTTCCGCCACCAGCTTCACCTTCATCTGTTCACAGATATTGCGGATCACATTCTCCTTATCTACAGGAAAAAGCGGATCATCGTACATGCTGCGCAACTCACTGTATAACTCAATATACTCTTTATGGGAACGGACACCGAAATGACTGGACAAATAGAAATGAACTGCACGGCTCGCCTGTTGTTCTTCGATACGTACAGCCGAAGCAAAAACAGCAAACAGATTCAACAAACCGTTCAGAATGGTCTCATTCATATATTCACAGATAATAAAGAATTATCTTACAAAGATAAAATTAAAAATATGAAACAAAGAAAAAACTTACACTAATCCCCCAAAATATCCGAATATATAAACAATTATATTTCTTATAAAAGAAAGAATGTTATTTGTTTTTATTCCTTTTTATAGAACAATAAAACAATTCTCAAAAATATTCTTCAGTTTTCTTAAGACTATCAACCCAAAAATATTCTCATACTGTTTTCTAAAAGAAACAAGAACTAAATACATAAAAGTTTAACTTATATAGAAATGGTATGAAAACAAAAAGTAACACAGTAAAGAAATCCACTCCCATATTGGAGAACAGGAAGAGATTTGGAAATAATAAATTCATTCAAGGTCTGATTGTATTTGTTGGAATCGGATTATATTTCTTTTCACGCAAATCAAAAGTTAAGATCAAGCATACACTTTTATTAGCTACAATTTGCTTGTTTAGTTTTCTTTCGTTGTCATGCAGCAATAAAAAACAAAATAAGATCGATATAAACAAAGCCTTGGATAATGCCATAGAAAAAGTGGAACACGAGGCAGACAAATTAAAAAACACTTTGTATGAAACTAAGAAAGAAAACCGAAAGGGAACAGATAAGATAAAACATAAAGTAGAAAAAATATAAAAATAAAAAACTTATTACAATGGACTTACATTCAGGATTACCCTATTGGATAATTAAAAATCCTCTATTTGATTATTTTAATCCTTTGAAAAAGGATCTGGAAACGGATATAGTAATTATTGGTGCCGGTATTACCGGTGCTCTCATGGCACACGAACTATGCCGAACGGGACTGAAATGTTGCGTTGTGGACAAACGGAGTATTGCCACAGGAAGTTCTGCTGCCAGTACGGCATTACTACAATACGAAATTGATGTTCCGCTTTGCCGAATGGTAAAACAAATCGGTGAAAAAAAAGCGGTAACTGCTTACCGTTCTTGCCTTCAATCGATATCAGATATTGAGGCTGTTTTAAAAGAAACAGGAATTGATGCCGATTTTGAATGGCTACCCAGCATTTTCTATGCCAGTAATGAAAAAGGCGTGAAACTTATCGAACGTGAATATAAAATACGCAAACAACACAGACTTCCAACAAAACTATTAAACAAGGAAGAACTTTATAGGAAATATAAACTGAAAACCTATGCGGGAGCGTTACTCAATGATCAATCAGCACAGATTGATGCCTATAAAGCAGCGACACAACTCCTCTGGTATCACATGCAAAAAAATCATTTACAGATATTCACCCACACAGAAGTAACGTCATGTAAAGAAATATCTGAAGGCTGTCGACTGAAAACAAAGGAAGGCTCAATCATTCAATGCAAATATGTAATCATCGCGGCCGGTTTTGAAGCAGAAGAGTTTCTACCCAAGAAAGTAATGAAGTTAACTTCTACTTACGCGCTTATCTCTCACCCTATCAACCGTAAAGACTTATGGACGAAACATTGCCTCATCTGGGAAACTGAAGAACCTTATATATATGTAAGGACTAGCGGTAACCGCATTATCATAGGAGGAGAGGATGAAGAATTCAACGATCCAGAAGCAAGGGATGAACTGCTTCGAAAAAAAACGGAAATACTTGAAAAGAAATTTCACAAGCTATTACCTTCTGTACCTTTCAAAACAGAAATGGCTTGGTGCGGTACATTCAGTACAACAAAAGACGGACTTCCTTTTATTGGAACATGGCCGGGAACGAAACATATATTTTTCGATCTAGGATACGGTGGTAATGGTATCACATTCAGTATGATTGGTGCACAGATCATACGTAATACCCTACAAGGAATAAAGGACGAACGCAAAGATATATTTGGTTTCGAACGTATCCTCTAAACGCCACAAACCAATATCTAACAAATAAGAGAAGGAGGAACAGAGATCACTCTCATTCCTCCTAAAATAATGTCAAATCATCTGGAAAAATTTACATTTTTCACTTAGTGGTTTAACCACACCGGAAATCTGCTCCTACCATAAAAATCATAAAATAACAATCCTACCCAACTGGTAAAGACTATCAATATAACAGCTATCAGCCTTTTTCTTCTAGGAGCATTAAGATTCCAGATTCTAAGTGCAGCTTTTAAAGCCAAAACCAAGCCTATAAACCATATTGCTAAATAAACCATACCTGTTCCACACTTTTTATATTAGAACAATTCAAGTTCAACATGTTATTAAACGTATTCACCAAAAATTCCTACATTTCCCTACTTAACCATAATAGACTCTATTGGTTGCTGTTTACTTCTGTCCAAAGGTTTTGCATGATATTGAACAGAAGAAAAATCTATCGTGTTCAGATCTATACTCCGGATTGCGCTATTATACATCGTACGGAAATAAACTATACGATTTTGCATATCAGTAACTGAAGTCCATTGCGTTGTACTTGGTATATCGGCTACAACTTCTCCCGTAGCAACTTCTATTCCTATCGGAATATCAAAACTATTTAATATCTGAAAAGCCTGAAAAACCACATCTAGAGCCGTTTTCTGTCTGGGTGCCGAAGTCTGATAAAAAGCTGCACGTACAAAACGGGATGGCGGAGTCACATCACCCGGTATTCCCAGAAAACCGCTTCCAGAACCAAAAGGAGACAAACGGAGTACTCCTAAAGATTGCCCTGGTGCCGCCCCAGGAAACAAATTCACATAGTTATTAAGATTGGTCAATTGCCAGTCAAACCCAGGAGAATTAGTCAAGACTCCCAATGTATTTTCATAAAAACGAGGTTCTCCTCCTATTATTTCAAGCACAAGCTGACGCCCCGAAATATCGGCAAATCTCCAATGAACTGTTGAAATTTGGGGATCTAAACTGATAATCCTAACCTTACTTATAGCCTCTTTTATATCATCTACACTTGCACACTCCCCCAACAACCAAGAGACTAACTGAAGATCGGAGATACTTATATCTCTTTTAGAAGCTTCATATTTTTCATATTCTCCATATTTCGGAAAATAAAACAATCCGGCAGACAGCCCAACTTCATTCAAACCTTCTGCTATAAACTCCTTCTGTTCTACTGCAAATCCGACATAACCGTATCTGGCTTTAAAAGTCATACCATTAATGCCATCTGGTGTGTACGATATAGCTTGATAGCCACGTGGAACCACCACGTATTGGCTATTCAAATTACCTCCTCCCCATTCTATCGTGCGTGCCACTATTGTTGTTCCACTTTCACTTTTCAAAGTAATTCCCGTACACGCATTTGTTTTCAATGGGAACTTAAATATTAAAGCCATACCAAGAAACAATAAAAATAATCTTGTTCTCATACTATTTATTTTTGATTTTTATAAAGAAAACCAATACCAGCAATCAACGGGAGCGCATCTTCACAGATACGTCCCGTCTACTTAAAGAGAGATTTTATTTAATGATAATTTAGCAGATATATCATATATCGATTCTTTCCTGTGTTTTTCTGCTTCCGTATGCACCGGCCAAACAACACAAAACAGCTCCAATCAACAGGGCAAAGAAAGATATAAGAGCTGATCGCGCGGCAGCATCCGCAGCTTTATCCGCAGCTTCTAATGTATTCTGTTTCACTTCCTGCCATTCTTGGGTCGCTTTCTCCAAACTTTGTTCCAGATTCCGGATTTGTTTGTCTGCTTCGGTTGATGCCTTACGCATAATTTCCGTATACTGCTTGATCGCTTTATCGGCTTCAGCTTTTGACATATTGGTATTATTTGCCAAGGCTTTGGCCAAGTCATTACGATCTATACTTTTAGCCCAATTATTCGTTTGTTCTTTCAAACGGGTAAGAAAGTTTTTAAAAATTTCATCTGCATCTTCAGGAGAAGCAATCGCTTTCTTCACAGATTTTCCTAAGTCGGTCTTTACATTTTCAAGTTGCTTCTGCAAATAATCGGGTTGCAACTCTTTCACTTTGCTTTTTGCAAGCACCGCACGGATATCCTTCGGAATCTCTCCATCTTTCAAATCTACTTTAAAATCAATTCCACCGAATAATTCTTTCGCTTGATCCGAAAGTGCAGAAACTCCACTACCGACAATCGAGCCAGTTCCGGAAATAACCCCTCCTGCAACCGACGATGCAGCTCCTAATGCATTCATAGTTAACCTCGCAGCTCCAACAGTAAGTAAAACGCCGAAAAATGCCCCGACAATAAGTGTCGTGCCCCAAACCAGGAAGCCATGTATCAAACCATCTACTCCTGCTAATTTACCGGCTACGAAACCACCTGCAATCATGCTGACAATCAAAGCGACAGCAGTACCTATACCAACCGTAGTCCCAATACCCGAAACCGGATTATCTGCAAATGGGTCAAACATAAACAATCCGATACTGGAGCCTAATACCGACAATAAAATAGAAACAGCCAGCACTGTCACCACACCACCAAATACACTACCCCAGGAAACTCTTTTTTTCAATTCATCCCAATTATTTAAACGTGTCATAATGCTTAAATTTTAATCAATTACTCTGTTCTTAAAAATATAGAGACCATCTCCTAAACACATTACGGGATGGTCTCATCCTTATTCGTTATTGTTCTACGTAAAGAATCACGGCGCGATTCCATTCCGGTTTATCGAAAGGAGGTTCCTTATCGCCAACCCATTCCACAATAACCCTATCGCGATTGATATTATAATCACTAATCAATATCCGGGCAACATTTTGTGCTCTTTCCGCAGAAAGCTTTTCGTTGATCTGGCTTGTTCCGGTTTTACGGTCCGTATAACCGATCACACGTACCTTAAACTGAGGATTATCTTTCAGATATTGTGCAATATTATAAATATTAACTCCCTGATAAGGATCTACCTTTGTTTGGTTGATTTTAAAGAGAACTACATTATTAATTAACGGATTTTCTTCAAATTCAACCACTTTCTCAGTAATAACCTCAGGTTCCGGACAATCCGGGCAATCTATAGGACGTTTTGCCAATTCCTGATTCTGAGCATACAATTCATTAATACGACTGTTCAACTCATCAATCTCCTGCGGATTCCTCAACTCGGCTTCCGAAAAAGTTGCCGACTTACCCACATTAAAGATCAGACCAGCCGAAGCAGTTCCCAAAATATCGTAGTTACCACTACTCTTGACCTGATTAAATTCGCTTTTCACAGCCGTTGCAGCAAACTCAATAGAAAGAGTCACCCGGTCTGACAATTTAAAATTATTAACAATACCAGCATTGAGAGTCATACCGTTTACACGAGTATGTCCGCCGGCATAAGCCGGTTGATTTGCATAGTCCCATCCAAAAGCCCATCCGAATCCTACGTATGGCACAAAGCTATACACGCGTTTGGAATTATACTTCATAAAATAATCAGTCATACTCCACATTAAATCCGCCTGTACACTCGCATATCTGTTACGCGACATAATAGTCGCATTGTCATTAAACGTATGCAGATTCGTCAGCCCCGCACCCTTGATACGAGTGCCCAAATAAGGATTAATCCATTTACCAAACTGAATTTCCGGCGCGACAGTGAAACGATGAAAAAAGTCGGCATCACTATTCCTGTCACCGAAATATATATTAGCACCTGCACCAGCCCCAATGAACCAATGGTCCCAGAAACCATTATTGATAAAAGTTGCTTTACGAGCCGGTTCCAAACTTTGACCTTCTTTTGTTTGGGCAAAAGAGGTTTGTATGATGCTAAAAAGCACCATAATAAACAAATACTTTTTCATGATTGGATTATTTTTGTGATGAAAAAAAATCGGGATCAGAAGCGATATCCCCAACCAAATGCAATTACAGAAGAATTGTCTTTACCAAAGACATATTTATATTCGACGTTAAGAAAGTTGCGCGGGTTAAGATTATAAGTCAATCCACCTCCCACATTAAAACCGAAATTAGTAGAACTATGAGAATCTAAAGTAACTTCTCCATCTTCTCCTTTTACAGTTCGTTTACCCTGAAAATTATTCTGTAAGTTAAACCCCGCCAAAGGATAAAGCGACAAGTGATCTTCTTTCAGATTAAATACATAGTGAGCATTAACATCTACATCCAATCCTGTTGTTTTATCCTTTGGAAAAAAGAACATCAGATCCGGTGCCAAACGCACATGATCCGTCAAATTATAACGTCCTTGAGCGCCCAACATTACTCGTTTAAAATCTGTCTGATAACCAAAATTTCCCAACAGTGAAAATTCTCCTTTTTGGGCAAATACACCAAGGGATGTTATCATCAAAAATGCTATAAAAAGAATCTTTTTCATTTGAATAGTTTTTTTAATTATACACTTAAATACATCTAAAACAATACTAAAACACCTATTTTATTATTCAATTCGCCATAATTTTATTCCTTAATACATTATTCAGAAAATAATATATTATTTCAATAAATAATGCATGTTTATTAAAATAACAATGGCATTTTTTATTTTGTTTTCTCTGGTAATATTATAATTTCGTGTTCTAAGATTTTTTCAGATTCATTAGTAGTTGGTTTTTTACTAATAAAAGACATGAACAAAAAAATAACCCTCTTTCACAAGAGGGCTATCCCTAGATTACATTATACCAATGGAAAAGTAGATAAATAAGAGTCATTCAATCTCCGGCCTGTCGCCGCCTGTTCCGGGATTTTGCTGTTCGCCTACATACACGGCTACCATGCGTGGCGTAACATAGAAACCAAAACAATAACCTGCGGCTTCTTCCGGTACAGTAGTCTCGATGCGGTTATTCGTACGCGTAACCACAGTCAAGTCTGTCACTTTGTGTTCGTCCGATTCTTTATCGGTTGTCCCATAAACAACTTGTACCGATCCATTACCTCCAAGTTGTGAGCCTTCCAATACGACCTTGTCATCTTTCTGGATGGCAAATGTATGATCACCTGTACTTCGCACAACTCCTGCCACCGTAACCAGCGAAGCTATAGCCAGCAGCCGACTCGCTCTGGGTCAGAAACACCGGTGCACTTTGCAGATTAGCACTCATAAAACGATTGAAATCAGACACATCCTTACTTCTTCTTCCTTTACGCTTCTTTTCGAAGCTTTCCTTAAGCAATCCGTGAAACGCCCTATACATCGCGACGATATTAGGGAATTTAATACGTTGGTTCACTTGGAGAGCAGTTTTGGGATTCGTCATTTTTTGAATACGTCCCATCATTACCTGCTTTCCTTCCAGGATGCGGTAAGTCAAATTGCCAGCCGATCCGCTAATCTTTGTCATGATCCATTACCGAGTGCCATAACAGTAAAATTAAGAGATCTGGAGTCTCGCCTACTTGTCAGGTTGCACTCTATTTTAAGAACCAGAGAAGGCGGAAAAAAGTTTGAGCTACTGAATAACCCAAAATTGTGTTCACGCAAAACCGGTTAAACAAACATAATTATTCTTACCTGTTTTAACATAGAAAAACCCCATCTTACCTCCGTTGAACCTCCGTTAAAGGTCCGTTAAAGGTCCGTTTACCCCCACTCCCTATAATCGGAGGTAAAAGAGAGGTAATTCTTTAACAACTGGGCCGTTTTCCGACAGTTTATGTTAATACGATTTCAACACGATTTTTTTCGCAGTTGTTATAAGAAGTGAAGAGGTGGTATGCAATGATAAAAACATTCAAAATAGTTATAACTGTACATCATTATTAAATCATTAAAAAGTTGTTAATTTCATATTTTTACCTCGAACTATTTTTTTATACGAAGTGTTTTTAATATGTGAGTCAGACACGGTACCAATACTGATAATTCACTTTATAGTTCTTTTCATATTAACGTACAAAAAAAATTCATTCACATGTATTTTATATGGTATATTCTTATCGGAATCTTATCCGGTTTTATTGCCGGCAAGATCATGAGAGGAGGAGGATTCGGCATCCTCATTAATTTGTTGGTTGGTATTATCGGCGGTCTGTTGGGAGGCTGGTTTTTCGGTCTGCTGGGCATTGCAACTGCCGGTATTATGGGTAGTCTGATCACTTCGGTTGTCGGAGCAGTCTTGTTATTGTGGATCGTTTCATTGTTCAAAGACCCACATAAAACAGATATTTAATCTATTATTTATTCATCTTTTAAAACTATTAAATTTATGGAAGAAAATCGTTCAAAATTTTGGATGGGCCTGGGTTTAGGTTCAATCATCGGTGTAATAGCATACCGTTTTAGTTGTTCTTCAAAAGGAAAAGAATTAAAAGAAAAAGCATCTCGCTACCTTCATCAAATAGGAAGCAAATCCGAAGATGTTATTAATTCCGCAAAAGAGAAAGTAATGAATGCAGGAACAAAAGCAGCAGACAAAGTATCCAACGACACTTTCAAGGTCGCTGAAAAAGCAGATGAAATCAAAAATAAAGTGCACAATTTTGCCGATAACGCAAAAAAATAATTCCTGTTTTTGAAACAAAAAAGTATCTAAAACACATTAAACAACACCTATCGATATTGATTCACAATCCTATTTATTCATAGTTGAATATCCCTATTCATAAAAGATTATATCAACTAAAATAAACTACTTCTTATTTTTTTATTAGATGTATATCTTCTAATATTCATATGTATAATTAAAACTTTTGAATTATGTTTTATCATGTAAAAGATTTGCAATACAATGCTCGTGTTTCCGCTCCGGATCCACGTTTCGCCCGTGTCCTCCTTGAAGCATTCGGAGGGGCCAACGGAGAGTTAAAATCGGCAATGCAATATTTCGTACAGGCTTTTAGTTGCCATAATCCTCACCCCGACAAATATGATATGTTGATGGACATTGCAACAGAAGAACTGGGACATCTCGAAATTGTCGGTGCAACCATCCAAATGCTCCTCGGACCGGTAAACGGCAAAATGAAAGATGTGGTAGAAAACATGGAAATCAATAAGATGATGGACGGCAAAGCTGCCAAAGAAAATTTCATCCATCAAGCTTTCACCAATCCGCAATTTCTAGTCTCCTCTCCTGGCAGCCCAACACTGACAGACAGTAATGGCAACCCGTGGTGCGCTACCTACGTATCCGCTAATGCGGATCTTACAGTAGATCTTCGCTCCAACATGGCAGGAGAATGCCGTGCAAAAATAGGATACGAAAACCTCATTCCGCTAACGGATGACCCCTATGTGAAAGAAACACTCATGTTTCTTATGACACGCGAGGTAACCCATTTTCAACAATTCGAAGCAGCATTGGAGACAATTCAACCCAACTTTCCTCCCGGAGTGTTTCAAACCTCCCCCAAATACAGTAATTTGTATTTCAACCTGTCCAAAGGTAAAGATGCTCGTGGACCATGGAATGAAGGCGAAAGTACACGTTTAAAGGAAGAATGGCAATACATAGACGATTCCTTGCAAGAAGTAAGAAGTACAAATGGACTCGTCGACCGTAAACCTAAAGGTACACACCGCACGGAGAAAGAGGTACAACAAATGGACAAGAAACTAGCGAAGGAGCGCAGCAAAGAGGTTCTTTCATCCTTGCCCGAAGGAGCCATGAGTTGGTGTAGTTATCAAGATAAATAAAGGTAACAGGAAAGATGCTGTTGCCCAATATATATTTATTCATTTAAAAAATTACCGTATTATGAACAAGAAGAATGAAAAAAAACAGGTAGAAACAAAAGGGACAAAAAAAGAAACCCAAACAAAAGAAGGCAAGTGTTCAACTTCTGAAAAAAAATCAGCAAAGAAGTAACCGTAATACCACTTGCAGGTGATTAAAATTATTCCCGGCGAAGTTTTTCTTATTTCGCCGGGAAAACTATCCATAAATGATGTATTTCCACAATCAAGAAGAGAGCCGAAAACGAGACTCGAACTCGTGACCTATTCATTACGAATGAATTGCTCTACCAACTGAGCTATTTCGGCAACTTTATATATTACTTTGCTACTTGTTTTTCAATCCGGGCACAAAGATAAAAAGTCTAATCGACATCTGAAAGAAGTTTTGCTAAAAAATCATCTAAATCTGCATCCAAATCTTTCAACAGCGGATCATCTACTCGTAATACTTCATCATCGAGGAAGAGAAGTTCCTCTATTACAACAAAATCCTCATCCGTCAGACTGACAGAGAAAGGTTTCATGATATGGGGACTTTCAAAAACAGTTTTCGCAACTAAAAGAGTCAGCACAGATTTTACGGTGTTGGCTACCTGTTTATTGAATTGCTCTTCTTCACAAGGACAACCTACCCAATCAAAAACGATAACCTTATCCAGTAACCGTTCATCTTCATCATAGATTTGCAGTTCTCCGCTTTCAGCATCCGCCTGAACATATAAATCGCTGTAATAGCCGTTAGAATCTTCAGCTGCCAGCTTACCGATAGCAGAAGTAAATGTTGTCTCCAGGACAGACTGAATCTTTGCATTATTTGCACTCATAACTCTCTTTTTATTCTTTTTTCGAATCGTCTGTCAAAAGTAATAATAATTCGGAGAATATATGATATTATTCACCAAATTGCATGTTAAGTTTTTTATCGGAACGGATACGGTTGCGCAACACTTCTACATAAAGTGCTAACAGTTTAGTATTCTTGCCGTCCTCACCTTCGCTTTTCTTAAATAATTCGTACGATTTATTTGCCCATTCATAGGCCTCGTCCAGGTTGGTCTTCATTTCATTACCCAACGCCAGATTGGAAGCAGCTTTGGCTTTGGCCTTCGGACTGCTTGATTTTTCATAGAGATGCATCCAGTGTTCAGCAGCCTTATCCCATTTTTCTGATTGCGCATAGGCAGAAGCCTCTTTCCAACGGGATCCCATAGCATTATAATACCAGCGCGTTTCGCTATTCCAGTGAGGTACAAAATTAGGACTGGCCTTCGCTCCAATGTATTCGGCAGAAGCACGTAAAGCATTCTCGGATGAAGGTAAATATCTGTCGAGAAGGATCAGATTCGGTGCGTCTTCCATAAAGAAAAGGCTGTCAGCCACATAGACAGTAGCTAAGGGATTCGGCCTGTTGGGAAGATAACCACGCACAACACCGGACATTTTCACCTGGATCTCTCCTTCCACATAACCCTCAGCAAAAGCCACCACATTTTTCTTGGACTCAAACAACATCCGGTCCAGGGAAATCACAGCATCCGATCCGGTTTCGTCACATAATGCCTGTACCTGATCCTGAGTCAATTTTTTATCCTCGTAATAAACATCATCTTTGCGGACTGCATCGTGATAGAGAAGAACGTCATTAAAATAGGACATATCTGCCATCGACCTGCCCAAGCCGCGACATACGTCAAACAGAGCACTGTCGGCTTTCACCTTACAAGTATCCACCTTGTCACCAAACAGACTGAACTCACACCCGACATCATCCGGCTGAGGTACAGCGTTATTCACAACAAGAATCTTTCCTACACTTTTCGGAAATGTTATTTCGGCAGGGTTGTAAGTATCAATACCCACATAGCTAACAGAACTACAGGATGCCAATAAGCAAACACTCAATAAACAATACGCAACTCTCATCACTTTTCACTATTAGAAGGAGGCGCAAAAGATTGCGCCTCTAATTATACAATATCACTCACCGCCTTGAAATAGCCGATCGATTCAGCTATACCCAGGAAAGGATCTTTCATATCCTTTTCATATTCAAGGCTGCACATTCCGGTATAGTTCACCTCGCGCATCATTTTCATCAGCGCAGGGAAATCAATCTTTCCACGACCGATTTCTATACCGACACCTACTTTCGACGAATCCGTCACGTCCTTGATATGCATATCAAACACACGGGTATGATATTTTTTCAGGTCGGTAACCGGGTTACATCCGTTACGCAGGTCATGACCGATATCCAGACACATTCCGATACGCGGATCCAGGTCTTTCGTATGTTCCCATACATCTGTTGCATCCGGATATGTTTTAATATCGGGTCCATGCAAATGGATCGCATAGTGGAAGTCATACTCTTTCACTTTCTTATCCACATAAGGAAGCAATTCGTAATTGGGTACGCCCACAATCAACTTCACCCCTACGCGTTTCGCATACTCGAAACCACGGTCTATCTCCGCTTCACTCTTCATATATATAGGACCAACGGCATAGCCGGTAACATTATGAGCAGCACATTTCTCATGAAATGCCTTGATCTGTTCTTCGTTACTATCCAGCGGCAGATGGAAATCCTTAATGCAAAGATAATGAATATCGAGTCTCTGCAATGTCTTCAGAGTAGTATCCAAATCAAAATAAACAAATGTATAACCAGCCATCCCCAAACGCCAGGGGTTTATTGACTTCGCCGCCTTTGGAATGATCCGGTCCGGCAAACCGGCTTTTACTACGCCTGCCGATCCTAACAATAATGCACCGGCAAGTCCTTGTCTAAAAAATTTTCTTCTAGAATTCTCCATGGTATAATTATGTAAATAATATGTTACGGCTTTTTCAATGGCAACACAACCGTAAAAACAGAGCCTTCACCAAACACGGAAGAGACACTGATCGTCCCGCCCATTTGCGTAATAAGACCTTTACAAATTGCTAACCCCAGTCCTACCCCTTTACTCCAGTCATTCAGTTGAACGAAGCGGCTGAATATCTGCTCCAGTTTATCTTCAGGAATACCTTCACCCGAATCTTCCACCGAGAAGATAACATCAGTCTCCGTCACCTCATAACCAAACCGGATAAAACCTTTTTCCGTATGCTTAATCGCATTGGTCAGCAAGTTAGTAAGAATTTGCGTAAGACGGTTACGATCGGTATAAAAAAGTTGTGGCGGGCACTCATTTAATTCCAATTTAACGTTCTCCGGTATCCTGAGTTGTATTACATTATATATCTCTTTCATCAGGACAGGCAGATTATGATCGGCATAACTGAGCGTCATAGTATTGGATTCAATCTTGGAAATATCAAGGACATCCGTGATCAGGCGCTGAAGCAGTTCATTATTACTTTGGATAATATCGGCATATTCCTGGCGGGTTTCCAAATCATCCTCATCTACCAATACCTGCGAAAAACCGACAATAGCATTCAACGGAGTACGTATTTCGTGATTCATATTCGCCAGGAAAGCAGACTTCATCCGGTCGGCCTCTTCCGCCTTCTCTTTTGCCAACTTCAATTGTTGACCATACCGATGGCGGCTATACGATATATATCCCAACAGACAACACAGAATTAACAGGAAAGCGGCCCCGCCTCCCATTTGGAGCAGATGAGAATGAGCCTGCGCTACTTCCAGATCCATCTGCCTGTTTTTCAACTCCAACTTATCCACCTCATGTTGTGTTTTCATTTCCGCCAGCTCCTGATAGAAACGAACCTGGGACAAGGAGTCATTCAAAAAGGCATATTCTTTATAAGCCAACGAGGCAGCCCTATCCCTTCCGCTTTCAAATAAAACGTCTGCCTTATCCTGCAACATTTCAAGATACCCCTGCATCGTCCTCCGCTCACGCCAGACAGGTAATAAAGAATCATAAACAGCCAAGGCTCTGTTATACTGCTTACTTTGTTTATAATATGCCCCGTAAATAGTCTGCAATTCACTTGAATAACTATACATCTCATGCTCCCGGATATATTCTTCCGCTTTCTTTAAATGTTTCAGAGCTTCCGGGAGTTTATCTTCTGCGATATACAGTATTGCATAATGACGATGCACCACATATTCCAAATAATAGAGGGGGTTTTCATTATCCAGCCATTCGATTCCTTTCTCTTTACAAATCTTGATATACTCTTCCAACCGATGGGTATACTTCATTTTCTTCTCCAGATTCGTAGATTTATTCATCAACTGCCGGATAATATTGACACGCTTGATTAGCGGAGCATTTCTCATCTCCATACTGTTTATAACCTCCTCATACAAAGCTACACCTTCCTCTTCCAGGTTATTAGATAAATAAAAATCAGCTAAGGCCTGATTCGCCATCTCCATTCCTTCCGGGAATTTCAACGTTACGGCTTCCTCTTTCAAACAGGTGACATATTTCAGCGCCTCTTCATTCTTCTTACTACGAGTCAACACATAAATATACCAGGCTTTCATCCTGAAATATTTAACCAGCCTGTTCTGTTCCAAAAATAAAGGCAACGCTTTTTGCATCCAGAAATACAGACTGTCGGGATTCTTTGAATAATAATACCGCACATAACAGAACATCGCATTCGCCTCCTGATAGCTATTTTTCTGGCGTCGTGCCTCTTCCAGCAAACGAGTTGTATACATAAAGCCAACCTGTTGCTGGACATGTTCCCGAGCTAAAGTATAAAGAGTGTCGAGCGACAACGTTTCTTTATTCTTTTCAGCGGCGTTTAATGTTTCCGGGGTACAATATCCCCAAAGAAAACAAAAACTGATAAACAGTATTCCCCTTAATACCCTCATTTCTTACAAACCTTGCATATAGATCAAGGCCTGCAAGTTAGCAAAAATTAAATAGATTATACCTTTTTAATAAAAGATAAAAATAAAAAGTCCCATATTTGTCTGATTCAGAACAAATATGGGACCTATAACAGGATAAAAATAGCTTTTTACTTCTTCAGAGCGGCAATACTTTCTTCGATCGACTTGATCTTACTTTCGGCATCCGCCTGTTTCTTACGTTCCATTTCGATCACTTTAGCCGGAGCTTTGCTTACAAAACTTTCGTTACTTAGCTTCTTCTGTACGGAAGCAAGGAAACCCTGCTGGTATTTCAGTTCTTCAGCCAGTTTTGCCAATTCTTCTTCCACATTGATCATATTACCCAGAGGAACAGCATATTCTGTTGTACGAACCAGGAAAGAAACAGCACCGGCCGCTTTATCGTCAGTTTTTGTAATTTCAGACAGGTTACACATCTTGGCAATAACCGGATTGAAAACATCATTATGATCGCCTAAAACCTGTAAAGCCAATGTATCCTTGTTCGGAATATTTTTCTGCAAACGAATAGTACGAACACCACTAACAATTTCTTTCACTACATCAAAAGCATCCAGATAGGCATTATCGACCGGAGCCACTTCCGGCATCAAAGCCACCATCAAACTTTCACCTTCTTTGCGCGGTTCCAATGCCTGCCACAATTCTTCCGTAATGAACGGCATGAACGGGTGAAGCAAACGAAGCAAGGCGTCGAAGAAACCAAGAGTCTCATCATAAGTCGCCTTGTCGATCGGCAGCTGATAACCCGGCTTGATCATTTCCAGATACCAGGAAGAAAATTCGTCCCAGAACAATTTATAGATCATCATCATTGCCTCACTCAGACGGTATTTGCTGAACAGGTCGTCCACTTCGGCAATCGTCTTGTCCAACTGCATCTTAAACCACTTAACAGCAGTTGCCGATGCTTCCGGCTGTGCGATCGTATCGTCTACCGTCCAACCTTTGATCAGACGAAAGGCATTCCATATCTTATTATTAAAATTACGTCCCTGTTCGCACAATGCCTCATCGAAAGGAATATCGTTTCCGGCAGGTGCAGCCATCATCAGCCCCATACGGACACCATCGGCTCCATACTGTTCAATCAGCAGCAACGGATCGGGAGAGTTTCCCAATGACTTGGACATCTTACGTCCCAGCTTGTCGCGAACGATACCGGTAAAGTACACATTCTTGAACGGCATATCTTTACGGTACTCATAACCGGCCATGATCATACGGGCAACCCAGAAGAAGATGATATCCGGTCCTGTCACCAGGTCGCTGGTCGGATAGTAGTAATTGATTTCTTCGTTATCCGGATTATTGATACCGTCGAACAAAGAGATCGGCCACAACCAGGAAGAGAACCAGGTATCCAGACAGTCGTCGTCCTGACGCAGGTCGGCCATAGTCAATGCCGGATTCTTCTCTTTTGCCAGTTCCAATGCTTTTTCTGCTGTCTCAGCTACTACATAGCCACCTTCCGGCAGATAATAAGCCGGGATGCGGTGTCCCCACCATAACTGACGGCTGATACACCAGTCCTTGATGTTTTCCATCCAGTGACGGTACGTATTCTTGAACTTAGGCGGATAGAATTTAAGTTCGTCATTCATAACCGGTTCCAAAGCAATCTGGGCCAGATGTTCCATTTTCAGGAACCACTGCATAGACAACTTCGGTTCGATAGGAACGTTTGTACGTTCGGAATAACCGACCTTGTTTTCGTAGGCTTCTACTTTTTCCAGCAAGCCGGCTGCTTCCAGGTCTTTCTCGATCTGTTCACGAACATCGAAACGATCCATACCGATATATAAGCCGGCTGCTTCGCTCAATGTACCGTTATCGTTGAAAATATCGATGGATGGCAAGTTATATTTCTCGCCCAGCATATAGTCATTTACATCATGCGCCGGAGTTACCTTCAGACAACCTGTACCGAATTCGATATCTACATAATCGTCTTCGATAACCGGAATCACGCGGTTTACCAGAGGAACGATCACCTTCTTACCCCTCAGATGTTGGTTCTTCGGGTCGTTCGGATTGATACACATGGCAGTATCGCCCATGATCGTTTCCGGACGGGTGGTTGCAACAACAGCGTAACCGTCTTCGCCTTCGATCTTATAACGAAGATAATATAATTTACTATGTTCTTCCTTATAAATTACTTCTTCATCGGAAAGAGCAGTCAGAGCTTTCGGATCCCAGTTTACCATACGTACACCGCGATAGATCAGTCCCTTTTCAAACAGGTCCACGAATACTTTCAATACGCTTTCCGAACGTTTTTCGTCCATCGTGAAAGCCGTACGGTCCCAATCGCAGGATGCACCCAGTTTGCGCAACTGTTTCAGGATAATACCTCCGTGTTCTTCTTTCCATTCCCAGGCATGTTTCAAAAACTCGTCGCGGGTCAGGTCCGTTTTCTTGATTCCCTGCTGAGCCAGTCTGTTTACAACCTTTGCTTCAGTAGCGATAGAAGCATGGTCGGTGCCCGGCACCCAGCAAGCATTCTTTCCAAGCATGCGGGCACGACGGATCAGGATATCCTGAATGGTATTGTTAAGCATGTGTCCCATATGAAGTACGCCGGTGACGTTAGGGGGCGGAATGACGATTGTGTACGGCTCACGGCCGTCTGGTTTCGACTTGAAGAAGCCGTTATCCAACCAATACTGATACCACTTTCCCTCTACTTCGGCGGGGTTGTACTTACTTGCAATTTCCATATTGTTTTGTTCTAATTATATCCTTATTAAACACAGGCCAGTCAGCCTGTTATTTTTGAGTTGCAAAGGTACAAAAAATATTATCATATAGCATGTTCCGCCTATAAAATCAGGATACATCAGTCATTGATCCCTACACCGAACTGCGTCTGTTGCCTTTCAACATCTTTCACTTTCAATTGATTTAATTCTTTACGTAAACGTTCGTTCTCCCTTTCCAGATCACTTTTGTTAGTGGAAAGATTAACTACAGAGCGGGATTGTCCGGATAAGGATAACTCTTTCTGTGAGAAAACTTCTTTTTGATCATTTGCTACACTTTCAAACTCCAGTATCCCCTCCAACGGACGTGACTGGCCCGGATTTTGCATGGAAGCACTGATTTTGATTTTACCTGACTTTGTTGTCGATTGTACCAGGACCGGAGCAGTCCCCCAAACGACCGGACACGGATTCGTACCCACGGAAGCCTCTCCCAGCAAACGTCCCTCACCTTCTATCTCAAACCGGACAACTGAATTATTCAAACGTTTTACCGTTCCACGCTTATCTACGATTTCGGCAATGATAGTTACCACATCGGAGCCATCCGCTTTCAAAGGAACCTGCTCATTGTCCAGACGAAGAGAAATATGGTCTGCCTGACCAGACGGATAGCGTTTATCGCTCACTACGACTTTCCCGTCTATCAATCCCTCGGCCAGCAGATACGCATCATCCTGCCTTCCTGAGCGGGCCATCGCTTTCCATTCCATAAAATGAAATGCATCCGCAAAAGTTATTATAGGAGAAGGCATACCTTTATGATCAGGGTCTTTCTTATAAATATACTCTTTCCCATTCTTGAAGACTGTTAAACGTACTTCATCACAATTGGAATACACAGTCACATCTTTCGGTGAAAAAGGTGTAAGTTCATGTGCTATATAGATCATCGGTCCATTATCCGCAATCAAATCGCTTTTTTCCGGAGAACGCTGCGACATAAACATATAATAAGACGCTTTCGGCTGGCGAAAAGCATCCATAATTCCGCCATAAAAAGGATCGGCATGATAACCGCGCTGATGATCGAACGAATGCCAGAAACAGGCACCGACAATCTGGTGGGGTTTATTGCTGATCGTTTCATAACATAAAACCGGATAATCCTTTATATAAGACGGATTCGCATAATGCTCCGCCTGAAGCAGCATCGGTACTTCTCCCCATCCCCGTGCCACACGGCTATCCGAGTTCTGGGCGTTCCAATCGTCGACATTATCTCCCCATTCACGAATGAAATAGGTTTTATCTGTCCGTAATTTCGATTCGATCGGACGCAGTAACAAGGAGTAGTAATGATCACCTTCCGCCCCGTCGTCACAGGCCGCAATACTATAGGGATACGGGTATTCTTCCCGGCAAATATCCAATGCCTTTTTGGCAAAGTCCTCCGGATAATGCGTCTCATTCAGGATTGGTTCCCAGAAGAACAAAGAGGCATGATTACGATGTATACGGATCATATTCCGTATATCCGAATAAACACGCTCTCCAAAAACCGGTTCTTTATTCCAGAACTGCCAACCCGGAACTTCTACCAGTGCAAACAAACCTAATTCATCACAAGCATCCATAAAAGCCGGGTCTATCACATAATGGGTACGAATAACCTTCAACCCCGCATCACGCAGTTTTTTGGCATCCCGCCATTGCATTGAATTCGGCAAAGCATTACCCAAAACAGCAAAATCCTGGTGCCGGTTTGTTCCCATGATCTTTCCTTCGTAAGGTTTTCCGTTTATCCATAAACCTTCCGTTTGTTTAAATTCGATACTTCTGATACCGATTCTCTGACGATAGCCATCCACAATCCGGTCATTAGCACCTTTGACCATCACTTCCAAATCATATAAATAAGGATGATCGGGACTCCATAAAGAAGGTGCGTTAATTTTCATCGAACCAACAGCATACGAAGCATTTCCCCTCTTCACTGTCAACTTCTTCGATACACGCTTGACAAGTTCACCAGATTTCCTTTTCAACTCAAAAGTAACCGTAACATTCTTATCGCTTACCGAACTATTCCGGATATGGGCTTTTAGATTGACAAGGGCACTTTTTTCAGACACATCCGCATAAGAAACAAACAGGCCGCCCCCCGCAACTTCATTTTCATAATTTGCATTGGTTATAAACACATCATTATGTGCAATCAGCCAGCAATCACGGTAAATGCCTCCGAAATAAGTAAAGTCCAGCATATTTTGCGGTTTACCGACCGGATAAGAAGGGTCATCACTATTATCTGCCTTTACTGCTATTACATTTTCTTCTCCCCACTTCAGGAGATTAGTTACATCTAAAATAACAGGTAAATATCCACCATAATGCTTTTTCAATAATTGCCCATTCACATAGACTTCACTTTTCCCCATTATCGCTTCAAAATGTATAAACATTTGTTTTCCTTTCAACCGTTCATCCGGAGTAAAATGTTTACGATACCAGGCAATGCCCTGATAATTAGCACAACCACTGGCTTCCTCCGGCAGATACTCCAATCCATGCGGAACAGAGACCACCTCCCAACCGGAGTCATCAAAATTCACAGTATAGGGCATCCCCGGCACGTCACCTTTAATAAATCTCCATGCCAGATTCATGGAATAAACCTCACGTCCGGTATTAGACAACTCATAAAAACCGGCAGTCGAGAACTCCGGCAAGTTTGAGGCTGACAGATTGAATGTCAATAAGAGAAAGAGTAACGCTAAAATATTCTTTTTCATAAAATAGTCTGTTATTAGAATCAATCACTTTTACTTTCAAAAGGAAACCCCGCATCTTCATCCGCAAATTAAGATCCGGGGTTCTCCAACCTAATTAGTAATCAGTATTACCAATCTTTATTCTGCACCAGATTTGAATTATTATCTATGGCTTCCTGAGGAACCGGGAACAAATACATCTTATCATTCCAGAAACGTTCTTCCACAAACTTATTATCCATAGCTTCACTAATCGCTTTCAAACGTGCACCGTATACTTTGCCGGATTTCACCTTATCTGCAATACGCCAACGAATAATATCATAATAACGCAAACCTTCAAAGGCCGTTTCTATCCGTCTTTCATGGCGTAACTTTTCACGCAGTACAGATTGGGAAGCAATTACAATATCAGGCATCCCCGCCCGTTGACGGATTTGGTTAATCAACGTAACCGCTTCACCCAAATCCTGACCGGATTCGATCAAAGCCTCCGCCCGCATCAAAAGGACATCTCCATAACGCAAAATAGTCAAATTCTTCTGACCACGTGTACGGTCTGCATATTCTCCCTGCAAATCCACCCACTTCGTGACCAGAAAGCCGGTCATATGAGTTTCTTTCTTTACATAATCCTTACTGTCCGGATCGTCAACACCATAGCGTGAAAGAACATTTCCACCCACTTTCCACTCCCAATACGGCCACATGATCGTAGCTGCCAGACGAGGATCGCGGAAATCATATTCTCCGCGATGCGTTTCAGCTTCCGCATCTTTCCTTTTCTGGAAATATTCACACCCCAGAGATTCGCATTCGGAAACCGGATGACCGTTCACACATTCATAATCGTCCACCAACTCCTGCAACCCCAACACATGGGACCAACCGGCATAAATGGAAGAGGCCGGAGACAGGTTACGGTTCAGTTCATGTACAACCAACGGAGAGCTATATTGATGTTCAAAAATCACTTCCTTATTACTGCCATCAGCCTGTGGACGGAATAATTCTTCATAACTGGGATGAAGCTCGTATTTTCCGGCTTTAATCACCTCATTCGTATAATAAAGAACCTTTTCATAATTCTTTTCATGTAGATAAATACGGGAAAGAAATGCATTTACTACCTGCTTGTTAACACGACCGGTTTCCGTTATAGCAACCTTCTCAATATTCGGTAAAACTCCATCTTCCAACTCCTTCAATATAAAATCCAAAACTTCCTGGCGAGGCTGACGTGATGTCTCACGAGCTTCAGCCACACTCAAAGTCTTAGTAATCAAAGGTACATCTCCAAAAAAGAAAACCATATCATAATAAACAAATGCACGAATAAAACGTACTTCCGCATTAAAACGGAGATATTCTTCTTCCGATATCTGGTCTTTCGCTTTCTCGATCCCTTCCAGTATATAATTCAACTTGGCTATGGAAGCATACTTCCATTCATCCTTAACTGCTGCACTCTGAGTAGTATAAGTACCGTTACCCACTTCTTTATATTTGGCTTCACGATGTGTTGCATTATCACTGATACAATCACGAAGTACTACTTCGTTGGGTCCATACACATATTGATAAGCTCCCTTTACCATCATTTCCGTCTGGCTCTTATCGCTCCACCATTGATCTTCTGAAATCTGATCCAAAGGAGGAGTTGTCAGGAAACTGTCGCATGAAGAAACACCTAGCGCCATCATGGCCGCACATATATATATTTTTATTGATTTCATTTTTCCAGCTTATTAAAATTGAACATTCAAACCAAAAGAATACGTCCGGGCAAACGGATAAGACACTGATTTTTCAGACTCCGGATCCATACCCGGCACAAAATCAGAAACAGTAAACAAATTATTAGCAGAAAAATAGACACGGACTCTATCAAAACCCGCCGGTCTCAATATCTCACGCGGAATAGTATATCCGATCTGTAAATTCTTCATACGGAAATATCCGGCATTGATCATCCAGTAATCAGACTGCTGATAATTATGCGTTCCATCGTCCTTATTCAAAATACGCGGATATTTGGCTCCTGTATTTTCCGGTGTCCAGTAATCCAAATGATGTTCAAAGATAGAAGAATCATAAAACGGTCTGACAAAATTATCCATTATAACCCGATCTTTCTGCCCGATCCCTTGGAAGAACATATTCAAATCAAAGTTCTTGTAATCAAATCCCAGATTCACACCATACAAGAAATGCGGGTTCGGATCACCTATTACAACACGGTCGTTAGCATCGATCTTATTATCTCCATTCTGGTTTTTATAACGTATGTCACCGGCTGCCGTATTGGAATTCTGGAAAGGAGCATTGGCTACCTCTTCGTCAGACTGAAATAACCCCATAGATTCGTATCCGTAAATAGAATTAAACGGTAATCCGACTTCCGTATAGGTGTTGGATCCTTTCCACGGACCTGTATCTCCCAGATCGACAACTTCATTCCGGTTATCCGACAAGTTACCAGAAATGCTGTAACCAAAATCATTAATCCGGTCATTCCAGCTCAGAGACAGTTCCCATCCTTTATTACGGACTTCACCGACATTCATATTCGGTTTACCGAATCCATATTCTAACGGAACAGGCATTTCCAACAAAATATCTTTAGTATTCTTGATATAATATTCACCGGTAAAATTCAAACGGCTGTTTAACACCTTTACATCTAAACCCAAGTTTAACATGTCGGAATGTTCCCAAGTCAGTTCCTGATTTCCGATCGTCTTCAAAGAAGCAATCTGCTGATAAGTATTGTTCAGTATCAGACCTCCTGTAGAAATCAATGTATAACTCGGATAAAGTCCTAATCCGGTCGCACTACCTGTTTGTCCCCAGGATGCCCTGATCTTTAGATCATCCAGCCAGCTACGTATACCTTTCATAAACGATTCCTGAGAAATTCTCCATGCAGCAGCCACAGAAGGGAAAGTGGACCAACGGCTTCCTTTGGCGAAACGGGAAGAAGCATCCGAACGCATACTCAATGACAAAATATATTTATTATCATAATCATAATTAATACGACCGATAAACGAAGCCAACGCCCAGTGTTCACCATTTCCATCATTACTCCAGTTATCTTTCGGCCCTGGGTTCAATTCCCAGATAATATCAGTCGGATAACCGGAACGGGCACCTTTCAGCCAGTCGCTGTTCTCACTTTCCTGCTGATAACCTGCCAGGATATCCAGATTATGAATACCAAAACTCTTCTTATAATTCAACAATGCCTGCAAGTTATAATAAGCATTATAATCGCGACGATCTGAAAAACTATTCTCTCCGTTTTCAAAAACCTCCTGTGTAAAATAGTTTTTATAAAATACTTTACGGGCTCTGGATTCTTCATTTTTGAAAGTATATTTCACATTAGCTATTCCGGTAAACTTCAATCCGTCAATAATTTCATAATCCAGCTTGAAAATACCTGAAGCTTCATGCCTGTTCGTATATTTCTGCCCACCTTCATAAAGGGGAACCAATGGGTTTGTAAAGAATCCGGGATTATATCCGTATGAACCATCCGTATAATAGGCAACCATTGTCGGATCGGCCTGAATCAACTGTTTATAAATATCTTCCTGATTATTCAAGGCATCCATATCCCTCAGTTGATAACGTATATCAAAAGAGATACCAAACTTTTTGGTGATCGAAATATCCGTACTCGAACGCACATTGAATACATTCTGTTGAGTATTCGGGAAAATGCCAGTCTGATGATCTATACCCGCACTTACCAGATATCTCACTTTTTCCGTACCACCGGAAGCCTCCAGACCATGACGCGTCGTAACGCTGTTCTGTATCGCCAAATCCAACCAGTTTGTGTTCGGATAACGATTCAGATCCGTACCGTTGGCAAACTTTGAAATATCTTCATCGGTATAAATCGGAGCACGTCCCATATTTCTCTCCGCCTCATTCTTTATTCTTGCATATTCCGCTGAACTGATCGACTGCGGCATATACATCGGCGTATTAACTCCCACCGAGCCGTTATAACGGAAAGTTGGTTTACCCATCTTACCGCGTTTTGTGGTTATCAGCAATACACCATTTGCGGCCCGTGAACCATAAATAGCCGAAGATGCTGCATCTTTCAGTACATTAATACTCTCAATATCTTCCGGATTCAAGAAGTTAAAATCGGCAGGAACTCCATCGACCAACACCAAAGGTTCAGAAGAATTATCCGACTTCAAAACGGAAGATCCGCGCAGTTGAAGTTTAGGGGATTCACCCGGGGCACCTTTTGCCGTTACACTCAAGCCCGGAATCTGCCCTTGCAGAGCTTCACCGACCGTCTGGACAGGACGGTTCTGAAGAACATCCGACTTAATCGTTGTCACAGCCGTAGCAATATTTCCCTTCCGTTGTGTACCGTATCCCACGACCACTACTTCATCCAGGTTCTGTGCATCCTCTTTCAGTACAATGGACCAGTTTTTTCTATTTTTTACCGGAATTTGCTGTTCTACATAACCAATGTATGAAATCACTAAGATATCATTATCCGAAGGCACTTCCAAACTAAAGTTACCTTCCATATCCGTGATCGTACCAACTGTTGTACCTTTAATAAAGACATTGGCTCCGATTACCGACAAGCCACTTTCATCGGTTACCGCCCCTTTGACCAGTTTACCGGATTGCTGGGATACTGCGGCTTGTGTTTGTGAGTGTTTCGTCAAAACAACATATCCGTCATCAAAAACAAATGACACGCCGGTTCCATCGAATATTCTGTTCAGACAGTCGCCGACTGTGTTATTCCCTTTCTTTAAAGAAACCGTTCTGTTTGCGTCAATCTCCCCTTTATTATAAACAAACATATAACCAGTTTCCTTTTCAACCTGTTTGATAAAGTCTCCGATCGTCATACGAGTGTTTGCAATATTTACTTTTGCCGTCTGCGAACTTAAATCCGACGCATAAGATGCAAAAATGCAGACAAACAGTAATAATGTAGAAATTCTCATAATATTTAAAAACTTCTTTAAATGTTTTCTTTGATACAAAAAGATTGACAAAGCATATTTTTCCATACCTTTGTAAAATTAAATGTTTAATACTTTTTTCGACTAAGAGTGTTAGATGTATAGCAGACAGGTGCTGGAACACCTGTCTGCTTTTTTATATAAAAAAGCAGACAGGTGCTGGAACACCTGTCTGCTTTTTTATATAAAAAAGGCTTCTTATTTCTTTTAAATCATAGGCATCTTATTTTAAGGTTACACATATTTTCAGATTCTATTAAGTTAAACCCATCAGATCAAAAACGCCACTATAACCGGCAACAAATTAAACATAATTTAACAAACAAGCCATATTTCCAGCGTTTAACTTTGATTACTCGCCGATCTTCTTCATGACTTTGTTTTGCATTACACAAGTATTGTTAAGGTCATACGAATGGCCGTCATAGACAATGCCACGACTCTGTAACAGATATTTTCGATATCAGAGTATTTATTGTAAAACAATCAGATTACGCTCATCATCCTTTGTATAAGTGAACGGATATACTATCTGTAATTTCCGCAAAACGCTTTCCACTCCATCCCTTTGTCTGAATTTTCCGGTATAACGGTAGTTACCCAGTTTCGTGTTTTTCACAACAATCGACACATCATAAAACAACTCCAGTTTCTTAATAATATCTGTTAACGACATATCATCAAAAACAAATACGCCCTCTCTCCACGACAGAAAATCGGTATTCTCAAATAAGGCAACTTCCGATGAAGAATCCGACACTATAATTTGCTGTTGCGGACGTAGTGAAAAAGTACGATTCCGGTCGTTTGCACAAGAAATGGAAACCGCTCCCTCAACCAAAGAGGTAACAAAATACTTTTCCGCCTCATAAGCGCTCACATTGAATTTTGTTCCGGTTACCTGTATATCCATTTTGCTTGTCCTGACAACAAAAGGTTTCTCCTTATTCTTTTCTACTTCAAAAAAGGCTTCTCCATGCAACTCTACCTCCCGTTGCTTCAAATCAAAACGTTCGGGATAGCGCAATGTTGAATTGGCATTCAACCAAACTTCCGTACCGTCGGCCAGCAATACCCTGGCACGCTGACCGGGCGGGGTTGAAAACTCCTGGTAACGGGCAAGTTCTTCGCCTCTTCCTCCCATATTTGTCATTAATAAATAAGTTGACAAAACAGAGAACACCATGATAGCCGCATAACCGGCTATTTTCCGCATATTAAATAAGAATGTGCGTTTTTTCCTCAAATGAACAAACGACCGGTATTGCATATCAGAAGCAGGATGCTCCTCCCGGACTATAGAAACAAGTGCCGACAGATTTTGTATATCGGCTGCTTCTTTCTTTAGTTCTGTATTTTCTTTTAATAACAGAAAAAGAGTTTGCTTTTCTTCTGATGAAATATCTCCTGTCAAATATTTAGATAACAGATCATGCATATTTTCTTCCATTTATAAAGTTAAACCCTTACCGGGAGACAGACCACTATAAAGCAGTTCAAAATAAACATTAATTAACCAAGAACAAAAGCAAGGGCAAGTAATCTTTCAGTTCTACACGTAGCTTTTTCAATGCTGTAACAATATGGTTTTCAACTGTATTTACAGATATTCCTAACTCTTCTGATATTTCTTTATACTTTAATCCCTCGATACGGCTTTTTATAAACACCTCCCGGCAACGTTCCGGCAATGTATCCAAAGCCCGCTGAATGATCTCCTGCAACTCCTTTTCCGAATGATATGAATACTCCATCGATTCCAAAGCATATAGTTTGAAACCCAATTCTTCTTTCATCTGAGCATTATATTCCTCTTCTATAAGTTTATGTCTCAAGAAATTAAGGCATCTGTTTTTAACCAGGGTAAACAAATAGGTAGTAAGTGTACAGGACAATTCAAGTTCATCTTTTTTCTCCCAAAGTACCAAAAAGACATCCTGCACTATATTTTCCACATCCTCATTTGCCGATATGTAATTCTTAGCAAATGCAAACATCTTCGGATAGTACAGCTTATATATTTTTTCAAATGTATCTTGGGGATAAACCATATCTAATTCTGCAAATTCTATACTTTAGCAAAAGTAACATATTATTCTAACTTTTAAACAATCGGGCAAGATTTATCACTTTTCTTTCCATTCCCATATGAATTTCAGGAACACTTTGTCAACACAACCTAGTCACTTTACTGATTGTTTCCCACTGCAATGGGGATTATTCCCCACGTAATAAAAAAATATGGGGAATTTAAACTGGGAAAAGAAACACAGATGATAGAAGTTACGGAACAAAAACAACCGGGACAAACACCTTAGCCGTATCCACCTGCCAGTCCGGTCCTTTTTCAATCAGACGGAGGGCTTCCTTATCGGCCGATTCACACAGGCTTTGTTTTACTTTCAAATCGACAGGGCGTCCTTTTTTATTGATATAGAATTCAACAACGACTGTTCCGCTCACTCCTTTGCAAAGGGAATCCTGCGGATGGATAAGTTCCTTTTTCAGATATTCGCGATAGGCTTCTTCGCCGATTACCGGCTGAGGTATATGCCGGGGCATCGAACGGGTTAAGGCCTTAGCTGCTACAGGAGCTTCCTCTTCCGCAACTATATCGGCTACAGCGACATCTTCACAAGGTGCGGAATAAACTTCTACCTGGGCTACGGAGGCTGCTGCAACAGCAGGAGCCGGTGGCTGAGGGATACCTTCAGAGACCTTCGCTTTGGCCTCCCCTGCTCCCGAAGCGCTTTCATGTTCTTGCATAGAATCGGCTGCAATACCCGCCAACGGTGCTTGTTGTAACGGAGCCGCCTGTTCCTCCATAACAACCGCCAGCGGTGACTGTGACGGCATACCTAATTGTCTGTCCAGCCAAAAATAACTACCGAAACCTAAACAAATCAACAGGCTGGCAGCAATACTCCATTTCGTTATGCTGTCGCGGTGCGAACGGGTACGGCGGGAAATCCGGCGGCGCATCTCTTCAATACTTTCCACGTGATTACCCTCTACGGTCTGGAAACCGTCGAGCGCATCCGACAGGAAAGGATCTTTCATCGCCTCTTTTTCCAGGCGATGGGCTTCCTTGCCTTTTCGTGAGCCTTGTATGTATTGCATCAGACTTTTCATTGTGCCATTCTCTTTTCTATGCAACTTTTCAGATTGCGTTTGCCATTCTGAATATAACTTTTTACACTTTTCAGCTGATATCCGGTCTGTTCCATGATATCGGCGTACGACATTTCTTCCATAAAGAAAGAGAGGATACAACGTTGCTGCGGTTCGGGCAGTTTCTCCATGCAATGCTTGAGGGCTGCCGTACGGGCATCGTCGCTTGTTTCTTCCTTATCTAATAGATGCAAAATATCGTACGTTTCCACAAATTGTTGGTCAAAATCAGTTGCTATCTCCAGATTTTCTTTCCGGAGCAACTGGAAACAATAGTTCTTCGCCACACTGTAAATCCAGGTTCTGAATTCCCGTATCTCGTAACGTGACAGTTTAGGCAACAAGTCTTCAAATAATTGCATCACAGCATCCTGTGCCTTGACCTCTTCCTGCAAGTATTTCAGACACAAACCGTAAATCAACGGGATATAACGGTTATACAATTCACCGAAATAATCACTTTCCCCGGTTTCCTTATATAATCGTACCAACTCACTGTCGGAATAACTCGATATGTTACGTCTGAAAAATAGCAATTTGTCCCTGTTTTTTCTACAAATATAAACTTTAAATCTAAATGATTACAATAAAAGCAAAAATCCCGATTATCTACACCCGACTTAATTATTACGACGATATTCAGTCGGTGTCATCCCGTAACTCTGTTTAAAAGCCGTACTAAAATAACGAGCGCTGGAAAAACCGGCACGATCTGCAACCTCCTGAATACTCATTTCTTTATGAGAGGAAAGCAGGCGGGTTGCCTCGACCATCCGGAACCTGATCACATAATCGCCAATTGAAATATCCGACAAATGGCAAAACTTGCTGTAAAGCGTCGTACGGCTCATAGCCATCCCTGAAGCAATAAAAGCTACATTCAAATCCGGATTAGTCAGATTCTCACGAATCAACGTATTCAATTTTTGCATAAACTGTTCATCCGCATTACTTACAGCATCCTCTTTAGGAGAGAACAGACAACCGGACTCCCGATAACGTGCACGAAGCTGATCGCGTTGTTTCAATATATTCTGCAAAATTACTAACAAAGAATCTACATCAAACGGCTTTGCCAGGTATATATCCGCACCAGACTTATACCCTTCGAGCGAACTCGCCTGATCTGCTCGGGCTGTAAGTAAAACGACAGGTATATGACTAACTGTCACATCGTTTTTGATCCGGCGACACAGTTCATAGCCATCTGTCCGAGGCATCATCACATCACTCACTATAATATCCGGCTGATATTGCCCCAAAAGTTCCCATGCTTCTTCTCCGTCTGCTGCCACATAAACTTCTTTAAACTCAGCCTGCAAAACACCGGACAGATAGTTGCGTAAATCTGTTTCATCTTCGGCCACTAGTAAGGTGTATTTCGCAAGCGATATATCGGCTTGCCCTACCCCAGCATTCTCTGCCGTCACACCGGCATTCTCCAGATCAAAACCGACTACCTCACTCGACTCTCCCGAGACAAAGGCCTGTTCCAGCGGTAGATCGAAATAGAAAGTCGCACCACCGTCTTCATTATTATAAGCCCCAATATTACCTCCATGCAACTCCACTAATTTACGAGCATAAGCCAATCCGATTCCACTACCTTTACGATCATGGTCACCTTGATAAAAACGGGAAAAAAGACGGTCCATATCTACATGTTCCAATCCAATACCTTGGTCAGCAAGAGAAATACGCACATTTGTTCCTATGCGTTCTGTACAAATAACTAATAGAGTATTCGGTCCGCTGAACTTCATCGCGTTTATCAATAAGTTAGATAAAACGACACGACATTTAGAAGCATCGAAGGGGACTTTCTCCACTGAAGTATCCAACTTGAATTCCAAGCTAATTCCACGAGCTTCAAATTCCGGAATGAAATCATCCGTTACCGACCGTATCCAATCATTGAGATTGTAAAAACAGATATCCATGACATCACCGTTCGTGTCCGATTTTTGGGCATCGAGCACCATATCTACTATTTCCCGCATCCGGCTGGTCTGCAACAACAAGCCGTTCAATTGGCGAGACACATCTTCATCCGTCACTTTTCCGGATTTCAACAAACGTTTAAGTGGGGCATAAATCAAGGTCAGTGGCGTACGCAGTTCATGACTGATATTAACCATAAAGCGAACTTTCTCCTCATAGAACTTACGTTCATGTTCTTTCATCGCCCAAGCAAGTTCGCGCTCCTTCTTCTCCATTATCAAACGGATACCCCATCCGGTTATTATCAGAACTACGGCAATCATTAATGCTATAAACCATACCCGCTGCCACAAAGGAGGAACCACATTAACGGTTAATAATTTCAATGGTACACTCCAATCTCCGTTCCTCTTCCCATACGAAACCCATAATTCATAATTACCAGGAGTAAGAGCCGGAAACGAAAATGCATGGCTGGAAGTCTCCAATAGTTCCTCACGATCCCCCTTAATGGCAAAACGGAACAATTTTTTCCGCATCAAATCCTTCTCTTTTACGATGACACTCAGTCCCAGAGAAGCATAATCCCATGGGACGGAAATGACTTGTTCTCCAAATATGCCGTCCGGATGAATTGGCGAACCATCCAAAGCCAGATTGATCAAACTGACGGAAAAATCTTCTTCCTTTTGGAATTCCTGATCAGGTCGTATTCTTACAACTCCATCCACACCTGCAATATAAATATCTCCGGAAGAGGTTTTTAAAGCCGGCTGCGGTAAAAACTCACGTGTAAAAACACCATCGGATTCTCCGAAAACGATCACACGTTCCTCCTGAGAAACATACGCATATAACCCTTCATGAGTACTCACCCAAAGACGATCATAAGTATCGAAAGCTAAAGACGTAATCCCGATAAAACGCTTCGTATCAACAGTATCTATCTTTTGTGTAATGCGGTCATATACATATAATCCGGAAGAAGTCCCCAACCAAAAACGTTTATTTTTATCTTGTTTTACCGAAATAATTGTTCCGAATTCTTCCTTTGTCACGAATAGCGGACGTAACTGTTTATGCGGAAAGTCCAACACATATATAGCCTTAGAAGAACTTATGTAACACGAATCGCCAGAAACAAAACAAGGAGCTAAAAAATTATGAGGTATCATATCTTCCGGCAAAGATTCGAATTGTTGTTTTTTTATGTCATACACACAAAAATAATTATCTGTTAAAAGGTAAAAACGGTTTTCATCCACACGATACAAACGAACCGCATTCCCTAGCAGAAATAAATCATTTCGAACATTCCCCCAGTTTAACCGAAACTCCCGGCATTCTCCGGTCGTTTTATTAAAAAGACAAAGGCCGACACCAAATAAAGACAACAACAATTCCGAGTCACTATAGGGCATAATGGAAACAATTTTCATATCCGATGTTTTAGGATATTTCTGAAACATTTCCTTTACCGGATCAAACAAATTAAGACCACCACCATCTGTTCCCATCCAGATTTTCCCGTCCGTATCTTCATACATGGAAGTAACCGACTGGAAACTTAATCCATAAGACACCCCGGGAGGAGCATCCCGATAGGTAGTCATAAAAACGGGTTTGATTCCTATCAGTCCCCCCCGGATACTACCAGCCCATATGTTATCTTCATCATCAATGTAAAGACTGGCAAAAGAATTTACCGGAAGAGAGTGATGATCGCCAGGCAGATGCATGATAGCTTTCACAGACTTATTCTTGTAATTATAAATATTGATACCTCCTCCATCTGTCGCCAGCCAAAGTTCACCATCTTTTTCCCGCATATCCTGTACGATATTATGAGTCAACCTGTCTGGTGCTTCCAGATGTTCCAATAGCTCTCCGTCATAACTATAGCAATATACACCTTTATTATAAACTGCCACCCAAATCCTCTGCTGTGAATCCAGATACATGGAAGAAATATTCTTTTCTTGAATAAACGAGACCTGCTCTATCTCTCCGGTATCCAGATAATACCACCAAAGCCCACTTCCCAAAGAAGAAAACAAAACCTTCCTATTCTCTTTATTATACAAAAAAGCATAATTGGGTAATAAATCAGGTAACTGCCCCTTTTCCGGACATTTAAAAATCCTTTTTTCTGCATAGGAATAACAAAATCCCCCTTTCTTTCCTAAAAAATAGATTCCATCCGGCATAAGAAAACAACAAGTTACAACCACCGGTTCACCATCTATTTTCTGACGTATAAATTTTTGGGTATCACGATCGAAATAAGCGAGTCCGCGACTGGTTCCAACCCAAATATGTCTTTCCGCATCTTCTTCCAGAAAAACGATGTCATTATAAGGGAGAGAATGCGGATTGTCTTTTTCCTCCTGATAAACCGTTACCTTTTCCCTGTCAAAACGATTTAACCCGAAGCGGGTACCGATCCATATAACGCCCCTGTCATCTACCAATACACACTTTACAGAAGACTGCGATAATCCGTCCTGTAAAGAAATCTGTTTAAAATAATATTTGGGGGTTGCACAAAGCCCCCCCGTTAAGAATATAAAAAACAATAATAGATTTAATTGTGAATACTTCCCTAATATTTGCATAACTATATATCACCCATTGTTCGACAAAAATACAAAATCGTCCGAAATACAATACCTATATAGCATAAAAAAACGATTCCTGAATTTTCCAGAACGATATCGAACATAGGGAAATACCCCAAAAGCATAGATTTGTAACAGGTAAAATTAAACAAAAAGTGTACTATTAAAAGTTTTTTATGTTACTCAGAGTTGGTATATATTCTATTTTTTTGATTATGATGCTCGTTAAATGCATCTTACCGGACGAAAAGCCGGAAATCATTCCTTTACCTCAACAGAGTGTATTAGATAAGGGGGATTTTGTATTCGATCCAACAACCCTTATTAGTGTCGAAAATGAAAAACAGGCTATGATTGCCCAAGAATTGACCGGTATATTTAATCAAGCAGCCGGATTCAGTCCTCAAATAGCGATACAAGAAAAACAGGCTGATATCATATTCCGTACAGACATGAGTTTGTCGGCAGAACATTATAAACTAAACATCAGTCCATCCTGTATTCTGGTAGAAGCTTCAGGAAACAAAGGATTTTTTTACGCGATACAAACTTTGCGCTTTCTGCTTCCTCCGGCAATAAACAGCCAAACACCGGTAAAAAACATTCAATGGAATGTTCCGGGAATGACTATACATGACGGTCCCCGATATAACAATCGGACAATAGTACTACACACACCTTTCAATCTCATCCCAAAGAATAATCTCGAACAATTGATCGATTGTATGGCCATGTTAAAAATAAACCGACTTCATTTTATACAAGAACCTTACGATAGAACACCGGAAATACAGCAGGGATTAGAAAACATGACTTCATATGCCCATTCTAAAAAGATTACGATTTCAAGCGGAATGACGCGATCAGATGGCATTATATCCAATCTTCCTTTCTATCTGGAACAAATCATCCGAAAATCCAATATCAGCGATTCCAAGGACGACAGAAAACTATTATTTAAACATTTAGCCTCTATTGCCGAAAAAAGCTGGTCAAATCCTCTAGAAGCAGAAGGCAATAAAAATTCCAAAAGAGTGGAAATGCTCGCTTTATATAGGAAGCAAGACTTTATAACGGTAGAAAAAAAATAATAGTAACACGTAACTTATTTATCCTTATCATATCTATTTGCCTATGTAGCAGTGCTGATGAGAAAAATTGTCAAGCGTCTCACCAGCTTTCAGGTCGTGCCCTTTTTTAAAACGTCCAAACAGTGTTCACGCGAAACCTGTTAAACATTCACAAATATCCCTATCGATTTTAACACAAAATATCCTCGTCTTACCTCCGTATTAGCTCCGTTGAACCTCCGTTAAAGGTCCGTTTAACCTCCACTCCTTACGATTGGGGGTAAAAGGGAGGTAATTCTTTAACAAATGGGCCGTTTTTCGGCAGTCTATGTTAATGCGATTTTAACACGATTTTTTTCGCGGTTGTTATAAGGAGTGAAGAGGTGGTGTGTATAAGAAGATGGTTTCACTCACAATATTAAAAAAACACAAGAAATATTTGCACATAAAAAAACAATCATGATATTTGCAATATCAAAATGAAACAAATAAATTTTTTCATAGTTAAGGTTTTGGTTAATTTGTAAAGGTCTCATTTATGAAAATGGGCCTTTATTTTTTATCTGCGAATTAAAATCTTATGCCGTTCGATGACAGCATTATCTTTCAATATAACCAGATAATAAATACCTTTATCCAAAGAAGAGATGTCGATATTTGTATCATTCGTTGCAGAAAGTATTGTCGAGAATTTCAAAGAAGTATCGCTATAGATATGCACCTTTACAGTCGATGAATAGAGGGTTGAAAATAGGGATGGTAGAATTTCACTTTCCATATCTTGTATTTGCGGTGTAAAAGTCAACTGCGTACAAGCCGGATTCATATAAACCGAATAATAATTACCTGTAACGGTTATCGTTTTGGAATTCATGCCGCTTGTCACAGAACCATCGCGTACATACATTTCGATGCGGTAAGTACCCGGTTCTGTGAACCTGAAAGCCGGTTGCATATCAACAAAAGAAGCGTTATTATAAGTATTTACCCGAATCCATTCTCCGGCTTGCCCGGTAGAGCTAAGTTTCGAATATCCCCAATCGTACGTAAGTCTGTTGTTTGCCAAAATCCCATCTCCCCATTGCGGATCGGCAAAGAAGTTATAGGTAGTTCCTACCCGGTAATTCTCCATTAACGATTGTTGCAAACAGGAGATATCGAAAGGGGGAAGACCGATAAGAATGTCGCGTGTCAATGTAATAGGGATACCAAAATTATTTATTACGGAAGTCAGTTTGACCTGTCCAGAAGCTGTACCTTGACGAATTACCCGTCCGGAAGAATTAATCGTTGCAATACCTCTATTGGAAATATTCCAGCTAGCATTTATTGACGGACAAAATAATCCGGAAAAACCATAATTCCCTTCTGTATGAATAATATCATTTCCAGTAATGGTAGGCATACCGATACCTGTTTGTTGACGAATCCATTCACGATAATAACCGACATTGGCATAACCACTGGGGTGACTTTGCTGATCCGTTTTAGCACTGAAACTCACTACTCCAGCAAGAATTCTTCCGTACTTTTCAGAAGATACAGTTAAAGGGCCACCACTATCTCCACTTAAATGCATCGTCTGAGAAGCGGCTGCAAACAATTGCCATGGTCCGGAATTTGAAAATCTAACTGAACTATGTGTATAAGGTATTAAAGATACAGTTGTAGCTTTTAAAATCTCACTAAGACTATTTTTCACATCTACAGAAGTATTTCCCCATCCAGAAACAATAGCTTCCCCCGAAGTCAATCCCACCATATCAGACAAGACAATGGGTTGACAAGTGGAAGAAAATGGCAATGGAGAAGATAAATGAACCAGTGCGATATCATTTTTCAATGATGAGCTATTGTATTCCGGATGTACGATAATTTGATTAACAAATGCAGAATAACCATTTATCCACTTACTTGAGCCATATCGAATTTCCAATTCATTCATTCCTACTGTTTGTTCTGTATCTTTTAAACAAACAACATGCGCTGCCGTAAGAATCCATTGAGGCGCAATTATACACCCTCCCCCACTAAAAATATAATTTTTACACACAGCTACCTGAAAAGGTCGTTCTGTTATACTAATTTCATTTCCTCCAATAATACGTTGTTGAGCATATCCTTCAAATGCTAGCAACAAAACTAATGCCAAAATCAAATTTTTCATACTATTACTTGTCTTAATGTATTTCTTTCAAATAAGCTTTTCGAAGATTAGAAGTAGTATACACTCCCATATGAGAAGACCCAATAATATTAGCTAACAGTACTTCTCTACCATCACAAGTGACAGTCCTTATTCTCCCTCTAACGTCCGTTAAATCAATAGTCATAACTAGTTTTTCTCCTTGGCGTATTTCCTTTCCACCGAGTTTTATATAATCAGCTTTGTTTATACCGAATACATATTGAGCATAATGACGTAAACGGTTATCTATTTGATGAGATTCATCCCAATCAACCTCACCATCTTTATTTAGATCAGCTAAAATATGATATACATAATTTTCCCAATCTTTGTATTCTTCCCTAGAAATTTCTCCATCACCGTCTTTGTCTGCTATTAGTCCAGGTATACTATACCATTCCTCGGCATCATCTGCGTAACAAAAAAACATGTATTCTGTATCATCGACTTCACAATAATAACTCATTTCATAAAAACAAGTTATTTCTTTCAGTTCTTCAATAGTTTGTTCCTTTCCATAAAAAAAAGGAATTTTCTGCCAACCATTACATTCTTCTTCACCGCACCCTGCCACCATTACCAACAACAGCAGGGAAAAAATAAGTTTCAATTGTTTCATGATCTATAATTTTATAATGTTTCTAACTACTTTGACAATGTTTCCAATATTTGTTTTCTTTTTATCTGTGAATCAAAACCTTATACTATCTGATCAACAAACATTATATTACCCTCTGTCCATCTACTTGAGCCATATCGAATTTTCAAATCTTCCACTCCAACCTTTTGTTCTGTATCATCAAAACAGACAACATGTGCAGCTGTAAGAATCCATTGAGGAGCTATTATACAACCGCCACCATAATAAGTATTTTCAATATCTTTTTTTTCAATATGAACCTGAAAAGGACGTTCTGTTATACTAATTTCATTTCCTCCAATAATACGTTGCTGAGCATACCCTTGTAATGTCAGTAACAAGGCTAATATTAAAATTAAATTCTTCATATCTTTTGCTATTTATGGATTGTTTTCAAATAAGCCTTTTTCACATGAGAACCCACATAAATTCCGAAATGAGACGACCATAACATATAACCTATCGTCGGTGCCACATCTCCACAATAATCAACCTTATAATAGCCTTTAACATTCGTCAAATCGACAGTCATTGTAACTTTTTGTCCCTGCTTCAGATCTTTTCCTCCCATTCGAATATAATCAGCCTTATTGATTGCAAATGTATATTCGGCATAATGGCGCTGAATATCACTTAACCTTTGTGATTCGGCTGCATCAATTATTCCATCTTGATTTTTATCCACCAATGTTCTAAGATAATCATTACAAGCAATACTTTCTTCGGAACTTATCTTGCCATCTCCATTTTTATCCTCAATTAATTCAGGAATACTAAACCACTCTTCTGCATCATACGAATAACAAAAAAACAAATACTCCACATCTTCCCCTTTACAATAATAAGTCCGTTCGTAAAAGCAAATTCGATCCACCAACGTTTCTGTCACATACTCTTCACCATCAAAAAAAGGTAATACCTTATTTTGGCACTCTTCTTCTTCACCGTACCCTGCCACCATTACCAACAATAGCAGAGAGAAAATAAGTTTCAACAGTTTCATGATCTATAATTTTTGTAATGTTTCTAACTACTTTGACAATGCCTCCAATATTTGTTTTCTGGTTTTACGAAAATGATCTCCATCGGTGTCATAAAGAGTCCAATGGAATACAGTCAAACGGCAAAGCTCTTTAGCCAGTTCGGGATCTTTCTTTTCCAACATCTTTAATAAAGTATAATCTGCAATTCCATCACGCATGGCTTCCAGACGAATTGAACCATACAGTTTGCCGTTATCCGGATAAACAATCCAACTGTCTCCTCCTGGTAAGGTATTTCCGCTTTCCATATTCATTGTAGTTGTTTCTTTATAAGGATCGTTATCGGAAAACCACTGATTGAATCCCCAATGCAAATAACCGGTTGCTCCGTATTTGTAATTAAGCCAATGAATCAAACGAGTTTTAATGAGAGGCTGCTCCAAGAAGCGATTGACAAAATCTCCCTGAGGAGCCAGGCAAGTATAAAACCATACTTCGTCACCTTTCCTCTGACGGTCGCAATAAAAGTCATAACCGTCTTTGTAGAAATTCAACTGTGGGACCCATATATCTAACGTATTTTCCAAATCATGTGAATGGCAAGCTTCGATAATTTTAATTTCCGGAGCCAGCTGCTTAATAAAACGAGCTATTTCTACGTAACTTTTTATGTTTGAACTAATAGGTTCGTCTGCAATATGTTGTGCATATATTTCTCCTACTTTCAGTTCTTTTAAATGGGACATCAAGCTAGGAATGAATTGCTTATAAAAATTTTGCGCATTTTTAGATGAAATCGGATATTGGATCATCTTTTTTTTCCCATCTTCATATTCAGGCACATAGGGTTCAAACTGGCTATCCCAATTACTGGAACGTCCTGCAATATGTCCTCCTTCGATCATTTTTAATACGCCTGCTTTTTTGAATATCGAAATTATTTTATCAAATTGCGTATAGTCAAATGAATAAATGCCATATTTTTCTATACATTCAATATATTGTAAAGGAGAAATCAGTATTACATTTGAATAGCATTCTTTTAGTTTCAAAGCTAATTTTTCAACCATATTCCAGTATTCTTGAGAATAAAGTTCTACTTCTTTTCCTCCATTAAATACCTTCATTTTATCAGAAGAGGTACTAAACCAATTGGTTACCCACAAGGAGGGTTCTTCCAAAACGACCGGATGCACTTTTATCCGGATCTCTTTTTCCAATTTGATTCGTTTGTTCCCTGCCCTTCCGGTTAAACGAAAAGTTGCCTTATAATTGCCGGGAGTAGTATTGGCCGGAACACTTGCTGTCAGCCAGATAGGTTGCGCTATATCCCGTGCGACATTCCATTGGTCTTTTTCAATGATAGGATCCGGATAATAATGGGAAAAAGAGGTTAGCGCATCTTTTGCCCGGTCAGGAGTCTGACGGCTTACCCTTACATAATCAACGAATCCTGAACGTACAGCCGGCAACGTCTTTCCTTGCTCATTTGTAAAAAGAGACACTTCGATTGACAACTCCTTCAACGTTTCAGAACTACGGACAACAAACTGAAATGTGGCATGTTCGCCTGCCGCCACTTCTTCTGTTTCGTTGTATTCCGGAAAAAAGTTTGATTCTCTAAATACTTTTAGAAAAGGATCTACTTGTGAAAAACTAACACAATCTCTAGTGTCTGAATCTTCCACACATGAAAAAAAAAGTATACAAAGCAGATAATAAGTAAAATGTTTCATATGTAAATAAATTGCGCTCCCTATCTCAAGAGAGCCGTTTAAACCATTAATAAATTGATTTTTTTAGAGTTCAGACAAAACAAAAGAGAGCACTTGTATAGATACAAATGCGGTTGGCTATTATCTTTGGGCATTTTATAATTTTACAACAGCTAAGAAAAAAAATTTCATACACGCGTTAAAGGACTCGCAGTCTTGACCGCTTAGCAGTTGAGATCAGTTTCATGAGCGACCTCTTGCTGTTTCTTACGACAACAAGCCAGTAAAAATCGACCTTCTCTATGTTTTTAACCTACTTCTGGGATTGGACCATCATCACGGCTGATTTTAACTTTATAGCCAAGTGCTTCCAGCTCTTTCTTCAAGTAATTTTTCCGTTTCTGCTCCATCCTTTGGTTGAGATATTCCGCACCGAGTTCCTTATACTCACAAGCCTCTTTCAGTACATGCCATACCGATTTCAGGATCGAGTGTCCTACTGCTACTAAAGCCCTCTTTTTCCCTCGACGGGCGGCTAAACGGTGATAACGTGCACTGTAAAAGGTGTTCTTGGTACGGGTGGCTGCCCACGCAGCCTCCGTGATTACGGCTTTCAACTGTTTGTTGCCATGGGTGGTTCTACCACTTTTTTTTTACCTGCGCTCTCGTTATTGCCAGGACAGACACCGGCCCACGAAGCCAGGTGCTTTTCGGTTGGAAAAGCTTCCATATCCACACCTATCTCTGCTATCAGGTCTTCAACCGTTTTCCGGCTAAGTCCGGGGATCTTCTGCAAGAGTTCCATCACATTCTCATAAGGAGATAAAACCTCTTTTATACGGCAGGTAAGGTCAGCTATGATGGCTTTCGTCTGTTCCATATCTTTACGGATGGTCTGCAACATATAGATGTGATGCGGTTCTATAAAGCCTTCACAAGCCTGATAAAGAAGTTCCGGACTGGCTTCAAGTTTTTTATGATAGATGCAAGTTATGTCATCCATTGTTACATGACCCTTATCGATCAACATATCTATCAGCTTGTTCGCCACGACTCCGTCCAGGCTGCACACCACGCTGGAAAGTTTGATGTTACAATCTTCCAGGATACGAACAATACGGTTTTTCTCAGAAGATACATGCTGGATCAACTTGTTACGGTAACGGGTTAAATCACGAAGCTCACGTTGTTCACGCTCCGGGATATAACTCGGTTTCAACAAACCTGCTAAAAGCAGTTTGCAAATCCAGGCACTATCCTTTTTATCCGTTTTGTGCCCGGGAACATACTTGATGTGCCGTGCGTTCACGATCCAGACTTTCATATCAGGACATTCAAGAATCTTATAAACCGGCTTCCAGTAAACACCGGTACTTTCCATGGCTACATGCGTAATGCCACTGGATAATAACCATTCTTTTAATTCTGTCAAAGAACTACTGAAGGTCTTGTAACTGCGGGTTTCAGTTTTGAGACCTTCGCCACTTATCGTAGCAACTACCATGTCCTTGTGGACATCTATTCCACAACCCCGGAGGATGACTTGTTCAAAAGGTACTGTTTTCATTGCATTCGTTTTTTCGAGTGAATGACACTAAAGTAAACAATACCCCCCTATTTACATTCTCTTGGACGAAATTTATTTCATGGATGTTTCATG